>JAJZOL010000138.1 GCA_021811565.1 bacterium | reverse complement strand
TCCTGTCCATTTTTTTTGCTGATCAAGACATGATCATGCTTTTTGATTGATAGCTTTGATGCACCTTGCGAAATAATTGGAGGAGCTATGCGTGAAAACAGAATGTAAGGGCTTAAGAATGATTTTCAAGTTCAAGAGAACATTCGCGCAATAACCCATCCACGACAAGTTTCAGCGATGTCAATACATCCTGCATCCGCCTTACATCATTCGGGTGCATTTCCATGGGATGAAAATCGTTCAACGCCTCGGTCAGTTCCTGGATATGCTGAACCCCGGGATGGAAACTCTCCTGATCCTTTGTGGTTTCCATCGTGCTATTAGGTGTATCAATCCCTCGGAAAAACTCAACTAGATGATCCATCGGAGAAGTCATGATCTCCTCCCGCTGATCTGGGCGGTTTTTCAACGCCTTCACCAGTTTACCGGTTTGGTCACTTGTTATTTTTTCATTTCTAATCTTTTCGACGAGAGCGTTTTGCAAATCCGGTTCATCGTTAAGTTGCTTGAGAAAGCGCGCGTGCTTCTCGGTTAGTTGTCCGTCTGATGGACGATTGGGACTGGATACGACCTGTTCGCCGATTTTGCCGGGCAACTCCAAAAGATCCAACAGATGCCCCACGGTTCTTTCGGAGATACCCAGACGGCCTGCAATCTCTCGATTGGTGGATTCGAGTTTTGTCTTTACAATATTCAAGGCGCGAGCTTTTTCAAGCGGTTGAAGATCCTCTCTTTGAAGGTTTTCGATGAGTTGCTGAGTCAAAACTTCATCCGGATCGACATCCTTAATAATACAAGGTATCACCTCAACGTTTGCCATCTGGGCGGCGCGCCAACGCCGCTCTCCAGTGACAATCATGTACATATTCACGTTCGACAGAGGCTTTACAGTGATGGGCTGCAATACACCATGCTGTTTGATGCTATCCGCCAAACCCTGAAGACTTTCAGAATCATAATGCTTGCGCGGCTGGTACTCATCCTCCACGATCCTTGAAGTCTCAATCAGTTCAATTTCCAATCGAATTCCTCCGTGTATCCCTGTTAATTATGATTGGCACCATTGGATTTGGAATGATTGCCCTCCACATTTCGGGATAGAATTATGTTATCAATCAACCGAGTGGACCCCAACTTGATGGCGGCGAGCAAAACAGCTTTACTCTCAACAGTTTTTATGGGATCAAGTGTTTCCGTATCCACCAATTCCATATATTGAACCTGGATGAGTGACTCCTTCCTAAGCAAGGATCTTGCGCATTCCTCCAACTTTTCCGCATCATTCTCCCCTTCATGGAATAAAGCTTCCGCAGACTTTAGGGATTTATACAGCGAAGAAGCGACTCGCCTATCCTCTTGAGAGAGATAGACGTTGCGAGAGGATAGCGCCAAACCGTCCGAATCGCGAATGATCGGCGAAGAGACAACGGTGAGCGTAAGATTGAGATCATGCACCATTCGATCAATGATCTTATACTGCTGATAGTCCTTTTGCCCGAAATAGGCGCGATGCGGTTGAACAATATGGAAGAGTTTTGCGCAAACGGTGGCGACGCCACGAAAATGCCCCGGGCGCAAAGCACCCTCTAATCGATTGGACAAATCGGGAACATCGATGGTCGTCAAACAACCATTTGGATACATCTCCTCCACGCTTGGCGAGAAGAGTGCGTCCGTACCAATCTCCTGAGCGAGCCGGGAATCATGGCTCAAGTCCCTTGGATATTGTTCGAAATCCTCGTTTGGTAAAAACTGCGTTGGGTTCACAAATACGGACAGTATCGCGACATCGCATTCGCTCTTTGCTCTACGCAACAAGGATAGATGCCCTTCATGCAATGCCCCCATTGTGGGAACAAACCCTATTGTTTTATTTTCGCTACGAGCCGCGTGAACAAAGGCTCTCACGGCTGAAATCTGCTGTATAGTTCTCATATTTCCATTTATCTCGTTCATTTGCCTGGAATTCGCGCAGTGTGAGCGACATTTTTCCAGGAATTCTTCTAGAAACCATTCTCCTCTGTCGGGAATTTACCTTCTCGAACCTCTGAAGCGTATCGTTCGGTGGCTTGACGTATTTCCACGCCCAATTCGGCGTACCGCTTGACGTGACGATAGGAACGATCAGGATTAATCCCAAGCATGTCATGATAAACCAATACTTGACCGTCACACAACGGACCTGATCCAATGCCGATGGTGGGAATGGAGAGCGATTTTGAAATCTTGCCGGCCAACTCGGCGGGAACCAATTCCAACACAACAGCAAATGCTCCAGCTTCCTGAAGCAGCGCGGCATCTTGCATGATACGCTCTGCCGAATAGGCATCCTTGCCTTGCACGCGATAGCCGCCAAACGCATTCACCGATTGCGGTGTTAATCCAAGGTGCCCCATTACGGGAATACCGAATCCGGTCATACGATGAACAGTTTCCGCAATCGCCGCTCCGCCTTCAATCTTTACAGCCTCGGCTCCGGCATCCTTAATCAACCGTCCCGCGTTCCGAACCGCCTCCTCCCACGAACACTGGAAACTCATGAACGGCATATCCGCTACCAAAAGGGCTCTGCGGAGTCCCCGTTTTACGGCTCTGGTGTGGTGAATCATCTCCTCCATGGTGACTGGAATGGTGTTCTCGTATCCAAGGACGTTATCCCCAAGGGAATCACCAACCAAGACTACATCAACACCCGCCTCATCCACTAATCTGGCGGATGGGGTGTCATAAGCGGTAAGCATCACGATCCGTTCGTGGTTTTCCTTTTTTTGTCTTAAATCTGGAACAGTAATCTTTTTCTTCATTTTAGTCTCCATATTTTACTTCCCAGTCGTGCGGGAAGTCAATCCGAGGAAATCCGTGCATTGGTTATGAAGAGGTCGGTCATTCTGCCCGCCTCGATACTATCCATTATGGCGTCCGCGCAATCCGATCACGAAATCGTTTTTCATGCCGTGTGAATCCACTCCGTGTTACAAAGCAATCAGTACAGTCTTCAATTACAACGCGGAATTTACGCCGATGACAAATCCACAGGAGCAAATTAGCGTTCAGTAAAGTATATAATATGAGTGTACAGGAAAGGCTTGGACTCATGCTTGAGCGTTACGAAGAATCTCAAACATCGAATACAGATAAATACAATAACATATTTGATATTACGCACCACGATGTTCATCTGCAAAATCTTCCAAGTTCGCTAATTGGAAAAAGAATCGTTCAGATCAGCGATCTACATCGCAGACACGATATACCTGACTGCATTTTGGAATCCGCCGTGGAATATATCAATGCCGTACAACCAGATTATGTGGCGTTGACAGGCGATTTTATCAACTCCTCCCCGCGAAACATACAGCCGGTTCTTAACATTTTATCTCATATACACGTCAAAGGGGATGTCTTCGCGGTTATGGGGAATCACGATTATCCTCACGGTCGCGGGGTTTTACCGGAAGGCATGAGAAAATTGGGCTTTCAGGTGTTGATGAACGAATCCGTGAGGATCGGAAACGGTCTGTGGTTCGCGGGAGTGGACGATTTGCTAAAGAGTTCCTGCGATCCCGAAAAAGCCTTGCACAATATCCCGTTAAATGAGCCTGTTGTCATGCTTGCCCATAATCCGGATATCGTCAAACATATCAAATTGGACCATAATATGCTTGTGCTCTCAGGGCACACCCATGGCGGACAATACAATCTGCCAATCCTCACTCCTGAACTCATCTGTCTGATTCACCTCCGCACTAGATTGATTCACGGATGGTATCACGTCCGCAACATGCAACTTTACGTGAATCGCGGCATAGGTGTATCCGGTGTATGGTTCTTGGCGAAACGTTACAAATGCGATCCTGAAATCACGGAATACACTCTCCTTCCGTAGAATTCAGAGATGTAAGTTCGCCATAAAGCAGAGGCATCGGTGCGGTTGTTTCGGCATTGATGACGATGACGCTCCTCAATCTTGTCAACATCTCATCATTCATTAAATCCATGGGATCATGCAGCAAAGCTAATACCTGGTTCCGTTCCACGTAGTCCCCTATGTGGCAGTTCAGCGATATTCCGGCTGCGGGATTAACATCGTCTTCCAACTTTGATCGTCCCGCTCCGAGCGCCATGGCAATTCGACCGCATTCCCCTGCGTGAATTTGGGTGACATAACCAGAACACTCCGCCCGCACCTCGATGATGCTATCAGTGGATGGGAGAAGTTCCGGATGAGCTACGATGGATGGGTCACCGCCCTGAGCGGAAACGATGCGCTCCAAGGAACGTGCTCCATCCCCGGAGTTAAGGATGCGATCAAATTCTTCGCGTCCTTCGTCTACACTTTTCACCTTGTCCGCTAGAACCAGCCCATTAACAACCAGTTCCCGGCATAATTCCAACAGTCTTGTATCCGAGCAGTGGGGATTCGTTAGGAGTTCGCATGCCTCTCTGACCTCCAGCGCGTTACCCACCGCTCTCCCAAGAGGTTGATCCATATTGGTGAGAAGAGCCACGGAATCCTTGCCCGCCGCCTTTGACACCCGTATAAGCATCCGCCCCAACTCCTTCCCTTCATCTAAGGACCGCATGAAAGCGCCTGATCCAATCTTTACATCGAAGAGAATCACGTCCGCTCCCACTGCGAGCTTTTTGGAGAGTATGCTTGAAGTGATCAATGGGATGCTGTCCACTGTTGCGGTGACATCCCTCAGAGCGTAAAGCCTTTTATCCGCAGGCGCTAATTCGGTGACTTGGCTAACCATTGCGGCGCCCCACTTTAGCACTTGCCTCACCGCCTCTTGAATGCTCAAAGCAGTCCGAAAACCCGGAATGGAACCCAGCTTATCTGTGGTTCCTCCTGTAAAACCCAGACCGCGCCCCGACATTTTCAATATCGGAACCCCAGCCGCCGCGAGGATTGGGATGATAATCAACGTGGTCTTATCCCCCACTCCCCCAGTGCTATGCTTGTCCAGCTTGATTCCGGGAATGGAGTCTAGATTAAGCGTTCGCCCTGAATCTCGCATCGCCAATGTGAGATGGACCACCTCATTGAACGTCATTCCATTGATGCACACAGCCATAAGCCATGCGGAAATTTGATAATCCGGGATATCCCCCTTCATCATCATGGAAATGAAAGTGCAAATCTCCTCTTCCGAGTGTTCCTGCCCAGCTCGTTTCGCAGATAAAAAATCATACATGAAATGATCGCAATTCATTGCGAGTTTATGATACTTTCTCCCACACTAGACGCAGGCATATGAAAGATATCGCGCAATGTAGCCGCAATATCCGCGAAGGTTTTACGCTCTCCAACCGCCAACCCTCCAAGCCCTGGAACACCGTAAACGAGCAGGAATGCATATTCGCGGCTGTGATCCGTCGATGACGTGGTGGGGTCGTTGCCATGATCATTGGTTAGGATGAGGATATCATTTGCTCTTAACAGTCCCATTATTTTACCAAGGGCGAAATCAAAACTTTCCAAGGCTTGAGCGAATCCGTATGTGTCGTTACGATGGCCGTAGAGCATATCGAAATCCTCAAGATTGGCGAATATCAAATCCGCATCGGAATCTCGAAGCCCCTTTAGAATCGCCTGAAGATGCTCCCCGTTGGATGTGGTGGAATCGTAACTCGCTATGTTTCTTCCAGAGAAAAACTCCCGAATCTTGCCGATTGAATGCGTTCTGCCGCCAGCTTCCGACAGTTCATCAAGAAAATTGCGAGGCGGTTCCAACGGGAAATCCTTCCGCCGGGAGGTTCGTTCGAAATGTCCAGGTTCGCCGACGAATGGTCTGGCAATAACCCTTCCAACCCCGTGCTTACCTCGCAATTGATCGCGAGCTATTTTACAAATATCATATAGCTTCTCCGGTGGAATCACGTTTTCATGAGCAGCCACTTGGAAAACGCTATCCGCGGATGTGTAAAGGATCGGTTTTCGGGTTCGCATGTGCTCCTCGCCCAGACGCTGAATGATCTCGGTGCCGGAAGCTGGATAGTTGCCAATTACATCTACTCCGATGGCTTTGGTGAAGGGCTTTACTATCTCGGGTGGGAAACCCTTGGGGTAGGTGGGAAAAGGGGTTTCAAGTATGATCCCCATCATCTCCCAATGTCCTGTGATTGAATCCTTCCCCGGCGACGCCTCTCGCATTTTGCCCCATGCCGCTAATGGAGGCGAAGCAGGGAATAAGCCTCTTATAGGATGGATATTTCCCAGACCCAGTTTCTGAAGATTTGGGAGGGGCAATCCGCCTGACGCTTGCGCAATGTGCCCCATCGTATCGCTGCCGGAATCGCCGTATCGAGCGGCATCGGGCAACTCCCCAACGCCGACACCATCCAAGACAATCAAGAAAACTCTTGTCTTCCCTATCATCTGCATACCCTCCTTCCATCGTTACAAGTAGCATACATTCAAGCACGAGGGTGAGCTTCCCTGTATACTCGTTTTAGTCGCTCCATGCCAAGATGAGTATATATTTGAGTTGTGGAAAGGCGTGCATGCCCCAACATCTCCTGTATCGCCCGCAAATCCGCCCCGCCATTGAGGAGGTGCGTTGCGAAGGAATGACGGAACATATGCGGGGTGATCCGCTGATCGATACCGGAATGTAGAGCGTGAAGTTTTATTCTGCGCCAAGCGCCCTGCCGTGATAAATGGCTTCCGCGATTTCCGATGAAGACCCAACGCCCCTTTGGCATGTGATTCTTGCGTCGGGATACCATATCATAATACCTCTGAAGCCAAACGCAAGCGGGCGCTCCGATCGGGATAATCCTCTCCTTCCCTCCTTTGCCTCTGCATCTGACCATCCCGTGTTTCAGATCGATCATTTCCCAGCTGATTCCAACCGCCTCGCTAATGCGCATCCCGGAAGCGTATAAAAGTTCCATTAAGGCTCTGTCCCGTATATCGACAAGGTTCATGCCTTTGGTGCGTTGTAACAACCTCTTCATTTTCGGGATTGACAACGCAGAAGGCAGCTGCATTGGAACCCGACGGTTTTCCAAATTTTCAGTAAAATCGACAGGCAATATCCCCTCGGCATGGAGAAATCTTGAAAACATCCTTAGCGCACTGATCTTTCTGGCAAGTGAGGTATCCTTCATATTAGACGATTTCAGACTACTGACAAACGACTGTACAACTCTTTCGTCAAGGTCCATTACTGAGATACGCCGGCTTGCCAAATAGCTCCTAAACTGCGATATGTCTGTCCGATACGCCTGCAAAGTGTTTTCCGTCAGACCTCTCTCAACTGCCAAGTGGTCAAGAAATAGATTGATCCCATTATCAAACTGCTGAAAAGAATACATGCTCATGATTTGTCTCTGGAGTAAACGTATATTTCCGGATTAGCGTACAGCCAGTCCACTGGCACGTAACCATGATAATGGATTTGAAAGCCGAATAGCGAAGGAGGATTTTCAAAAATCCTGTCCTTGTATTGAATTCGTAGCGTATTCATAAATTGCAATGCATCGGGCTGACGTAGCCGTAATGCGTCTGAAGATTCCAAGTTGCTAAGCACGCAAAAATCGGGAGGAGGAGTGAGCACTGAATTATCCCATTCCGTACCTTGTGCCGGCAATATCAGCTTGAAAGTCGACACCTTTTTGGCGGCGTCTCTGCGCTGAAGGAAGCTCATGGCTGTAAACCAAGGAGAGAAAGGTGGGGTGTAATACCATGGGGTGGTTGCAAACGCAATGCTTTTATCCTGATTCGCGTATTGCGACAGATAACTCATCGCCTGGTCACGAGGATCCTCCCCGCTCATGGAATGATCGATTGCCATGGTAATAAACAGAGCAACGACTATTGAGCCGGCCGCTACCACACGCAACGTTTTTCGGAGCCATATGCGTTTCTCCTTGATCGGAGAAAACAACCGGGCGCAAAAAATGCCAAGGATTGGGATTAAAGGTAATGCGTATCGAAAAAACCTCACCTTTGCCATCGCTATCATGCAATAATACGCCACAAAAAATACAGCCAGAGCGATCTCCGCGGGTTTTCTATTTTTTAGGGGAATAAAAGCCCCAATGATTGACAAAAGAAGAAGCGGATATCCCAACGCCAAGGGAAGAGAGATATGCAGCGGGTAGAGCCACCCGTTACCCGTATGAACAAATAGTAACCCCATTCCCTCGCCTGACTTATGCAGTTCGAAGAAAAAGTCATGGAAAAATGCGTGGGAATCCAGAAACACTCCAGGGCAACCGATGAGGAACCCTATGAGACAAGATGAAAGTAACAGCAGGGATGCGATCACCCAAGGGGATTTACGATAGGCTCCTCTCCACAAAATAATAGCCAAAGGAGAGAGTATTACGAGGAGGCAACTGTATTTCGTGGCGGCGGCAAGCCCGGCGGTAAGTCCCGCAAAGGTGATTAATTTCCAATTTTCCGATCCTTTCGCCGAATCATTGTCGAATTGCATGGTGAAGAGCAGGCACAAGACAACGAAAAAAATCGAAGGTATGTCCACCGTTGCATAATGCGAATGCATGACGACACCCGGTGCAATGGCGTAACAACCGCTTGCAATGATCCCACCCCAGTAACCGTAAAGTCTGTCCCCAATCTTATATAGGCACAAAACGGTTAACATACTCAACACAACGGTGAGATAGCGGCCGATAAGAATTATCGCCGCAGGGGAATCTGTCATAGGGTGGTCGGGAGAGCCGATGGGAGGAAGACGAACAAAACCATAGGTCTGGTTCATTGCCGCAACCCCTTGCCACAAGTAAAAATAGAGGGAACCGTAATTATAGAAGCCGAGGTCCAAGTGTGGCTTAAGGATGCCGTTATCCAGAACTCCAAGTGCCAGGTTCGGGCCCTCATCAGGATGATAAGACAATATCCTATCCTGATTCGGTAATCCCCAACCAATCCCCCATATCCTAAGTATAAGCGCGAGAAATAAAACTGCGCCAAGAAGAAGGGACCGATAGTTACACTTAAACCCGAATTTACGGATTAACCCTGCGTTCGCTTGCTTCGCTCCCTTCGGCATTCTGTCACCCCGCAAATCGGGCGTTGCATCTTTGAATCAGATTGGCGCGTATCTTTTCCAACGCCTCATTGACTTCGGCATCCGTTAATGTTCTGTCCGGAGAGCGGAATGTGAGTGACAGCGTCAAGCTTTTCATCTCCTCGCCAATTTGTGAACCGGTAAACACATCTGTAACTTCAATCTTCTCCAATATCTCAGGCATCACTTCTTTCACGGAAGAAAGAACCTGCTGATACGGGATGGATTCCTCCACTCTCGGTGCGATATCACGGACCATAACTGGATACGCTGACAAAGAGACAAATACCTGTTTTTTAGTCCCTGCATCAATTAATCTTTCCAAATCCAGTTCAAAGAAACAGATTTTCTCTCGTATCGAATGAAGTTTTCTTAGTTCAGGATGAAGCTCTCCAACCACCCCGATACGCTTTCCGCCAAGTAATATGTTCGCGGATCTACCCGGATGGAAACGTACATCATCGCTTACGCAAAATTGCAAATCCGGAACCGAACAGAGGCGGGATACAACCTCCACAATTCCCTTTGCCATATAAAAGTCTGCATCCGAATGTTTATCGTCCCGAACCCAGGATCTAGGCGCGACCGCGCCAGCCATGATCCCCCCAACGGCCAAGCTCTCCTCATACCCTTGGTCAGTGCGGTGGAACACCTTTCCGATTTCAAAAAAAGCCAACGGTAGATGCCCCCTGCGAGCATTTCTATCCGCCACATCCATCAAACCTGGCAGCAATGATCGTCTCAAACCGGATAAATCAGAAGAAAGTGCGCTGCGAATCTCTATTCTTTGCCCATCCGGATAGTCATTCTCCATTTTCCCCGGCGATAGCAAACTATGGGTTACAATCTCTTGCAATCCCACCGCCGCAATTCCCGTGCGTATTTTAGCGGATAACTTGCCTATCGGCGTATCCCTGCCTTGAGTGGTGACTCCCACTGGCAACCTTTCTGGAATACGATCATACCCGATTATACGTCCCGCCTCTTCAATAATATCTATTTCGCGCTGAATGTCGGGCCTCCACGAGGGAACGGAATAGGTGATATGATCCTCCTGTTCGCCTAATGATTCAAATCCCAAATTAGCAAGAGCCTTGGTCAGTTCGGGCTTGGGAATATTGTAGCCCAGCATGGTGTTTGCACGAGCGGGGCGAAAAATAATCCGATTATGAGCGATTTTGACGGGATATTCATCGCTCAGCACGGTGGTTACATCCCCAAGTCCGCATTCGGAGATCAATTGACACGCACGGTCCGCAGCCTTGCCAACGGATTCTGGGTCTACAAAGCGCTCGAAACGATAGGAGGCTTCAGTCCTGAGATTTAGCTTTTTCGATGTCCGGCGAATCGAGATGGGATGAAAATGAGCGGATTCCAAGAGCATGATTTTTGTGAAATCGTTCATCTCCGCCTCCTCGCCTCCCATCACTCCGGCAATCGCGACGGGATGATCCGCGTCGCAGATTGCGAGCATCTCTTCCGTCAACACTCTTTCAACTCCGTCAAGTGTGCGTATTGTTTCCCCTTTGTGTGCTCTGCGGACAATGATTCGCCCCCCATGGAGTTTCTCATAATCGAAAGCGTGAAGGGGTTGCCCCGTCTCCAGCATCACATAGTTGGTCACATCCACGATGCCGTTGATAGGTCTCATTCCTGCAGCGATCAGTCTTTTTTGCATCCAGTCCGGAGATGGTTTTGATCGAACATTAGTTACCAATCGGGCGACATATCGACTGCAGAGATCGATGTCTTCAATTGCAACGCTTATCTCATAATCAGCCTTTTTGGGCTGTACGATCACGCCATTTGGAATGGTGGGAAATGGCGATGAGTAAATCGCACACAATTCCCGTGCTACGCCTATGGCTGAAAGGCAATCCCCTCTGTTTGGAGTTACGGTGATATCCAGAACAGGACCGATCTCCGATTCGATCGTCTCCTCGACTTCCAACCCGGCCATTGTCAAGGTTCTAGCAAGTTCTTCGCTGGAAGCTTCTGTCGGGACAAACTCTTTTATCCATTCAACTGATAATCGCATAATTCCCTCAATGATAATTCATCCCATATAACTGGGAAGGATGATGAAAAAGTGGTTCGTAGCAAGCGTAAATGTTTAAAAATGTTTGAGAAATCTCAAATCGTTTTCAAGATATAGCCTCAGATCATTCACGCCATTCTGAATCATATGGATTCTCTCAATTCCAAGCCCGAATGCAAAGCCGGAGTATCTCTCGGTATCGATCCCGTAGGATTCCAAGATATTCGGATGGATCAAACCAGCTCCTCCCAACTCCAACCATCGTCCTTCCCAAAAGATTGAGTAATCCACCCCGGGTTCCACAAATGGGAAGAAATCGGGACGAAAACGAACCTGAACATTTCCGCCAAACATTGCGCTGGCGAACTGTTTGAGCGTTCCTTTCAAATCCGCCATGGAAATCCCCTCGTCAACCATGAAAACATCGACCTGATGAAATGTGTGATGATGGGTGGCGTCCACCGCTTCGTATCTGAAGCACCTTCCAGTTGTCGCCATTCGAAAAGGAGGTTTGCGCTTTTCCATCACTCTCCCTTGAAGGGCGGTCGTCTGTGTGCGCAAAAGTCGGGTGTCATCCACGTAAAATGTCATCATCTCATCGAATGCGGGATGATCCTCAGGATAGTTCAAAGCCTCGAAGTTGTAAGCGTATTCCTCTAATTCCGGTCCATCCACAAACTCATAACCTTGACCTATCAACGCCTCCTTGACCCGTTGAACCGTCAATGTCAATGGGTGCAAACGACCGATTGGAAAGGCGCGCCCAGGCAAAGTGATATCTATTCGCTCCTTATTCAGACGCTCCTCCAACTCCTTGCCTTCCAGTTCCGTTCGTTTGGAAGACAACCTTTGGGAAATGGATTCCTTGGATGAGTTAACGCGCGCACCGAATTTGGGCCGATCCTCCTTGGGCAGCGTGCCGATGGTGCGCATTTGCGCTTGCAACGATCCTTTGCTCCCAAGATATTTGATCTCTATTTGATTCAACTCCGTTAGATTTTGAGCGGTTTCTATATCCTTTAAAGCTTCCGCAATCAATAAATCAAGACCATCCATTCTCATCCCCCAATTCTCTGCGCCATCTCAAATATATGTCGTTATAGTAAAAGCCCCGTGCGCGATATCCGCGCCCAGGGCTCCGTATTCACCATACATTACGTCAAACAATTATCCAAACCCTTCAGACAGCGGCATCCCTGTTCACATGCAATCCATTCATCGCTTGAGCGACGAGTTGCGTGAACGCCCCCGCATCGTTAACTGCCAGTTCGGAAAGTATTTTACGGTCCACCGCAATGCCGCTCTTATTCAATCCTTCTATGAACCTGTTGTAAGTGGTACCGTTATTCCGACAGGCGATGCTGATACGGCTGATCCATAGCCTGCGGAATTCACGCTTTTTATTTCGCCGATCACGATAAGCGTAATTTCCGCTTTTCATGAACTGCTCATTGGCGGTTTTGAATAGGCTACGCTTTCCACCGAAATACCCGGAGGCGGCCTCCAAAATTTTGTTGTGACGCTTTTTGACCATCAATCCGCGTTTTACACGTGGCATTTTTTACTTTCTCCTATCGGACGGGAGGGCGTGAACCACTTATATCCCGTTCCCTCGTTAATATGTAGTTGGACAACAACAATTGAGATAGGGGGAATCAATGACCTTCCCCGAGCATCCTGCCAATTCTCTTCTCATCGCCTTTGAATAGCTCAGAGCCATTCAATAGTCGGCGACGACGATCAAGAGTTTTTTTGCGCATCAAATGGTTGAGACCCGTGCTGCGACGCATCAACTTCCCGGTGGAAGTCACTTTGAAACGCTTGGCTACCGTCTTGCGAGTTTTCAGTTTCGACATAAGTGTTCCTCAAGAAGCGAAACCGGAAAAAGTCCGGTTTCGCATGATATTCACGAAATTCTATTTGGATATGGCTGCTATTTGGGGGCGAGTATCATGGTCATGGTGCGCCCCTCCATGGATGGGGGTTTGTCCACCACACCAAAATCCGAAGACAATTCAACCACCTTATCCAACAACGCTTTGGCGAATTCAGGGTGTGTAATCTCTCGGCTACGAAACCTCACGGTAAATTTGACTTTGTCGCCATCCTGAAGGAACTTGATGGCGTTCTTAATTTTGAATTCAAGGTCGTGATCGTCCGTTCCCGGTCGCAGAAACATGCCCTTTATATCCCCGCCCTTCTGCTTCTTATGAGTCTCCTTGTCCTTTTTGGATTGCTCATATTTGTAGCGTCCGTAATCCATAATCCGACACACAGGAGGAGCAGCTTGAGGAGCAATCTCAATGAGATCCAGCCCTCGTTCACGCGACATCTCCAATGCGTCACGGACGTTCACAATTCCGATCTGATCACCGTTTTCGTCAATTAGACGAACATCCCTTACACGCGGATAATCACGACTGAACCGCAGTATCTGCTCGTTAATACGAAATTCCTTGTTTATAAGTCATCCCCCTGTATAGAAGTGCCATATTAAGTATGGTTTAATATTCTACCAAAAAGGAATTCTAACTGTCAATCTTAATTATCATGATTTTCGCACATTTTTCAAACAATAAAAACTTGTTAGGATGGATAATCGATAATACCTCATCCATCCGCATCACGATCGGCGGACTTCAATTAAATATCCATATGAACGGACGCATCCCCACTTTACACATTATTGCATATATGCCATGATAACCCTAATCCTTTTCCAGAGGTGAACATGATCCTTCATCTACTCTCTTGTTGCCTCCTTATGGCGACGCCTATGAACATGACACTCAACATCACCACTTCGCAACCCAACAATGTATACCACGCAGGCGAAACAGTTCAGCTCAAAGTGAGTAACGCTCCGGCAAATCACACCGCTATTTCCTTTCAGATAACAAATTTTGAGGGACAAACGGTGATTTCCAACACATTCGATTCACACGGTATTGCCAATGTGCCCTCGCTTCCTGACGGTTATTATCAGGTAAAGGCAACCGATGAGGATCATAACAGCGGAACCACTTACCTCGCCGTGCTGCCATTCATCGTCCAGTACAAAGGCTCAATTATCGCCACGGACGCCGCCGACTGTTGGCTGGTGCAACCGCCATATTTCAATGATATGGCGAGTCTTCTTCAGGAAGCGGGATTTAACCGAGTGCGCGAAAGATTGAGCTGGGGGGATGTGGAGCCTTCCAGAGGGGTGTTTGACTGGGGAAAATACGACGCGTGTGTGATTGCGGAACACCAACACGGAATACGAGTGGATCAGATATTCCATAGCATTCCCGCATGGGCGAGAGCGGACCATCAAACGGACCGATACCCAGATGATCTGAGAGATGTCTATTATTTCGCCAAAGAGGCGGCAACACACTATCACGGAATTATATCCTCATGGGAGCTATGGAATGAGCCTGATATCGGTTTCTCCGTGGATTCCGCAGCGGATTACGCCGCATTTATGAAAGCCGCCACTTTGGGATTTAAAGCGGGAGATCCATCCGTCAAGATTTTGCAAGGGGCGATGGCCATGGGAGCGTCCCCTTACGAGGAATCGCTTTATCGCAACGACACGCAGGCGTACTTCGACATCTACAACTATCACATTTACGCCAATCCAATGGATTATCCAGCAAGAGCGCAAGGGCATTTTGATCTACTGGACAAATATCGAGTTCCCACCAAGCCCGTGTGGGTAACTGAGGCTGGCATTCCCCTTACGGCTCCGAATAACACATTGACATTTCAGCAAATGAAAACTCAGGCGGAGTTCATTCCGAAATCCTACGCCATGTCATTTGCTTCAGGAACCACAAAGCATTTCTTCTTTGTTTTTCCTCATTATATGGAGAACGGCGTGGAATTCGGAACCTTTAACGAAAATAGAATTCCCTATGCCGGATATTGCGCTCTCGCCACGCTTAATCGACTTATAGGCGGGATGTATTATGCCGGTGAAGGCGTATTCAAATCCAACCCCGATATCGAAGCTCATCTGTTCACGGATGGAAGCAACGATGTGTGGGTAATTTGGACGACCAAGAATGACGTTTATTTTAACGCGGACATAAGAAGCAATGCGGTTCATATTTATGATTGCGTCGGAGAGGATATCCCTCTCGCCGATGGCAACCTTCGCGTTCAACTCACAGACTCCCCCATTTACCTCGTTACAAAACACAATGCGATCAAAACCGAAATGAGAAGATATTTGGCTGCGAGAAAATACGCTTCAATCACCAGAACGCCTCCATCCCCGATCGTTCTCAGACTTCTGCCGCCATTCAGCGATTATCACAGGGATGGCGAGGAGTACCTCTTTCCCGCCGGAAAATGGATACCTGTGAGACTTCAGGCTTATAACTTCAGCAACAATAAAAGAGCCGTGATTTTGAAAACTTCACTTCCAAATCATTGGAAGATTAAATCGGTTCCTAAGACCCTCAACATTCCCCCTATGGGTTTGGAGAAGCGAACTCTGCAAATACTGCCGGGCGGGAAATCCATCGCGCCTCGAATGGAATTTCGTCTCACCGCCATACCAGCAAGTGCGAACAAAAAGAACACGGAATCCATCACCACATTGAATGTCGCTCTGGATATTTCAAGCGTAACGCCTATTGACGTAATGCCACTACCGTATGCGAACGCAGGTTCATGGAGGGATTCCACTTCGTCAAACGGATTTATGACCCATGCAATAAGCACGGATAATTCCGTTGATTTCAATATCCATTTTGATCACCCCGGTGACAAATGGGCGTATCCTCAAATGATATTCAAAAAACCCGTTGACTGGTCGAAATATCAAGGCATATCCTTCCAATACAGGACCGTGGTGAACGATTCCAAATTGCGTGTTCGGCTTATGATCCAAACGCCTGCCGGAAGCAATTACTTCACATCCGATGGTTTCCCTCCATCCGACACATGGCGTTCCGAGATAATCCTCTTTAATTCGCTAGTATGGGGATCCTTTTCTCCTGTCGATCCCAATGGGAAACTGAATTTAAAAACCATCAATGGATTGCTTATCGGGTGCAACACCACGGCGGGCCATGTACTGTTGGAGGTGCGCAACCTGAAGCTTGTAAGGTACCATATCAAGTAGATTATCACAGTAAAAAGAGGCTTGATTGAAACGGACGCTTACAGTTCATTCGTGCGCGAAGGTGAATTATACGCTGGATATTCTTAGCTTGCGATCTGATGGTTATCATAACATCGCAAGCGTCATGCAAACCATCTCGCTATTCGATACGATTATATTAACGGAGTCTGAAGGCGACAAAATCACATTGGAATGCGATCGTCCGGAGATACCTAACGATCAACGCAACATAGCCTGGCGTGCGGCGTCCGAGATACTCCGTGCTGCCGGTGTCTCGCGTGGATTATACATACAACTAATAAAAAGAATACCCTCACAAGCGGGGCTGGGCGGTGGAAGTTCCAACGCAGCCTTCACGCTTATCGGAGTGAATGAACTCTTCGGGCTCGGATTAACTACTGAACAATTGCTTAAGATCGCCTCGTCACTTGGATCCGACGTTCCTTTTTTCATATTTGGAGGTACGGCTTCGGCAAGAGGAAGAGGGGAAAAGATCACCCCGATCTCAGACGCCCCATCCTTATGGTTCGTAATAGTAAAGCCTGAAACAAATGTGTCAACCGCTCAGGCTTATCGAGATATGGATGAAATGATTAATCGCGTATCGGCGCGTAAAACGCGGGAAATGGAGGAGGCAATCCAATCCGGCGATGTTCAAAGAGTGGTTTTAAATATGAGCAACGATTTCGAACAATCCGTAATGGAGCGACACCTCCCCATTGCGCTTCTACAGGACGATCTATTGATGTCGAGAGCGCACACCGCCCGATTATGCGGCAGCGGTTCATCCGTTTTCGGAGTGATGTTCTCCCGCAGTGAGGCTGAGGAGTGCCTCCGCTTAATTCAACTGAAATACCCCGTCTCGTTCCTGTGTCGCTCGTTAACGCGTGAAGAGGCGCATAGTCAATATTCAAAGGAGGATGAATGAATCCCATTCCAGCAATTGTTCTCGCCGGGGGAAAATCCTCGCCGGAAATGATCGCAGCTACGGGCGTATCCAACCGTGCATTGACCATCATTGACGGCGAACCCATGGTCACACATATCATTAACGCTCTGAGTGGATCGGAATTCGTCGATAATATCGTGGTGGTGGGAGATAACATACCGGTTACAGATAATATCCTTCGCCATCCGGATCAAGGCGGGTTGGTTGATAACATCTTCGCCGGCATGGACGTTCTTAATGTGGTGGATCGGGTGCTGGTATCCACATCCGATATCCCTTTCATTCGCCCGGAAATGATCACGGATTTCATAGAGGCGGGGCTGAAGCTGAATGCCGACCTGATTTATCCGATTGTTCCTGTAGGGAAATGCACGGATCGTTTTCCAGGCATCCATCGAACGTCCGTTGCATTGCGCGAAGGACGATTTACGGGTGGGAACATGATGCTGTTAAACGCCTCTTTCTTTCGCTCCAAAAGAGACATCATTACGGCGGCTTACGCTGCACGGAAAAGTCCGATACGTTTGGCGTCCATGATGGGTATGGATATTATTCTTCGATTGTTAGCGGCGATGACTCTGTTCCCCTCAGCCTTAAGCCTTAATCATTTGGAGCGAACTGCGTCCCGTATGTTAGACGGCAACGCAAAATCGTACATAAGCCCATGGCCTGAAATCGCCACGGATATCGATAAGCCTGAAGATATCATGGCTCTTAAAACGTTTCAAATAAATCCACAATGACCCAAGGAGTTTATCATGGCGTTCTGCGAACTTCATTACTTTAGCGATTCCCTGCAAAAAGCTATCTCGGTTGATCTCATCCTGCCTGAAAAAAAAGAGGGGCCGTTTCACACTCTTTATTTGCTGCACGGTCTCTCCGATGATCATACCATCTGGCAGCGCCGAACGAGTATTGAGCGATACGTGCAGGATTTATCCCTGATAGTAGTCATGCCGGACGGAGGAAGGGGATTTTACACCGATGCATTGGAGGGTATGGCGTGGGAAAGCTCCATTGTGAAGGATTTGGTGACCTACGTGGACACCATGCTTCCTACAATCCCCTCTCGAAAGGGCAGATGCGTGGAGGGCCTTTCTATGGGCGGATATGGAGCAATCAAATTCGCATTGAAACACCCCGACATATTTGGCTCGGCCGTGGGACATTCCGGGGCGGTCGCTTGGGGACATAAGCCCCTCCTCGGCGATGAACCCTACACGAAAGAGTTTCGACGCATTGCGGGGGAACATCCCGAGGGCGGTGAGAATGATTTGTTCGCTCTTGCTAAATCCTGCAACCAGGATTTAATTCCAGCCATCCGCTTCGATTGCGGCACGGAGGATTTTCTGATCGAAGACAATCGAGTTTTCCACGCCTATCTTGAAGAAATCAAATTCCCGCATGAATACGAGGAGTTCCATGGAACCCATGAATGGGGTTACTGGGACGTGCATGTACGAGAAGGCATTGAATTCCACAGAAGAAACCTAGGATTTTAATCCTAATGCTTCGACAGGAAATGGCGAGTGCACCCATAGGCTGGGATCAACTCAATCCCGATCAGAAAAATGCCGTGTTGCATGATAAAGGGCCTGCCGCAGTGTTTGCTGGTCCTGGTAGTGGAAAAACACGAGTGGTGACAATCCGCGCTGCACGTCTTGTAGAGCAGGGCGCCAGAGTTCTTGTAACCACATTCACAAATGACGCTACCGAAGAGATGCGAAAACGCATCAAAACCATGATACCTCGCTCATCCTCGGGATCCGCAGATATCACCACCATTCACTCCTTCTGTTACAGAGCTTTGAAACAGCGCAACCCTGAATTTAACCTTCTGACCGATGATGGATTACGGAAAGGATTGGCGGAACTCTCTCTGGCAATGGAATTGGATGGAGGCGTATCCGGTTTTCTTAACAGAATAGGATACCTAAAAAATACGGGGGTGAACCTGCAATCCTATACCCCCGAGGACACAGCCGAGGATCGTCTCTTTCACCGCATATGGAAGACCTACGAAAAACATAAGGAGGAAAAGAGATACAAGGAGTTCGACGATTTAACCTTGGATATTCTCAATCTCTTTCAAGCAGATCCGCAATTCCTGTGTTCCTGGGCTGAAAGATACACCCACGTAATGGTGGATGAGAGTCAGGATATGAACTTTCCACAATATGCCATCACTCTGGCTTTGGGAAAGTTTCACCATAACGTGATGCTTGTTGGTGATCCGGATCAGTCGCTATATGGTTTTCGCGGAGCGGATATCGCAACATTTCGCCAATTCGCGGCTCATTCCAGCACCAAAGTCTATGAACTTAAGGAGAATTATCGTTCAAGTCAGTCAATCATCTCCTTCGCCAACGCCTTGATTCAGCAGGATTCCACTCGTCGTCCCATCAAAATACGACCTGTGAGAGAGACCGGTGTGTCGGTGAAATGGCGTGTCTACGGGGATTCCGACGAAGAAGCGATGGCGGTCGCCGATCAGATCATCGACCTGCAATCTCGTGGGTTGGAATATAGATCGATGGCTGTGTTGTTTCGAGTGAATGCGCAAGCGGAACCGTTTGAGAGGATTTTTTCAAGCGCGGAAATACCATTTGTCACTCAGCAGAACGGAGATTTTTACAGCCGCAAGGAGATTGCGGGGATGCTGGCGTATTTGGAGTTCCTGCAGCATTTTGAGGATGAGTGGCTGCTTTTCTTCCTGAATGTGCCCAATCGCAAACTCCCTCGCTCTATTGGTGCGGAAATGAAACGTATCGCCGGAATTCGGAACATGACCATATGGGAAAGCCTGGCGGATTTCACGGGTCCGGACCTGCGTTCGCACAAAGCGATTCAAAACATGAGACGACAACTGCTTCGCATTCAAGATAGGCTTCCTGGAATCTCCAATGCGGGTGAAGCGATCGAGATCATTCGCCATGAAACCGGATATGATTCGTGGCTAAAGGTTCACGAAGTGACCACTCAGGACAATGACAGAATTCAGAATCTCGATCAAATGCGGGATGGCGCTAAGCATTACAAAACGATACCGGATTACCTGAAAGCCATCCGTAAAGTCCGGGATGAAAAGGAAAGACGTAAGCAGGAAATGAAAAAGAGAAGAATGGAGATAAATGCCGTCACACT
The DNA here is from genome assembly GCA_021811565.1 of bacterium. Lineage (GTDB taxonomy): Bacteria > Armatimonadota > Chthonomonadetes > Chthonomonadales > CAJBBX01 > DTKV01. The sequence goes on along the minus strand of JAJZOL010000138.1, from coordinate 1,200 downwards.
CTCCACCGGTCACGCAGCGAAAGGGCTGGAATGGAGAGCGGTGTTTGCGGCTGGATGGTCGGAACAGATTCTTCCCCATCGGCGGGCGGAGGATATTGACGAGGAGAGAAGGATAGCCTACGTTATCGCAACCCGAGCCAAGGATTTACTTTCCATCAGCAGCTTGGAAACATGGAACGGTGTGGTGACGGAACACTCTCGATTCCTCAAGCATATCAACCTCTCGGACACATTTGAGTCCATGGATGAGACAATAAAGACTGACGAGGGTTTGGATCAAACCTTTTTTGGCGGACTGTTCTTGACTTAATCAAGCTAGCCTTCGATTACCATATACTCCTGATAAAATCCTCAACATCCGATCTCATCCCCTTCATCCTTCAATAGTTCATTGTGGTAGAATAGGGTGAATTGCACCATATAACATTTTCAGGAGGCGTGCCATGATGCATGATCAACTTTGGAAGGAGGGGCTGGGATACCTCGCCCCCGAGTTCCTGACACTCCTGTTTCCCGATATCGCTGCGGATTTGAACCTATCCAAGGTTCGCACTCTGAACAAGGAGCTTTTCACCCACGCTCCGGAGGGAAACAGAAGAGAGCCGGATATATTGATCGAGGTTCCCAACAAGCTCGGGCGGGAATTGACCATTGTGCACTTGGAGGTGCAGGCGAAAAAGTCGCGAGCCTTTTCGCGCAGGATGTGGGAGTATTATCTAATGCTTTCCCATCGCTTCAGGCATCCGATCCTGCCGATCGCCCTGTACCTCTGTCGAGGGGGCGGCGGAATGACGGAGGAGGAGCACGCCGTGAAAGTGCACGGAAGGGTTGTGGTGCTGTTTCGTTACATGGCGGTCTATCTTCCCGACCTGTGGGAGGAGGATTTCCGAGACGATGGCAACGTTCTCTCCCCCGCCGTGTGCGCAGTGATGAGAAGCCGCGACCGCACCAACGTGGAGAGAAAAATCCGGGCGTACGAGCTTATCGCGAAGGCTTCCGTGGGGGACGAGGAACGATCCGTGTTGCTGAACATGGTGGATCAGTACCTCGTTCTCAAGGAATCGGAGACAGCCGACTGGAATGAATGGGTGGAAGAAAGAAAATCGCAGGAGGTGAGACAAATGCTTACGCAATGGCATAGAAAGGGCATGGAGGAAGGCCGTGAGGAAGGTCGCGAGGAAGGTAAGTTCGAAGGAAAGC
>JAJZOL010000192.1 GCA_021811565.1 bacterium | reverse complement strand
AAGAGGTTCGGTTTGCTTTGTCGAAGGAGGCTTTAAATATGTAATGAAAACCAACTCTTTTGCAAATATCGAACACTGTTCGGGCAATGTGTAAACATAGCTCCTCCGATTCCGCCACGCAGGGCCCCGCAATGAGGGTGAGCCTGTCCGCGTCATTTCCGATACGGATTTCACCAATTGTAATGGAATGCAATGCCTTGTCCTTTCCGTATAATGAGAAAAAACCCTTTTAATAAGGAGGTAATTGCAAAATTCAGGAAATGTGGCTATTATCGTTCATTTTACGTTCGGCGAAATACTTGGAAATCGAATTTTGCAATTACCTGTAAGGATACTGTATTCGAAGAGCGGTTTCAATCAGCGCCCAGCCAAATTCCATGAAGTATTTGCAAAAGGATCATGTATGAGAATGGAACCGGTTAGGTTACCTAAACCGAACGCTTGGAGAGTGAATTTTTACAATCACCCCATCTTTTTACTATACGATAGATGATTGTGTCATCCAATGAATGCACCGGGGACTGGCTATTTCGAAGCGTGCGATCCCTTTGAAAAAAAATGTAAATAGCTCTTGACGTAATGACCATAATTATGTTAATATAATCACTGAAAATAATACGGTAAGGTGTTGATAAGGCAAGTACGCTCAGGCTTCGGTTTCAGAGAGTCGTCGGTTGGTGCGAGACGATAAGGGTTGGAGCGGAAACTCCCCTTGGAGCTGAATCGCTGAAAATCCGTTGGATACAATGGATTAGTAGGGGGTTACGGGTGCGCCCGATATAGCGGCAGAGTGAAGTGAAGGCCCATTCGGGCATCGTTCGCGTATCGATAACGCGCTTCGCTTTACAAGGGTGGTACCGCGTGAGCAAGCCTCTCGTCCCTTGGGGATGAGGGGTTTATTTGTTTATGGAGTTCAAATAGAGCCATTTTGAAATTCCTCTCATTCACAGCAAGGCTGTGGAAAGGCGAAAAGATGAAAAAGATTTTAACGGCAACCCTTCTTGTTTTGTGCATCGCAGGTTACGCCTCGGCGCAAAAAACCTATTACTGCCAGACCAAGATTGTCAACACCGTGGATGGAAAGACGCAAACCGCCTATGGGAAGGCGTGGATGAAGTCCCCGACGGTATTTCGCATGGAAAAGACCGTCAACGGCAAGGAGATGATCATTATCGGCAACGGTGCGAACCTTTGGCTTGTTGATCCCTCCACTAAGCGAGGGATACATAGCATTCAGCCTTCATCGGCTCTGCATCAATTGCAAGCGCAAAAGCGAATCGTAGGCAACGATTTGGATGGATTCATGAAGGCCGGAGCTCACAAGGTGGGCAAGAAGACTTTGGACGGCAAGGTTTGCGATATCTATCAAAGAAAAGATGCAAGAAACGGTGCGGTCTACACTTTATGGGTTCAGGAGGGAGCGGACAAGCTTACTCGGCGCGAGGAGGTGAACGCCACCCTTCGTCTCACCCCTCCCGGCGGGAAGAAGCCGCAGGTGCATCACATAGTTTCCGTCACGGACATATATGATTGGAAGATTAACTCTGCTATGCCTAATAGTCTGTTCACAGTACCAGCGGGTTATAACATCCAAAACGCAGCTCCCGCGCCTGGGCAGGCTCCGGCGAAGTAGAGGGTTTTCAGGAAGCGGGAAAACCATATATCCCGCATATACACGATGAGCAAAATCGCTCCGGTATCGAAAGAAAGGATGAATGAAATGAAAATGTCAGGCGCGCATGTGGTTTTGGAATGCTTGCGCCAGGAAGGCGTCAAGCACATCTTTGGATTCCCCGGCGGGGTACTCCTTCCCTTTTATGATGCGCTCTATGATTGCCAGGACATTGAACATATATTGGTTAGACATGAGCAGGGGGCTGCGCACATGGCTGATGGATACGCCCGTGCGACGGGAAAAGTCGGCGTATGTCTTGCCACCAGCGGTCCTGGAGCGACGAATCTTGTTACTGGAATCACCAACGCTTATATGGATTCCATACCGATGGTCGCCATCACAGGACAAGTGCGCACTGCCGTAATCGGCAAGGACGCTTTTCAAGAGGCGGATATCACAGGCATCACCATGCCCATCACCAAACACAACTATCTGGTGAAAAATCCCGAGGACTTGGCGCGTGTCATATCCGAGGCTTTCCATATCGCTCGAACGGGCAGGCCAGGACCTGTGCTGATTGACATACCGTTCGATGTGAATAAGCAGATTATCGAATGGGATCCCTCCACCTATCCCAAGAAAGTGGATATCCCTTCCTATCGTCCGAATATTCGCGGCCATGAAATGCAGATACGCAAGGCGGCGCAGGTGATCGCCGAGGCGGAGCGCCCCGTCCTATATGTTGGAGGAGGCGCGATCTCAGCCAACGCCCAAAAAGAAGTCACGGAGTTGGCGGAAAGATGCAATATTCTTGTCACCACCACTCTTTTGGGTAAGGGTGCCATTGACGAGACTCATAAGCTCTCCATGGGCATGCTGGGTATGCATGGCACGGCATATGCCAATCATGCGGTGAATAACTGCGATTTGCTTATCGCCGTAGGCGCGAGGTTCGATGATCGTGTGACGGGGAAGGTGGATAAGTTCGCCCCGGATGCGAAGGTGATTCATATCGACATTGATCCCGCTGAGATCGGAAAGGTGAGATTCGCCGATGTGCCGATTGTAGGGGATGTGAAGTTGGTGCTGAAGGAATTGCTAAAGCATGTCCAGCCTCGTCCTTGGTCGGAGTGGAACGATCAAATCATGGAATGGAAGAAGTTATTCCCGTTGATCTATCCCAAGGATGGCAAGCTCTACGTTGAATACATCATCGATCAGATCGGCGAGGCGACCAATTGGAACCTAATCATGGCTACGGATGTGGGGCAGCACCAGATGTGGGCGGCGCAATACTTCAAATGCCGAAAGCCTCATCATTGGATTTCATCCGGTGGATTGGGAACGATGGGCTTTGGATTGCCTGCAGCCATTGGAGCCAAAGTGGCTTGTCCCGAAAGTACCGTTGTTTGCATATCCGGAGACGGTTCCTTTCAAATGTGCACCCAGGAGTTGATGACCGCTTCCGTATATGAGTTGCCGGTGATCTCCATAATCTGCAACAATCATTCGCTGGGGATGGTTCGACAATGGCAGGATCTCTTCTACAAGCAGAGGTTCTCGCAGACCAGTTTGGAGGCTTCTCCGGATTTCGTGAAGTTGGCTGAAGCCTACGGATGCGTCGGCATTCGCGTTGAAAAACCGGAAGAGGTGCGTCCTGCGATAGAGGCGGCACTGAAAGTCAGGAAAAAACCTGTTGTCATCGAATGCATTATTCCCACGGAGGAAAATGTCTATCCGATGATTCCCGCCGGTGAAAGCGTGAGTGAGATGAAACAGCGTACCGATCTCGAAGAGCTTAAGGCTAGCCTCAATACCGATAGCGAAGCTTGGTCCTTTTCCGAAGAGGACAAGGTGCTGTCGGAATATGTTGAAGAAGCGGAATCGGTTCAAACCCCCTAAGACAGGGAGGGTTTCATCTTAGGCAGATAACGGAGGATATAGGCAATGGCCATTGGTAATTTAATGATGACTCAGTTGGAGCATCATCACGTATTGACCGCGTTAGTGGAAAATCATCCGGGGGTTTTGGCACGGATGGCGGGATTGTTCGCTCGCAGGGGATACAATATAGAGAGCCTCACGGTTTCGGTCACGGAGGATCCAGCGATATCTCGCATGACGATCGTGGTGGCGGGGGATTCGATGGTGCTGGAACAGATCACTAAACAGCTTAATAAACTAATTGAAGTGATACGCGTAGTGGATTACGCCGAGTTGCCCTCTGTGCAGAGAGAGTTGGCGTTGATCAAGGTTAACGCCGAACCCAGGGATCGTTCGGAGATCATGCAGATCGTCGAGATATTCAGGGGCAGAATCATTGACATGGGTGAACGGACTTTCATCATCGAAGTCACCGGCGGCTCGGAAAAACTGGATAAGATACGTGAGCTGTTAAATCCGTATGGCATCAAGGAGATGGTGCGCACCGGCATTATCGCCATGGCGAGAGGTCCGCGCACTGCGTAAACCGTGTTGTTTTTTTATGCATTTGGACGGGGATCGCAATGAATTGATGCTGCGGTTCCCGTCGGGTTCATTCAATGGGATAATTCATTGCAGGGAAGAGGTCTATAAACATGGGGCAGATGAAGGAGTTGGTCACCCCGCAAGAAATTCACACTCTGTTTATAGCGCTCGCTATCGGTTGCCCAGTCATAGGAATCATAGCGGGAGCGTGGTTCGGAGCGAGGAAAAATTCGCTTCAAAGATATTTGTTATCCGGTTTTTTGATCGGTTTGGTTGGTCCTTTAAATCTTCTTCTCTGGGAAATGTACAATGAAATTACAAATCGGCTAGGCTTGGATACGGTGCGAAATCTGCTTGTGAATCTGGCGTTGTTTGTGGCTCTAGGCTTGATTGCCGGTATCTTATACGGGTATATATCCGCCCGCCTTCACCAACGCCGTCGTG
>JAJZOL010000247.1 GCA_021811565.1 bacterium | reverse complement strand
TCGCAACGACATACAGGCTATCGTATATTATCACTGCTTACGGTCACGATTGCGAAAGGTTTTCACAACGTTATCACGGTTTCACTCCCCTTCAGAATGAATTTTACTGTTCCCTCGTGCTACAATAATAAGGAATTCGAAGTCCAGTGATCCGTAATTATGTCCGGCGGGTTACGCTTCCGAATAGTGGCGAATGTGTGTTCGTACATAATCAGGAAGGAGCGGTCAATTGAACGCAAAACTACAGAGGTGGGTGGACGAATGTATACGTCTCACGCAACCTGACAATGTGCATTGGTGTGACGGAAGCGAAGAAGAATATGAAAAGATGTTGCCCGAAATGTTACAAAAGGGCATCCTGACAGAGTTAAACCAAAAAGAATATCCCGGGTGTTACCTGCACAGAACACACCCGAATGACGTGGCGAGGGTTGAAAACCTCACCTTCATATGCACCTCGAAAAAAGAGGATGCAGGCCCAACAAACAATTGGATGTCTCCTGCGGATGCCAAGGCGAAAGTGGGAGAGATGTTCAAAGGCAGCATGAAGGGGCGCACAATGTACGTGATCCCCTACATTATGGGGCCAGCGGGATCTCCTCTCAGCAAGATAGGCGTGGAAATATCCGATAGCCTGTATGTCGTTGCGAACATGCGCATCATGACCCGAATGGGGCAAATCGCGCTGGATCAGCTCGGGGAGGATGGGGACTTCGTACCGGGACTACACTCGACGGGAGAGTTGGACCCTAATCGCAGATTCATCCTTCATTTTCCTGAAGAAAGCCTCATTTGGAGCTACGGTTCCGGTTACGGCGGGAACGTATTGCTGGGGAAAAAGTGCTTCTCTCTGCGTATCGCCAGCTTCATGGCTCGCAAAGAAGGTTGGATGGCGGAGCATATGCTCATTCTGGAACTCGAGGACCCATCCGGAAAACTGACATGGATGGCGGCGGCGTTTCCAAGCGCTTGCGGGAAAACCAATCTCGCCATGCTCGTCAGTCCTCTTGAAAATGAAGGCTATAAGGTCAGAACAATCGGTGACGACATCGCTTGGTTAAGAATTGGCGAAGACGGCAGGCTGTGGGCAATCAATCCTGAAGCCGGTTTCTTCGGGGTGTTACCTGGAACCAGCATGGAGACTAACTCCAGCGCTCTTGTCACCGCTAAATCCAATTCCATCTACACAAATGTCGCGGTTTCGGATAATGGCATGCCTTGGTGGGAGGGGATGGGAGTTGAGCCTCCGCCCATTCTCACCGATTGGCTTGGAAATCGACCATGGAACGGCGAGAAACCCGCCGCTCATCCGAACTCAAGATTCACCGCCCCCGCTCGCCAATGTCCCTGCATCTCGCCAAGGTGGGAGGACCCAATGGGAGTGCCCATTTCAGCCATAATCTTTGGCGGCAGGAGAGCGAAGCTCACCCCTTTGGTTTATCAATCCAACAGTTGGAACCACGGGGTGTTTATAGGCGCCACCATGGCGTCGGAAACGACTTCAGCGGCTATGGGCAAATCAGGCGTGTTGCGCCGAGACCCCATGGCAATGCTTCCGTTTTGCGGATATAACATGGGTCAATATTTCGATCACTGGATCAAGATGGGCGTAAAGGCGTCCAATCCCCCTGCTATATTCCATGTGAACTGGTTCCGGCAAGATAAGAACGGTAAATTCATCTGGCCTGGATTCGGGGAGAATATCCGTCCGATTATCTGGATGCTGGATCGCATTAACGGGAAAGCGAAGGGACGTGAAACTCCGATTGGTACAGTGCCTACTCCGGATTCTCTTCATATGGAGGGATTGAATGTCTCCAACGAAACCTTGGAACAGTTGCTAAGCATCAATGTGGAGGATTGGAAAGCGGAAACGGATAGTATTGAAAAGCACTTCCAAACCTTCGGTGATGATCTTCCCTCGGAGCTTTCCGAGGAACTGATCGCGTTGAAAAAACGGTTAGGATAGAGCCTTCGGGGCGGAACGGCTCCATTCCGCCCCGAGATTCCAAAATATGGAACCCCGTTGCGTTTTTATATGTCAATAGAGATGAATACATCACGCAAAAGATACGATTTACATGTTTTATAACAATGCAAAATTTATTTTTTATGATTCCTATCTGTAAAAATGACGTATCATGCAAGGGATTAACTCGAAAATATCGGTATTATACATTTATAAATTATCAGGTATCGAAAGGGATTAAAAATGCGTCGTAAGCCGATGGGATTCACCCTAATTGAGCTGCTAACGGTCATAGCCATTATCGCGATACTCGCGGCAATCTTGTTTCCCGTTTATTCAAGGGTGAAGGAAAACAGCAGAAAGACCACTTGCATCTCGAACATGCATCAAATCTATCTTGCCGTGAGCATGTATCACACGGACACCAGCGGATATCCCGACTTTTTGCTTGCGCCTTATCAGGCTGGAATTTCCGCAAAGGATGTGAAAATCAGCCCGCTATATCCGGAATATATCAAGGATATTAGCTTCTTCCACTGCCCGGATAACGATGTCAATGACATGAACGCAAATGTCACCGTTAACAACCTCGTTACAGGGAAACCCACGGCATATTACCTATATGACAGCTATGATATCACCTCCGCATTAAATGCGGATGGAACACCAGTGTCGCAAGCTTTCATTCAAACCTACAGCAAGGATTGGACAGGCGTAACAGGACCTCAGGACGCCCCCAATCAGATGAAATACACCAATCCCCCACAGGATAAGACGGTGATAACTTGGTGTAACTATCACGTTTCCACCGGAGGCGAAACATTATGCCCTGTGCTATTCCTATCCGGCACTGTGAAAAACGTGGGTGCAAAAGCGATGGTGCAATATGGATGGCAGATAGCCGGGCATCTCTGAAGCCGGATTTACCCGTCATTCGCCGTATGCCAAATCAAACATCATAGGTTTTCGGCTTGAAGCCAATGCGGTTGCGATTCGCATTACATGTGTTTCTTGTTTTCGGTGTCCTCTCGATTTGCCGAGGGGACAGCCTTTCTCATTTCCCTTGGAGTACCGACTGGCAATGGGAGCAGTTGAATGCGCTCCCCTTTCAGTCGGAAAGCTCTCTTTCCAACCTGAAACTCCTCCAAAATCAACTTCCGCTCAACCTCGCTCATCCTCTATTTCTCTACCTTAGTCAATTACACAATTTAGAGGATATCCGCACCATTCCGGACTGGGCGGGGATCGATCGCCCCACCGTTCAAACGCAAAATATCCTTGGAATACTTTCCGTCTTAAGAAATGAAGCGCCGAGGAACACTGCGGACGACCTCATTCGAATCGCGCTTGTTTTAACGCGTCTTCGGCGCCAATGTTCGAACTGGTTCATGCCGGATTTGAACAACTCTCCCTTCCCAACTACTATCCAGGATTTCCCCAACACCCACAGTTTGAAAATCACCTATAATTTCAAATCCGCGATGGATTTACTCAAGGCGTTCCAACAACACAATCCTCCTGACAGTGTGTGGCGGCGCCTGGCGGAGAATCTCGCATATCGCAGATTCGTTAAGCATCAGGGACCGATGGAGCTTCAAACCAAACAGTTGGAGGCGTGGTGGAGCAGAGCAGCGAATTCCAACCCTGTAAACCGGCTTTATGAATGGCTCTATCCTGAAAGTTATTATGATTACGGAGGCGTAGCCGTTCAGGCGGACGCATATATGGAACTCATCAAAACCCTTCAAAACCATAAAGATGAGTTAAGCGAGGCGATTGAGCAAAAAACGAGCCCGTATCTGCCTTCCGGTTATATTATGCCAGTGACGGTTGACTTTTTGTTCGGGGCTGATGTGGATGGGTGGGCGACGGAGAACGGAGTCGGCATGAATATGGAACACTTTGGCGACGATTATCCTCGAATAGAGTCCGTTATCGCGCATGAGTGTTTCCACCACGCTCAAAATCTGTTTTGCATTGTAAACGGCACACTTTCACCGAACAAGGACGATGATATGTATTATTCCAGGCTTTTGAGCGAGGTATGGAGAGAGGGGTGTGCATCCTATGTTGGAAACGAGTGGAAGACGCTTCCATCCCAAAAACAGCTTCAATCCGATTTTGGCCAGTTTCAAAAGATTACGAACACCCTGTATTCTCAGCATAATTTGCCGGCGTATAGGGATCAAGTGCAGGAGGGACTCATCCTCGCGGGCAGTTTGTATCGTCTTGGCTGGGAAATGGCGAGTGTTATCGATCGAACACAAGGGCAACACGGATTAATCGCCTCACTCATTTTGGGACCCGGTTATTTCTTCAAAACCTACATAAATTGCGCCAAAAAGGCGAATCTTCCGACATGGGAGATATTTCCCTCGGATATCGTGACACGCATAAATCGCATCCAAATGGGCGTAAACCCACATACGCTCATCGAAATGGCCCATCTGCTTTGGACTCCCGTCACAACTGAGACCTTGCGCGCCGCCAACAGGTATTTCACCTCCAAAGAAGGTGACCTAAATGCCGGTTTGGCGTTTGTGCTTCTGGGGGATCGCATGGCTAGAGCGGACCAAGGCTTGCCGTTGGCCGGGCGGATGGTCGCTCTTGGGATTCAATATTTAGGCGCCGCAGCCAGCAATCTCATACGAAACGAGGGAGAACTGATGCTCTATCGACACCAAAACTCCTCCGCCCTGCTCATCTTTCAGCAGGGGGTTAAAATCTCCCCCGAGGATCCTTCACGTTATTTTATGCTCGGTTCGTGTTATCGTTCCATGGGAGATATAACAAAGGCGAAGGAGATGTATCGAAAATCTCTGGAACTTAATCCCTCCTACTCTCCCGCTCAATCCGCGATTGGGAAACTACCCTGAACTCCTTCGAAAAGCTGTAATAATTACTGTTTTTTTTAAAATTACCCTTCATGGCGTGAAATATGCACCAATTATATATTGCGAACTCCAGAATCATCCTTTGTTGTTTGCAATGATTTCGGACCTTTCATGCTTGCCGCAGGGAGTATTGTCCTCCTTGCAAGGAGGAAGAGGACGATTGTTGAAATGCAACAAGAGGATGCATCGCGGCGGATTTCGAAGAGGTATTTCGAAAGGAGTATAAGAAGTGGCAGTAACACAGGGTAAGGTAAAATGGTTCAACGACGCCAAGGGGTACGGTTTCATTGAAGCCGAAGATGGAGTGGATGTATTCGTCCACTATTCCGTTATCACTGCGGAAGGCTATAAATCTCTGAGCGAGGGACAGACCGTTTATTATGAATCGATTGAGACCCCGAAAGGACGTCAGGCAAGCCTCGTACTGATTAATCCGGAACCGAATGATGTCAAGGAACCCGTCGCATCAAGCGATTAGATTCCGAAAAAGGGGGAGGACAAACACCTGCGGTACTCCCCTTTATTCTTCGTTCTTAACATACATGGAACAATTCCACATCCGTCATAGTCATAATACTATCGAAGTGATGAGTATGACACATACGATGGCGCAGTGATGATGCCTGAGTAAATCATGCGCTCATGTTTGCCTTCATGCTTATCCTAGGCGATTGCAATTATCGGAAATACCCATCTGAACACCACTTTTCATAACACTATGAAAAGACAGCTCTAATTTTTGCGAAAGCCTGGTTTTAGTATCCAACGTAACCGGAGAATGGAAATGAAGTTGTTTATTGAACATCTAGTCCAAGCTGTTGTAGACAAACCTGAACAGGTACGTGTGGAAGAGGAACCCGGAGAGAACGCCACGGTATATAAAATCCATGTCGCGGCGGACGATCTTGGGAAAGCGATTGGCAAGCAAGGACGCATTGCGAACGCTATGCGTGTGATTGCAAAAGCCAGTGCGATGAAGGAAAACCGAAAAGTGTACTTGGAGGTGATTGGAGCGAAGGAGGATGTCCCCAGCACCTGATCTTTCAAAGAAAATATACGCAATTGTTCCATTATGGTGAATTGCTTTTTTATACTCCGCCTCAATCGAGGCGGAGTTTTCGTATCTTGGACATTTATCTTCCTGCAGAAAAGCTCCGACCTTCCAATAATACAGATCAGGGAATTGCGCATTTAGATTGTCGATGTTTCACCATGCATGAAATGAACGAGCCCGCCGCCTTTACGGAATAATGCAATCAATGCGGATGATTGAAAAATACATATCTGGGTTGCACCCTTTGTATTACTCTTCAGCAAATTCTATTATTCGTATTCCAATTGCCAAGGAGTTATGACATGCCCTCCACAATATCCATGGAACAGGAGGAACAGTTCGTGGTTTTCCGACTTGCAGGGGAGATTTACGGCATCCCCATCACCCTGGTACATGAAATCATCAGATACCGCGAAATAACACGGATACCGCGCTCTGCGGAATATGTGAGAGGAGTGCTCAATCTGCGCGGACAGATCGTACCGGTGATTGATCTGCGGAAAAGGCTAGGCTTGCCCAGTGCTGAGGAGACAAATTCATCTCGCATAGTTGTCACGGAGGTGGAGGAGAATATCGTTGGCATGATTGTGGATGCGGTCACGGAGGTGCTTAGACTTCCATTCTCGCGGATAGAACCTCCCAGCGACCTGATCGTAGATGTGGAATATGACCTCATTAAAGGAGTGGGGAAAAAGGATGACCAGCTAGTCATACTTCTTGATGTTTCTAAAACGGTGCATCTCGAAAATAAATAACGTGTTTACCAAACCGGATGTGCTGTGAATTACCCTTTGGATGGAGTTGACGAGAAAATCTGTCCATAACCATGGGTGTGTCCCATTTCCTTTTTCATATTTTATTAATCGATAGATGTGATTGCAAAATTCTGAAAATGAGGCTATTATCGCTCTTTTCACGATCGGTGAAATACATGGAAATCGAATTTTGCAATCACCTTCATAGAGAGTAATATGCCAAGCGAAGACATGCAGCAGTATATGAGCGTCTTTTTAGATGAAGCCACCGAACACATTGAGAAATTGGAACAGTCCATTCTCAGTCTCGAACATTCCTGCACAAGCGATCTTTTACAGGAGATATTTCGTTCGGCTCACACACTCAAAGGCTCATCCAGAGCGATGGGTTTCGGAAGCATGGGGGAACTTACGCACGCTATGGAGGATATCTTCGATCGTTTAAGGCGTGATGAGTTGGTTGTGACACATGATATCGTGGATGCGCTTTTTAAAGCTATCGACATATTAAAAAGCCTCAAGGAGGAGATCGCGAACGGAGGAGTGGATCAGACAGATACAACTGAAATTGTGAAACTGCTAAGAGGACTGATTGATCCTTCCGCATCCCCCACGCGAATCGCCGATTCATCCACTGTTTGCACCGAAAAACCGATATCTCTCACTCAGACGGAGCAGATAGCCATTTCGGACGCAATCTCGACCGGTGCGATGATTTACGATATCAAGGTCGAGTTGGACAAGGATTGCGTCATGAAATCCGTGCGCGCGCTTATGACGCTTCAAAGATTGGAAACCATAGGGATATTGATCCACATCTCCCCTTCCGAACAAGCTCTCGAGGATGAGGATTTTGAATTCTCCTTTGAATTATTATTGGCCACCGACAAAAGCATAGAGGACATCAATGCGGAAATAACAGGCATATCCGAAATATCGATTGTGGTTGTGACTCCTTACCGAGCGATGATAGGTATGCCCGCCTCCGTGCAAACTGCAAACGTGGGCACCATATGCGAAGCGGATTCCGTTCCATCTCCGGATATCGAACATTCCCCTATTAGGGAAAAACCTCAAAAAATGGAGGACGAAGAATCATCGAAGGAAGAGAAGAAAATGACGCATCACGTCGCTCAAACGGTTCGAGTCGACGTTGGCAGACTGGATAATCTGTTGAACTTAGTGGGTGAATTGGTAATCGATCAAACTCGAATCAATCAACTGGTGTCGCAGTTGCATTCACCTCTGGATGAAGAGATCAAGGAGCTTTTACAAGAGGCGGCGGCGCATTTTGGGAGAATCACCGGGGATATGCAGGAACAGATCATGAAGGCGAGGATGCTGCCGATTGACAACGTGTTCAACAGATTCCCAAGAATGATGCGTGATCTCTCTCAAAAGCTAAACAAGGAAATTGACTTTGTCATATGGGGACGAGAGACGGAATTGGATCGTTCCGTCATAGAAGTTATCGGAGACCCGTTAATTCATATATTGAGAAATAGCGTTGATCATGGAATAGAAGCCATGGAGCAACGTGAGGCTGCGGGGAAACCAAGATGTGGAACCGTCAGGCTTGGAGCCAGGCATGAGGAAAATTACATCGTAATTGAGATCGAGGATGACGGTGCGGGGATTGACATCGCCAAAGTCAAATCCTCCGCTGTTCGCAAAGGACTCATCACTGCCGAGATCGCAGAGAGAATGTCCGATAAAGATGCCACCAATCTGATCTTTCATTCGGGACTATCCACAGCGGAACAGGTGTCGGATATATCAGGTCGGGGTGTCGGCATGGACATAGTTCGTAACAACCTCATCCGTTTCGGAGCGATAATCGATGTGGATTCAAGACCGGGAAAAGGAACGCGTTTTACCATCAAGTTGCCTTTAACCTTGGCGATCATCAGGGGATTGCTTGTAAGGGTGGTCTCCGGCGTGTACGTGATCCCGCTCGCGTCCGTCATAGAGACAAACATAATCGATTGCGGCTCCATACATGTCATTAATGGTCAGGAAGTCATTATGCAAAGGGGCATGGCTCTTCCTCTGCTTCATCTGGACAATCTTTATTACAGCGAAAGAGAAACATCCACAGTGCGACAAACATCAACTTACATCGTGGTTGTCGGCTCTGCGGACCGCAAAGTGGGTTTGGTGGTGGATTCCATGTTGGGCGAACAGGAGATCGTCATCAAACCACTAGGCAAGTACATCGGCGATATACGTGGCGTATCCGGTGCAACCATTCTGGGTGACGGGCGCATAGCTCTCATCGTGGATGTCAACGGATTGATAGCCATAGCACACGAAGAAAAGGTAAAAACCTATGTCTCCTGAAGTGAAAACCATTCGTATAGACCATGCCGTCTTTCAGCAAACATTGGAGAAGAAACTCGCTGATCTCCCGCCACTTCCGGTAGTTGTGACGAAAATCATGCAGACGATCAATAATCCAAACACCTCAGCGGATGATTTGAATCGTTTGATATCATTGGATCAGAGTCTATCCTCCAAGATATTGCGGATAGTCAATTCCGCGTATTACGGATTCCCAAAACGGATCGGAACTATCACCCATGCAGTCGTGATTCTTGGTTTCAACACCGTGCGCAATCTTGTTCTCGGTGTCTCTGCATTCGGAATGTTATCTCAAAAAAGCG
Organism: bacterium; assembly: GCA_021811565.1. Taxonomy (GTDB): domain Bacteria; phylum Armatimonadota; class Chthonomonadetes; order Chthonomonadales; family CAJBBX01; genus DTKV01. The sequence goes on along the minus strand of JAJZOL010000247.1, from coordinate 12,226 downwards.
GACAGGCCGCTATCAATCGCAATCAGTTATGGGAGCATTCCGTGGCAACCGCTGTTGCCGCCAGCCTCTTGGCGAAAAAAATGAACCCACGTACACGCAATATACTTGAGGAAGCGTTCATCGGCGGGTTGTTGCATGATATCGGAAAATTATTTCTAGACTGTTATTTTCCTGTCCAATACGGAGTTACCATGGCTTACGCCTCTCGGAATGAAATCACTATCCTAGAATCGGAGCAAAAGGTTCTTGACATTGATCACGCCTATATTGGTCGGAAAATCGCCGAACAGTGGAATTTTCCCTCCACGCTCGTGGCAAGCATCGGAGCGCATCATGTCCCCATGCATGGCACGGATCACTTTGAATCCAGCGCCATCATCAACGCAGCGGATTGGATAGCATGGCAACAGAACAAAGGATCGTTTGATCAGAGCGCGGCACCGGAAATGTCACAGGAAACAAACGATTTACTCGGATACACGGATGAAGAGATGAACTGGGTATTTCGTGAATGGGAAAGGCAGTTTGCCGCCGCGCATGAACTGTTAAAGAGCGGTATGTCATAGGATCCGTAAGGCTATTGCTGTACAAAGGCGTTGGGCTGGAATGTTCGCTCAACGCTTTTTTTTCGCTCTTTAAAACCATATTCACGAAATTCAAGAAAAAAATCGAAGATAGTGTCATTCACGCTTAACATAGCTCAAAAATTCATCCTGCGGATCGAAATAAACCGAAATCTAACCAATGAGCGCGGCTTTATAAATCATGGTTCTCCTTAATCCCAGGGATGAAGTACGATTTTTCCGCACTCACCACTTATTTGTAATTTCCAAGCCTCATCAACATTGTCGATGGAAAAGCGATGCGTGATGAGATCATCCATTTGAACGGGAGAATATGAAATAATATGCATCAGTTTGGGATAATCGTGTAAATTGTAATGCCAGGCGCCGTAAAGAGAGAACCCTTTGGAAATAATCGTGTTCACCTCCACACGCCCTTGCCATCCCACAAATGCGAGCTTTCCCTTGCGACGGATGGCTTCTGCAAGAAATCCCTTTGCGTTTTCGGCCCCGCTTGTGTCGAGGCCTTTGTCCGCTCCGATGCCGTTTGTGAACGCGCGAATTCGTTGAATGGCATCCGGATCCTGCGGGTTCACAACCATATCCGCTCCCAACCTCCCCGCAAGTTGCACTCGGTAAGGATTGCTCTCCACCCCTATCACCCTCGCGCTGCGGAATTTTGCGTTTATCACCCCGCCTAATCCCACAGGTCCCAAACCTGTGATAAGCACGGTGTCGAAAGCGTTAACATCCATCAATTGCATCGCTCCAAATGTTGGTCCCAACCCGCAACACGCCATTGCGGCGTGATCATAAGAGATATCGTCAGGGATTGGGCTCAGAAGGTAATCCGGTTTCAACATGTATTGCGCCATGGTTGCCGTGCCCGCCTCGCTACCCGTAATCTCCAAAGGGCTCCTCTGATTTTGGCAGTGTATATGTTCCCCTTGGAGACAAAGATAACACTTTCCGCAAGCGTATTGCGGTTGGACTAAAACCCGATCCCCTATCCTCACTCGGTTCGATTTATCCACCCCCACCACTTCGCCCGCCGCCTCATGTCCGAGGCAATCGGACGTATTACCGTTGAGGAATGCGTGATACTCCGTGCACATGGGGGCGGAGTGAATCTTGACAACAACGATATCCTCTTTCGGAGTTGGAGTGGCTTTCTCAACCACTCCGCCCTCGGATTGACCGAAAATAGCTGCGACTTTCATCTGAACTCCTTTTATCATTGGGATCGGGAAAATGCTATTGATTGCATGGACGGTATATTCAAAGGTAATTGTAAAATTCGATTTCCAAGTATTTCGCCGAACGTGAAATGAGCCATAATAGCCACATTTTTTGAATTTTGAAATTACCTCCTCAGTATACTGAACGTTTGTTCCGAATAACAACACCGGTAAACTATGATGCAAATGACATGCATGAGAAGGTATCGAGAAATAAATCGTATGCGCTGCGGTTATAATATAATGTATGAGTTTGATGTTCCGAGGAAATTCAGAACATTGCCACCTTTTCACCTTTGTTGAAACGAAGATGAACATATGCCTCTCATGTTTTGCAACTACCTCTATCGTATAGTGAAAAAACGGTGCATACGGCGAGGAATCCACGTAAGTCAATTGTTGTCCGTCTATTTCGGAGATTGCATGATAATCATGTTTCGCGCTACTGAAAGTATATTACAGGGAGTTTCGCTCGTGATTATTGCAACCTTACCAAATACGCTTTTTATTGGAAATGACGTAAAATAACGCATCTTGATTTTACCGGGGATATTGAAATGGATGATCTTACCATTCACGCCATGTTATCCAATACCGTGAAACGTTTTGGTGATCGGCGAAGTTTGGGACATAAAAAAGGCGAAGGATACGATTATCTTACTTATACCGAATTGATGGATGTGATTCAACGCCTGCGTCGAGGGTTCCATCAGCTTGGATTAAACAGAGGGGATCGGCTGGCGATACTCTCCGAAAATCGAGTGGAATGGGCTTTATGCGATCTAACCGCTCAGAGCATGGGAGTGGTAACCGTCCCCATTTACCCCACCCTGCCATCCAATCAGATCCACTATATCGTGAGGGATTCAGGTTCGAAAATATTAGTGGTTTCGGATGAGAAACAGTATCTCAAGACCGCTTCCCTTCTAAAAGAGGTTGAAACGCTGGATAAAATTGTGGTGATGGATCCTCCTCCCCATAATGATGCGATTATCCTGAAAGAACTCATGGAAGACGGTGCAACCAGTGATCCCGGCGATGAGTTCTTTTCCGAGATGGAGCGAGCCATTCGACCAGACGATGACGCCACTATTATCTACACTTCCGGAACCACAGGTGAACCCAAGGGGGTTTGCCTATCCCATCGCGCCCTGCTTCATACGGCCAAAGCGGCGACCAGCCTGATACACTTGGATGAAACCGACGTATTTCTCTCCTTTCTCCCTCTTTGTCATATTGTTGAACGCGTAGCGGGTCATTACCTTCCGCTATATATCGGCGCCCAAATCATCTACTCCGAAGGAGTCTTCGCCATTGCAGGCGAGCTAGCCAATTTGAAACCCACGGTATTCCTGTGCGTCCCTCGTTTGTATGAAAACATGAGAGAGAAGATACTCGAAGGAGTTTCGAAACTGCCGGAGTCTCAACAAAAAATGTTTCACCATGCCTTAAACCTTGGTTACCGAAAAACCGAGAGCCTGCAAAAAGGCAAGGGATTGAATCCGGTGGTTTCTCTTGAGCACCATTTGGCGGACAGGTTGATTTTAAGAAAAGTAAGAGAGAAGGCGACTGGTGGGCGAACGCGGTTTTTCGTTTCCGGAGGCGCCCCATTGAACCCTCGCACATGCGCCTTTTTTCAAGCCCTCGGTGTTGATATATTAGAAGGCTATGGGCTGACGGAGTTTCCTGTCATCTCCGTAAACCGTCCAGGCAGAATTAGGAGTGGCTCAGTGGGAGAGCCATTGCCGGATATCGAGGTGAGGATTAGCGAAGAGGGGGAGATACTAGCACGCGGACCGAGCAGGATGAGATGTTATTTGGGGCTCGATCAGGAAACAAACGCAGCTATTGACGCTGAGCGCTGGTTCCATACCGGCGATATTGGTAAACTTGATTCCAATGGTTACCTTTACATAACGGATCGCATTAAGGATATTATCGTTCTGGCAAATGGCAAGAAAGTCGCCCCGCAACCTATCGAGGCTATGTTGAAAGAGAGTCCATTGATAGCCGAGACTGTTTTGTTGGGAGACGAACAGAATTCAATTACGGCTCTCATACTTCCCTCATTTGACACTCTTACTGATTGGGCTAATAAATTCCATGTAAATTACAAAGATTTGCATGAATTGGTCACAAATTCCGAGGTGAAACGTTTATATAAGCAGGAAATTGACATGCTAAGCGATTGCCTTGCGGATTTCGAGAGAATCAAACGGTTTGTCCTCCTGGAAACCCCTTTCACTATTGAAACGGGCGAGCTCACTCCGACTCTAAAGGTGAAACGCAAGGTGATAGCGGAGAAATACTCCGAGTTGATAAAGTCGATGTGATGTTCAGGAGCGAAGCAAATGCTTCTTCTAATCCATTGTTCTCGCCAGCCTGAAAGCGAGCGCTTAAGGTTGATGGTTTCAAATATCGTCAATCCAGAATTAATATGCGGATTTATTGGAACATATTTCCGCTTTTCACGAGTCCAAATGATAGTATGTGTAAGTGCCTAAAAGTACGGACACTGAATGATTTTTGAACCGTCAGGTACGGAAATGGATTATTATGATTGCACCATCATTAGACCCACGCGAGTTGGATGACGTGGATATGGAGGAAGAACTGAGATTGCTCCAAACGATCCAAAACAACCGCCAAGTTATCAACGCATTCGGGGTGATTGATGAAACGACCGTTTTATCGTTAATCAAGTATGTAAACAGCCTGAAATTAATGTCGGGTTCCTCATTGATCATCAACATGGCAGGGGTCACTTACGTGGATAGCGAAGGCTTTGGTTCTCTGATGAGTTTGCAGAGCAGATTAATGGAATCAGGAGGCAAGCTGGTATTGGTAAGTTGCCGCGATGATGTTCGCCTGGCCTTGAAACTTACCCGTCTGGAAGTTTTATTTCCTATGTATGATTCTCTGCAGGAAGTTCCTTAGAAACCATTCCAACTTAGGGACAAAATGAAACGCGCCCCTTGTCATCCTGGCAGGGAGCGCGTTTTCCATATGGTTCGGGTTACAGTTTCACCAACTGTGCCGTCTCCATCCCGGGAATTGCGCGTATCTGCTTCATCAGGTCTTCGCTTATCTCCTCGTCCACCATCAGTACCATCACGGCTCTGCCGCCGATTTTCTGCCGGCCCACATTCATGCCCGCGATATTCACGGCGTTATTCCCAAGCAACGTTCCCACGGAGCCAATGATACCGGGACGATCGGTATGCTGGGTCACAAGCATCCAGCCGCTCGGGACGATATCCACGCGATATCCATCGATATGTACGATGCGAACATCGTTTTGACCGAACACCGTACCGCATAGCGTTCTGTCTCCACTTGGCGTATGAACAGTGACGGTGAGCATCGTATTGTATTCCGAATGAGAGGAGCTATGGCTGTCCGTTACCTTAATGCCCCTGCCGTTGGCGAGAACCGGTGCGTTAACGAGGTTTACCGGACCTTCCAAAATGGGAGAAAGCATGCCTGCCAAAATGGAGCGAGTCACAGGACCAGTCGCCATTTGACCGAAATCACCCTGATAAAGAATCTCCACGGATTGTATTGGCATCCCTCTTCCCTCCAGATCACGCGCCAACTGAGTGTGCAGGCTGCCGATTTTCTCGCCGAGTGAAATATAGGGACGGGCGACATCCATGGATTCCGCGGACAGAGACGGCATGTTCACCGCCGCCCTGGCGGGTTTGCCTGAAAGCACATCCACTATTTGCTCCGAGATATCTATCGCCACGTTCACCTGCGCCTCCTCGGTGGAAGCCCCGAGATGAGGCGTGGTGATAATACCTGGCACGTTGTTCAAAGGGTTGGTAGGCTCGATCGGCTCCTTGGTATAAACATCAATAGCGGCTCCCGCCACTTTGCCGGATTTTACCGCTTCAGCCAAAGCATGTTCGTTCACAATCCCGCCACGGGCGCAGTTGATAATTCGGACACCGTCCTTCATCTTGGCTATCTGCTCCGAATCTATCATATTCCGTGTCTTGTCGTTCATTGGGACATGCAGGGTGATGAAATCGCTCTTTTGATAGAGTTCATCCAAAGAAACCAAGGTGGCGCCTATTTCGAGTGCCTTCTCCTCGGTGGCGAACGGATCAAAGGCGATCACTTCCATATTAAAAGCCTTCGCCCTGCGGCAAACCTCCCCGCCGATTTTGCCTAAGCCGATGACGCCCAAAGTTTTACCGTAGACTTCACAGCCGAGGAATTTCTTGCGATCCCACTTGCCGCTTTTCATGCTCGCATCTGCTTGAGGAATGTTTCTCGCCAATGCGAGGAGCATGGCGCAAGTCAACTCCGCCGCCGCAATAGTGTTCCCTTCGGGTGAATTCACTACCACAATTCCCTTTTCCGTCGCCGCCTTCACATCAATGTTGTCCACTCCGACACCGGCACGACCAATTATCTTGAGGTTCTTGGCGGCGGCGATGACATCCGCAGTCACTTTCGTTTCGCTTCGAACCGCGAGCGCATCGTATTCCCCTATGATTTCGATGAGTTGATCCTTGGTCAACCCTAATTTCACGTCCACATCCGCGATCTCGCGCATGTGGGCAATGCCCGCCTCCGCAATGGGATCGCTCACCAGGACTTTTGGCATTTTCGTACTCTCCTTGTGACCAGTGATACAAAAAGGATACTCCATGGGTACATTTGCTGTCAACGTAGCGGAATGTGCAGATGAGGGGAGTTCACAGGAAATCGATCTTCTACGAATCATGCTTTGCATGCAATGCACTGCGGGAATCCCGCATGATCAGTTGTATGATAATGTCACGTTTCAATTCCAGATGATATCAAAAAAGGATTGGATATGTTTGCATGGTATTGTTATTTAAGTGGTTGTATCCAATCTTTTTCCGCTGAGGTGCAGTAATGGAAGCATTTACAAGAAGAGAGGTGCTCGTCCGAGCCATACGTGTCGTGAAATTCGCATTTATTCCCCGAATTGTGATACATTCCAAAGTCACCGTCAACTCGTTCCAAAATATCTTGGAGGATGAATATGGAGGGATACGAAGCATCCGAGGTGGGAAAACAGGCGGATTCCATCCGCAGAAAATCGGAAATCGTTGGTGGATGGTTGACCCCGATGGACATGGGATGTGGATCCGCGCGGTCAGCAAGGTCAGTACAAGCGATTATGGCGGGAACGGAGGGTTTCAAAAATACGATGCGGTTAACCTTCAGACAACCCAGGGAGCGGTAAGCGGGAACCTTGCGGACACGGCGGCTGGTTCGTCGGGAAACGATATCCGTTTGCCGACGTTCGATTACACCCTCAAACTGGCGGGTGATTCCATTTATCTTGGCGCTTCCCGTTTCACTCCAAACTTCACCTATTTCCTGGCGCACCAATGGGGGATGAAAGGCGAAATTGAATGGAGCTATTCCACGCCAAACGGTTGGAGAACAATCAACAGGAACGGTAAACCGTTCCGATTGGAGTCCCCGTCCCCCAACGGCGGATGGGATATGGATACGGGTAACTATTTGGGACCCGATGCGAACGGATTTGGAATTCAGGGAGATCCCATGGCGAATCGGGTAACCTGGTGGGATATGAAGGCGGGGTTCCCGAAGGATTTCCAACCAGTGATACTTCCCTTCGATTCATCTCCGAAATATTACATTAAAGGGGTGGTTGTAAAACCCTATGAAATCCCACCGAGTTTGAACCAAATCTACGAGCGCGCCACTTTGGAGGAGGCGATATCTCGAAAATATCAGCCCGGTGACATCCGTCGGAATTGGGCGAAACATATCACGGAACGGATGAAAAGTTGGGGATTTAACTCCGTCGGCCAGTATTCAGATGAGTACGTGATGGAATCCATAAACTTATCAAATAGGATTCCCACCGAACCAACATGGCAACTTGGAGGATGGGCGATCAATCCGAAATTTGGATACCATGTGAAAAGTGTCTATCAGGGTGCGGTTTTCCCCCCGAAGAGCGATTCCTCATTGTATCAGGGCGTGCAGCCTGACGTTTTCGATCCTAACTTTGAAAAGGCGTATCACGCTTTAGTGCCTCAACATGCGGTTTTCGACCTGCGATGGAATTGGTGTCTCATACCCGAAGAGGGAGATTACCTATACGGGATCAACAGCGTAAAGCATGATCATATGGGGTATGTGATTCTCTCGAAAAACCCTTGGCAACCGCGCGATATCGCGAATGCAAACACCTCTTATTCCGACCCTCGATTCCACGCCAAGTATGCATTGAGGGATTTTTTGCGTTGGAGGTACCATTCGCAACACGACAGAATCTCGCCGCTAAAGCCCGACAGTCCCTTCCCTTTTTACTCCTACATGCAAAAACCCGTTGTCGAGGATATCAAGGCGCTTAAAAAACTAAACGAGGCTTGGGGAACCCATTACACTACATGGGGAACCTCCAAAGGAAGTTTGGAGGACGGAACGAACGCGTTCGGGGTTGGCTCCGGGTTTATGGATGAGGATGGCTCCTCCATCGTTGAAACTGGAGCGCGTTCCATTTTATTCGATCAGTCATTTACCCGCAAGGAACATCCGGCCATCAGAAAGGATTTGGATGATTTCATCGGCTTTTTCACGAAAAGGTACGGTTACATTTTGGCGAAATCGTTTCGCGAGATTCCTCATCCTCCTCTGTTTCTGGAATTATACGATTCCCCGGATGTTGTCTACAAGGCGATCTCCCCTTATCTCGACGGGCTCGAGGCGAATGTAAAAGACGCAGCGGACGCCATGCGTATTTACAATGTCGCTCATCTCCCCATGGTTGTGACGGATTACTTTGTGGCGGATCCGGACTCCCAACTGTATTTTCGCGCCAAAATATCGGACATTCGTTATGATCCCCAACGCAATCGCACGGTCATCACCGCTCCGGGATTGAACTATGAATTCCGCGTTCCGTTATTCATCAATTTTCCCGAGGCGATTTCACTGAACACCAAGAATCTGTGCGGCGGAAAGTATCTCTACCCTCATCCAAGAATTTTGGCTGTCCATGGCGACACTTTTGAAATTCCCGAGGATTTCACTCCCTGCGTTAAGCCAGGAATGACTGCGGAGCGCTGGGATAACGCCAACAACCTTTATTCAAGCCAGCGGGACAGAGCCCGAGCGTTGGTTGAGCGTTACGAAAGCCTGATCAATCTACGTGGCGACGATGGAGTCTATTTCGTAATCGGCGTGGAGCACTGGTGCCTATACGATCCTTCCGTGAGCAACTGGTTCGACACTCATAATTTCGGATTATGCACCTTACAGGATAACGCCTACGACGGAAAAGAGGCAATATATGAAAGAGGTCGGGATTCCCAGGGCTATCCGATCGGCGGAGAGGCAAGGGATTACGGCGATTTGATCACCCCGCTGTCGAATTGGTTTAAGAGCGTTCATCGATGAGTAACCGTCACAGTCCGATGAATTCCAACAATTCATCCATCCGATCGACGCCGAATCCATATTATGACTCACTTTCATAAATCATCGCACGTAACTTTCAACACTCCGCAATTTATAACGAACATACGAAGAGCACTTTTTGCGGATGTCTTAAAAAATGTTAACAATTCGCAAACCCAACCGAACTAATCAGCATTGTCATCACGTCTTAATCCATGGAGGCGGAAAATGACGGGTCATTCTGAACAATGCCTATTCCTTTCAAATTGCGCCACACCAATCCTCAGGGACACCGAGGAGCATCGTTGGATTGAACTGGCGCGAACCGGTGATCAATCCGCATACCGCTGGCTGATGGATCGGTACAGAAATCGCACATTGCGCCTCGCAAGCCATATTCTGCACAACCCTGAAGATGCCGAGGATGTGGCGCAGGAGGCGTTCATCAAGGCGTTTCGTGAGATCGGTGACTTTCGGAAGACTTCCAGGTTTTACACTTGGCTTTACCGAATCACGGTACGCATCTGCTATGACCGTTTGCGATGCTCCAGTGTGAAGCTTGAAACTTCGCTTCCTGACGATTTCGCTCTAGCGCATAATGAGGATTGCGATACTCGACTCCTGGTGGAATCTCTATTGGATAGATTAAGCCCACCCATTCGCGCCACGCTTGCACTGAGGGAGTTGGAGGGTCTGGATTACGAGGAGATAGCGGATATTCTTAGAGTTCCCGTAGGGACCGTACGTTCCAGACTGAACACCGCCAGGGAGCAATTCAGGAAACTCTATACGAAGGCGATGAAGGAGATGGAGGATGTTTAAATCCACTGGAAAGAAAAGGGGAAACGATCCACGGGAAGCCCTGATGGACCAAATACTGAGCGAGGGTTTTCGAGCCATCCCCACTCCCGTTCCCTCACCGGACTTTGATGAAAGGGTGTTAGCGGGACTGCGCGATTCCGCGCCATCTTGGTATGTCGCTCTGCGTAATTCCCTGAAGCCCATGCTCACCGCTATGACTGGTTCCTTCATTCTCGGTCTCCTTGCGATCCATTTTGCACTTCAAGCCCCGACGCCGACGCTAACCCCTACAAAGAGCGCACCCATCAACTATCAGGCGATGCAACGACTGATCGACTCCCCGAACCTATCCACGATGGATTGGTGGAGATACTCCCTGCTCTCCGTCTCGCCCCCTCGCCCGCCGGCGAGGTTGGAGGCTCCGGCGCTAGACCACTCCGAAATCCCCATCGCCCGAAATAAGATGACAGTGTGAACCACAAGGAGATAAACGATGAAAAAACGATTTCACGCGGTTCCATGGATGGTCGGAATAACCGCAGGACTGATGCTTGCGCTTCTCATTCCACCCGTCACAAGAATCATTATGTGCGCTCAATTTCAAATCGCCATTTTACATAATGGTGATATTTTCAAGATTGGAAGCAAATTACCGCAAATTGCATCCTCATATCCAAATGATATAGAGGTTCAGGTTGGCGCATTATGCTTGCCACAAACCTGGAACAACCGATATGGCATAAAAGAAAATGAAAATGCGACAATCCGAAAAATATCACGGATAGTTGCCAGGTTTCCCAATGAGCCAGTTGTTTACGCTGTCGCATTAAAACAGCTTATCTTATCCGGAATGTATCTCCATCGGGACAAAGATCAGACGATTCCTCCGGATAATAATACAGTATCAGTTAAATCACACGTGGATATGAGGCTGACGAAATTATTTGATTCCTATTGCATGGCGGGTGAAAGACTTGACCCTCAAAACGCATTCTTTTACTATATGCGATCCATCAGTCTCTTTATAAGGCATCGCGATTCCGATGCCTTACGTCAAATCGAGATCGCAAGTCAAAAACCTGAATACAACGACTATTTCTCTTTGGAAGACCAATATCTAGTTCATACCGTGGATAAAATCACAGGCGGTGAAAACGTTCTTGTCAGGTTTTATACATACGCCGGTGTTATATTCCCAGAATATGCTGATTGCAGCGCATCCGCGCGAATTGCTATACACAAAGCCTGTCTCTTAGAGCAAAAAGGGAATTTTCAAGCTGGATTCGTCATACGCAGAGCTGTGAGAAAATACGGAACCTTGATGTCGGAGGATTCCAAGGTTGACATTGGTAATCTAGTAGGCATAGCCATAACCGGTATTGCTATGGATGGTTTCCCGGGGTATCCGGCGAATACCAATCCTTATAATCCTACGATCTTTGATACTCGCGTGAAAGCATATTCCGACTACCTGAAAAATATCCATCATCCTAACGAGGCTGCGGATTACCTACAACAGTTCAAATTATCAAATACCATACGCACCGTTATGAGAAAGAATAACAACATATTCGATATGATAATAAAGGATTGCTATGTATGGTTGACAGGGATGATCGTTCTGATGAACGCATACTGGATTTTTCTAACTTCGATCGCAAGTCTTATCCTTAATAAATTAACTCGAGTAAAATATACGAAATCAATACCAGATTCACTTAAACTATTCAGTGTGATAATTCCATTTCTGCTTATTTTCTTCGAATATAGTGTTTTATATTCAATGCGTCAGAACTCACTAATGATCATTCTAACCTCTTTGTTGATGTTATTCATATTTCTTACATGGTTTAAGAAAGACACCTTGAAGGATTGGAAATTTTTCGATGTACCGCATCTGTTTCTTTGGTTTCTTACGATCCTCCTTGGTGTATTCATTATTCTATGGCCGAATATCTTGGTGAATCAAAAGAACACATTCCTTTTGGAATTGCTTATAATCACATCATTATTAATTATGCTTTTAAATAATATTTCGGAATATTTTGGTGGATGGACTCGTCGTTTAAGTGTTTCCATATTAATAATTCTTTTGACAGCTCTTACGCTTTCTCTCTTTGAATTAGCTAGCTCCTGGCAAATTATAGGTTTAACGAATAGTTTTTACGACTTTGTGGCAAATAATAATCAAAAAATATATTTGTATTT
>JAJZOL010000151.1 GCA_021811565.1 bacterium | reverse complement strand
CGCAGTCTTGGTACAACAAATATCATGGAGAGCGCCATTAGTTGCGTGAAACGCCGAACAGGTCGAGTTAGAAGGTGGCGTGACGGCTCCATGGTGAAACGCTGGGTTGCAAGTTCGTTGCTTGACGTGGAGAAAGGGTTTCGTCGCATTTTCGGCTACGAGGATATTTGGATGCTTGAATCGGTGTTGAAAAATGATATTGAAATACAGGAAAAAAGGGCGTAAAATGAAAATGGTCACCACCGGTAACTTGCAATTATCGTTGGAATATGCTCCAAAGACGCATTGTGTGCAGTATAAAATAATATCATAATAATAATTAACAAAGTAAATGAATGTATGTATAATGAGTGTATATCAAGGTAAAAACAGGAAAATGATGCCGAACAATCTTACAATTTTACAGGGGACCGTTACAGCAGACAGAACGGAACGCGCAGCCGCTGAAACTATGAATATGCTTTTCTCTGATACTCGCTCGGACGCCACGAAGAACGCATACGCTCATGACCTGAAAGCGTTCTTTGCCTAACAGGCGAATACCGAACCGACGCCCCTGGATGTAGACGCCTATTTGAACCTGGTATTGCAGAGGATTACCGCCACGCGCAAAAGACGCCCCGCCGGATACTCTGAAACCTGGACGGATGAAGATATGGCGGAAGCGTCCATGAGCAGCCTGGCGGACTTTGAGGCGGAAGAAGAACGCGAATGATTAAACCGGGTGATGTGGTTATACTGGAATTTATAGGGGCGCGGGAAACTAAAATGCGGCCCGCCGTGGTTGTTTCATCGGCTCTTTATCACGGATGCCGCCCTGATGTAATAGTCGGGGTATTGACAACGCAGACGGCTAAAGCTAAAGCCCCTACTTATTATCCTCTGACTGGGGTGACGCAATGAAAAAATGCGACCATTGCGGGGCGCCAAATCCCGATAACAGAACCGTCTGTTATTCCTGCGGGGAGTCGCTGGACACTCCTCCGACAACGCAGGTTAACCCGAATGCACAACCCGATCCGAATGCGCAAGCCGCCGCCAACACGGTTTTTGATCCTGACGCGAAAACGGTTATAATGCCGCCGTTCACTCCACAAGTGACGGCGCCGACGCCTTCTCCAACCCAATTCGCCGGTGTATTCAAGCCTCACTGGGGGCGCGTGAAAAGAAAATGGATTGCGGCGCTCGCAGCTATTTTTGCGATAATCGCTGCAGGTGGTTTTTTTCACATTATCCTGCAGGAGAAACAGATTGCAATAACCGCCAGACAAATAGCATGGATAATTGAGAAGTCAAATTTTCCACATGATGAATCCGAACAAAAACTTGATATTCTGTTAATGCAGGATTGGAATAGAGTCGCGGATATGAAAACGGGGAATGCAGAATTGGCGCATGGGTTGTCGGATGCATACCAACTAGAGGCACAGGCTGCACAGCAGGAGGCGCAGCTTGCACAGCAGGATGCGCAGCCTGATGCACAGGATGCACAGTTTGCACAGCAGGATGCACAGTTTGCACAGCAGGATGCACAGGAGGCGCAGCATGATGCACGGATTGCGTCATTGATGCAAGCTCTCGCGACCGAAGCGCAGCAGGTTGCCAATGCGGATCTGTATGATGAACAATCCATCCTACATACGAAACGGTGGGGGAAACTGGAACAGGATACGCTGCAAATGCTGAAGGAATGTCACTAATCGGAAAACTCGGAATATTCGCGATTGAGGGCGTGGGGCGGTTGAGTTTTCCGAGTCGGTTGCGCGCGCGGGTGGACGCCATGGATGAACGAAACAGACTTTCTAACCATTGCGCAAGCGAAGCCTCTGGAAGAGCACGTTACCTTTATTCCGCGCGATAAAAGAAAAAATATTCATCCCGCCAGCGAGGCGTCAAAATCGGCTCCTACGCGGTTTTTCGCCTATTCCTCGCCGTCAACCACGCCCCGCAAGCCATAAAAAAACGCCTCGCGCGCATGCCGAAAATGTTGTACCGAGACACGAAATGTTATTTCCCTCCGCCTTTGCAAATCGGGGTCGGGATGTCGTTGACGGCGGGTCGCTCGCGATGCGCAAGCGAGGCGTCGCCGTCATGTGTCATCATTGAACGCCGATGCGTGGCTGCCACTTTCCCCATCCGTATCCGAGTTGTAAAAGTTTTCGTTTTCCTCTCGAAGTGAGATATTCAACTCCGCGTCTTCAATCCCCCGGATAGAGCCATCCTCCAATGGTATAATCCCCCCATCCCGTTATCCGAACCCGTATCCGCGTGAACATTTCCTGATAATGGCGGGGCGTCCTTTACGGGGGGTGGGTGCGATATGGGTTCTGTTAAGGCTTCTGATACAGCACGTTGCCCTTGGCGTCGCAAAGCGTGATGGTTCCCGGGCTTGTCGTCTTTTCCGCTCCGGTCGCCTTATCGACCGTGCGCGCCACTCCGAACTCTCCGCGAATGTTTCCGTTCTCATCGAAAAGTGTAAGGCACGGTCCGTCCTGTAGAACCCTAAGTCCCGCCCTTTGATTCCCCATGGCGTCCCAAAGAGCAAGAGCCGGGCCGTCCTTGTCAACCACAAGCCACGCCCCTGGCTTGTCATTGGCACCGGAAAGAGTAAGAGCCGGGACGTCCTTAACTACAAAAAGCGCCGCCCTTGGCTTGCCATTGGCGTCGTAAAGTTTAAGGCGCGGAGTGTCCTTGAGCACATCAAGCGTCGCCCTTTGTTTGCCATTGGCGTCGCAAAGTTCAAGACCCGGGCCGTCCTTGAGCACATCAAGCGTCGCCCTTTGTTTGCCCTTGGCGTCCCAAAGAGCAAGAACCGGGCCGTCCTTGTCAACATGAAGCATCGCCCTTGGATTGCCCTTGGCGTCGAAAAGATCAAGACCCGGGGCGTCCTTGTCAACATCAAGCAGCACCCTTGGATTGCCCTTGGCGTCGCAAACCATCACTCCGGGGTAGACTGCATTCGTAATATCGCTGGATGGAACAAGAATGGCGTCAACGCCCCCTTTCGAGTTTATCAGTTCGAACTTGTGCGCCCTTATGACATTAGGAACGGCCGGAACCTTGGCGTTCACGCGATCCGTTCCATGCGTTAGCGCGAGACACCACACGCCGCCCGCGAGAATTACCAGCAAAGCATTCGTAAAACGATCAGTCCTCATAATCCCATCCTCCTTTTTTTCATCCGATACGGAATGGATCAATTCGATAACGGGAAACCGGAAAAAAATTCCCCCCGACACTTGCATTATGAACCATGACGCGGTAATATAGTGCTTGAGTTAACTTCGTTTCCCAAATTTTGCGAGGCTGACAACCCCCGTTTTAAGCGTGAGATTAACGATTTAAGATCAAAATTGTTAACTTCGTTGACACCGAAGAGGTCACTGGTTCAAATCCAGTACCGCCCATGCCTGCATGCAATAATTGAACCTTGAGGTTCCAAAATTGCATATCTTCTCGGTGCGAAACCTCCCCCCTTGAATGGATCGTTCCGGTGTATGAAATAATCAGAAAACTTCGCTACCCTTTTCTCAAGGGGAAGCCTCTCGCCCGTCCGCATCCATTCTATTGATTGACCATCTCTTTGACCTTGTTGTAAATAATCACCGGCGCGATAATCAAGTAGACAATCGCGCCAAGCAAACATCCAAAGCACCCGAACATCCGAAATAAATGATGATGCATCTTTTCGCCCTTTCCCCCGTAACATTCCTTATATGGGTAATCTTCGGTTTTAAAGAAAACCGGAAAGAGGGTTCCATAATTGGGTTCGCCGCCATTTTGTATGGGGCATGGAGTTCGTGTCAATTACTGCAATGATAGTAGCGCTTATGGATGACAATTATAACCATGAAGATATCCGGGAATTCCAGAAAAATTTTGCATTATCATTCTGCATGTTGATACCTCGTCAGACAGTCTATTGATTCTAATAGCCACGCAATTCCTCAGGCACTCCACAAAAAAAGGTCTATCTCTTGAAAAAAGTTTATCCAGATAGCTCCTGTGTCGAAATATGATATATAAATAGAACTAATTATATGGGAAGATTTGATTTGAAAAAACTGAGATGCTAAGTAGGGAAGTGTAATTCCCTTTTCCATTGGATGAAATTCAAAAGATGAATATGGCGGTAATTTTACTCATGTGAGGTAATTGCAAAATTCAGGAAATGTGGCTATCATCGCTCATTTCACGTTCGGTGAAATACTTGGAAATCGAATTTTGCAATTACCTGTTGTTAGTGAATTAGCATGCAAAAGCTCCTTGAGAATATCCTCGCAGTCATTGGTGGCAATCCGCTGGCGTGCATATGTAGGTTTTTTGCAAACCGTAGCCTGGAATGCGTTACTAGGTAAATCATATGAAATTCTCATCTGCAATAAACCAGCAAAATAGGCAGGGGGACAATTTCACAAGAATTAGCTCGCATTTCGATAAATAGGGAGAGAATATGGAAAAAAGAGTAGAGGGACAACAATGAAAACTTGTGAACATTGCGGCATACGCAACCCAAGTGATAGGACCAAATGCGATTTTTGCGGAGCGTCGTTGAATACCTGCACGCCCTTGCAGGTAGGTCCGAACCAAACTTGTGATAGCCCTGTAAATGGAATCCATGCACAAATGGATCACGAACGCAGTTGTATCGTATATCAGCAGTTGATAAAATGCGGCCACTGCGGTGGATTGAACCCGATTTCAAATACTTGCTGTCTTTTCTGCATGCAGCCACTACTTCCTGACCAAGAACATTATCATACATCCTCTATGGGTGATCTTGCCAACACAAAGACGGAGCCTAATGCATTTCTGATAGCGATCATGTGGTCAATTACATCGCTTGCCCTCATTTTAGGATTGACGTATTCCCTGAGTGGTAACAAACCTACGCCACTGGAACACTTTTTTTTATTCTTATGGGATCTACCACCATGCATCATAGCCATAATTTTAGTTAATTCCAAGAACAAGACAGATAGGGTGAACGGGTGGGTAAGGTTGATAATAGAATTCATCGGTCTTCTTATTATCATCATTGCCTTGGTAATGTTCTTGGTAGCTCTTGCATTGGCAATCGCATTGAAAACAACACATAATTAATGATGGAATATGGTATCCTAGGATACACATCAAGCCTGCTATTTGATTCCATTGGCTCCATGCTCAGGCTTAACGTGGTCTACGCGGGAGTGGCATGCCTGTTTCTTACCACGTTGGTATTACGAAGTCTGCGACACATTGAAAACACTGGACTCTATTCGCATGAATCCCCCGTGGATGTGCCAGCTATCATATTATTTTTTCCCCATTCGACCCCAGGCTATAGCATGAGAACGTCATTGTCCCTCCGTAGTATGAAGGGAGAAGGACATAACTTATCCCCGCCATGCTATAAAGTCCCGTGGTAGCTCCTCAACAGAACAATCATGGTTAAACCCTATGTTTGCGTTATTCAGGAATCGGCAAGGAGCCCATAACGTATTTTCAGTATGTCTTGGTCGGTTGTTACACTGCTGCGGGCGATCGCGGCACACGGGCATATGCGCGAATTTAAGGTGTCCACTCATCTGCTGACTCGAATTCCCCATGACAACCGGTTAAATTGATGATGGTGTATGATATAATATGGTAGTTTGATATTCATGACCATTAAATGGTATTACCGTATATGAATCTCATTCCCATACCTTTTCCTCAGAGAAGCATGCAGGTGATCCACCCATTTCCATAAGGAGGTTTAGCATCTTTGAAAAGTAAATTTTTGTTGTTCTGTGTAGCCTTAAGTGTGATAGCTTGCGGGATGGCGAAAGCCGATCCCGCCATGACAATCAATCGCACGTCATTAGCGAATGTGGTTTTGTCGTCAACGGCGATCGGGCAAGTTCCTCAGCCCGTTCAGGGCGGTTCGACCATGCTTTCCCTTCACGCAGGGGCAATGTTAACTCCTCGCGGTGGCGGTCTTGTTGGAGTGGACGCAGCCATGCCCACCCTAAGTTTAGGTTATGGGATGGTGGGGCGTTTGGATGCGGATGTCATATTCAAGGCGAACCTCGGCGGGGTGGACACCATCGTTCCTATCACCGTGGATCAGATTCTCTATCCTTCGGCGGGAGGCGGCAAGTTCTATATAGGTGGAGGATTGGGGGCGATCCTAAGCGGACCGGCGGTGTTCGACGGCAAGCTTATTTTCGGCATGAATCTCAATCAAAAACTCGGCGCGGAAATGAACGTGCATTTTAACAAATACGACACTCTCCTCACCCTGTTCGCCAGGTTGCAAATGTAGTTTTGCATCTATGCCATGTAGTTGTTGGCGATTAACTACATGGCAAGTGATTGATGAGGTTTGTAAATATAAATAGGGCGATAACCTAACGGTTTATCGCCCTCTCCTTATGAAATCAATATGCAATAGGCATGAATAGCGTTCTTGGTGAAGCGGATATACTATCGTTTTCGTCGGCTGAATCTCAATTTAGTATCTAGTTTAGCGAATACTGAAAAGGTTTCTTTCCATGGTGGTTGCTTAAGGTGTGTTATACAGGCGTTGATTGCGCCGCAGTGAAATGCGCCTTAGCGTCATTTTCAATCACTTTCAATTTTTCCTTTCCCTTATCAAATTCGTCGAGGGAATATTTCGGTTTCAGAATATGCAACACATCCCATAAATCCTCTTCTGGGACATCTTGCACCGTGCGCAGATAATGGATAGTGGCGTAAAGCTCCAAGTCGCGACCCGTACAGCGTCCAATTGCAGAGAGTAAGGCTTTCATTGCGGGTTCAACCTGTTCCCATCTCCCTTGCACATCCGCTCGGATTTCGTAGGGTATGCCCGAATCTTCGCATATTTCATACTGCATGCCATGATAGCTCTTGAATGGGGATTCGACTTGGATTGTTTTACTTCGCCAAAGATCCGCCTGCTCGCCCAGGCTAAGATCTCCGGCCAGTTCAAATGAATACGGTCCAAGATGATGCAATCCGTAAGTATAACCCAAATCCACTTTATATACATTTTCCAGCAGATAGACCAATTTTTGGATGGCGATATTGCCGAGCCAATGCAACCCCTCTCCTCCCATACGGATCAGTTTGCGCAAAATCAGCAATCTGAATGATAAATCACTCATGCTCCTCACCCCCCTCGTTTGCTTGCAAATCCTTCAACCACCCTTCCTTTCGTACCCTTTCTCGGTCTTCCGACGCGACATAAAGCCGTCCTATGAAAATTTTATCAGGCACCTTCATAGCGACTTGTGAACATCTTGTGATAGGACGCAGTCCTTCAAAACCTGTTTCACCGGAAATAAGGATATTTGACTTGTTAAACTTCTGAACATAAGTATCATCGCTTTTATCCATCAGGAAGTCTATTTCATGACCTTTCAGGATTTTCTCCGCTTCTTTGAGTTTGTCGGAATGTTTTGGATCGATGACCTCGAAGACAACCTTCTCACATTGTCGTTTCGCGATACGTTCCGCTGGTATGTTTTTCCCTAACTTGGTTTCCTCCTTAATATGCGCTTGAATCGTCCAGTCATCGCGTTGAATATATGAATCCAATGCCGTTTCATCCGTTGGCGGGGCAATAGGGTTCTTCCGTGTTAATGATCGCATGAATTCTGCATATTGTAAATCCAGATAGCGACGTACCTTATGGAAATATACTTGGTGGAACATATAATAACGCGCCAGAATGAGCGATTCGATAGCGAGCAATCCACCCTCCTCCACTCCGATGGTGACATCCCCTGCTGCATTTTGTTGTATCAGAGTCAAAGTACTAATAATACGATCCACATCAAAAACACCGTATTGTACTCCCAGATGATGTGAATCACGGCGAAGATAATCCATACGATCACAATCCAATTCCCCGTCAATCAACGCGCGCCAAGGCATGATAGGGGCTAATCGTTTTGTCACATTACCTGATAGAAATTGGGCGATTTCCTCGCTTGTGATTATGAAGTCCTGGTTCTCCCTATGGTTTTCTAAAATATCCTTGAGGTAATATTTTATGAGTGCATGGGAATACGCTTCGTGTTTATATGGTTTTTCATTATCTTGTTTTGGCAAAATTCCTTCGGCAGCATGCGAAAATGGCAAGTGACCAAGATCATGGGTGAGAGCGGATATTCGAACCATTTGGCGCGCACGTTCGCGCGTGTTTTCATTATAAGCAAGACCAGATTTACTTTGCAATAAATCCCGTACTTCACGTTTGCTGCATATGCAGTCAAAAGCTTGAGTTGCCAGGTGCATTACGCCGATGGAATGTTCGAAGCGAGTATGAACTGCACCGGGATATATGTAATCGCTAAATGCAAGCTGTTTTATACGCCGGAGACGTTGAAATGGTTTGCTGTTAATGATTTCCCATTCTAAATCGGTAAGTTGAACCATACCGTATAAAGGAATTCGTATCTCTTTCATTTGATTCCCCCGGTCATCAAATGCATTATAGCAAACTTATGTCTACATGTCAATGTGGATTTCTTGCGAGATAAAATTCTTTCTTATTGCTTTAGTACAGTGAGAAGCATCTGTGATGATATCGTCATTTGCCCTGTATGTTTTGGTTCAGTTCCGGTTTCCAAAGCGCAATTGGGGGATCATTGTATCCCATGCGAGGAGGCTCGTAAGGCCATCGAATTACACGTCCCTCCCCTGCTGATTGATAGGCTGCGAGGATGATTTTCAGCACCTCCCTGCCATCCTCGCCTGTCTCAATGGGGGATTCCAGACCTCGGACGCATCTGGCGAAATGCCGCATCTCCTGAGGGAAACCGTAGTTCCAAGCCTCCTCGAACATGGTGAAGGTCCAGCCTCTTGTCGAAGTAGCTTTCTCCACTGCGTATCCGTATCCTATTTCGCTATAGGTTAACAGCGCATTTCCGCGTAACAGATCCGCGCGTGTATTGCCTTTCGATCCGTATATCTCCGCTCGATCATCCACCCCTCCGGGCTTTGCCCAGGAGTTTTCCGCCACGCCAACTTTGCCGCCCTCGTATTCCACAATGACGATTGAATGATCCTCTCCCTGCGTTTTGTCGGCGTGCACATAGGTTCCGAGCGTCGCGTGGACACTGCGGACCTTCGGTTTACCGAAAACACATCGGGCGAACTCAATCGAGTGGCACCCCATATCCAGCATCACCCCGCCGCCCGAACGGTTCACATCCCAGAACCATGGCATATGCGGACCGTCGTGCTCCTCCCACTGTTTCACGAGGAAAGGTTCGCCTAAAGCCCCCTCTTCCGCCAATTGTCTGGCGCGGACGTATTTTGGCGCGAAAAGCAACTCCTCCGCATAGAACAGATACACCCCCGCTTTGCGGCACGCCTCTATCATGTTGTCGGCTTGCTCCAGGGTTCTGCAGAGTGGCTTTTCGCACACCACATGCTTGCCGCAAGCTGCGGCATCCAGTGTTGCCTGGCAATGCAAATCGTTTGGAAGCGCGAGCAATACCATCTCAATTTCGGGCATCCTCAGGATTTCGTGATAATCCACGAATGCGTTTGGTATTCGCCTTTCTCGAGCGAACGATGCCGCCTTGCCGGGGGTGGGCGAGGCGACGGCGAGAATTTCAATCTCGGGAACATGCCGCTTGATGGAGTGAACGTGTATGTCGGCGACGAAGCCGGTACCGATAACGCCTAGTTTCACAGCTGGATCCATGATTAATTCCATCCTTCTCAAAGATATTCGATAGAATACAAATATACCTATTCCAAGGGATTTTACCCGCTACAAACTCTTCAAGGCGTGATTGCCATCGGGAGAACGGAAAAGCGAATGGAATCGGGATGTATTGTCTCATAATCGGCGAAATTTCACTCAATGGGGAGATAATTATCGTATCTTAAGTTTCGCTGGCTTGGGTGTGGGATTAATTATCATCTCCTGGCTGTATGGCAGGTATGGCGTTGGCAAGCAGACGACCGAATCATAAGGCTTCCCGTATTTCCGGCAATGGGAAGCCTTATTGTACTATGGTTTTATCGATTGCTTTCGCACTACGGCTTTTGGAAAAGAATATTCCGCTGCGCATCATAAAGTGTTAGCGTGGATGGCTTGGAGGGGGTCTTGGCGCCGGTTTTTTTATCCTCCATGTCAGTTACTCCAAGCACCGCCCTCGGGTGCTCGTCCTTGTCGTAAACACTTACATCCGGACCGAACTTTCCCTCCTCCAATCGCACACGGGAAACGCCTGATGCATCCATCAAACTCAGATAAGGTCCATCTGAAAGAACGCCGATGCTTTCACGAGGCATTCCGGAGGAATCGCTGAAAAGCATTCCCGTTCCAGTCCTATCCGTGCTTATCTCGCCGCTTGTTTTCCCCGTTGGATCGATGAACTTCATTGTTGCGCTGTTGGACGCTCTCATCTTAAGCTTGTATTTGGACAAATTGTTCTTTAAAGCCATAAAGGGCCCATTATCATCCTCGCCTAACTCGCTGTAGTTATTATCAGCATCATCTGTGTAAAACTCTGTGAGTGCGCCGTGCATATCAATGCCTGCGGATACTTTGCCGTTTTTCCTTGAAATGAACATTCCTTCACCCACCTTGCCATACAAACCTAACATGGCTTCATGATTTCCCATTGGATCATGAATATCAATCTCCTGTAGGTGGGAGTTGGAGTAAATATTCACCGTCCTTCGACCATTAGGAGCGAACATCGTCAAGTATGGTCCGTTTTTGTCACCGCTCGCGTATCCCAAGGCAACCTGTGGGGTACGATTATCGTCGGACATCACCAGTACAGGCCCTTTGTTCGGCGCATACGCAAGAACGGCAACCGGATTTCCCTGATCGTTGACGAGTGTGAATTCATGGGCGGTAATATTGTCCGCCGCTGCAGGAGTTTGAGCGCTTACAGGGGTGGAGTTATGCAGAGCCAAAGCCCAAATTCCGCTCCCCGCGACCAGGAGTAGACATTTTGTGATCCAATCGGTTTTCATTATGATCGCCTTTCATTTTGTGGATATTGGAGAGAAGTATATTAGATATTTTCAATTTATTATTTTATCATATTTACTATATATGAGCTCCTCAGCTTGCAAAGGATATTTGTCTTCGAATAGTGGAGGAATGAAAGGTCGGGTGAATGAATTCATATAGCGTCTGACTGTTATTAGGATGATCCTCCGAGGATGATAAATGCCATGAAGAGGAGGTGGGATATGATGGATTATGAGTATTGAAAACCGATAACCGCGTTACGATCCCACCTCCAAAAAGTCAATCACGGCTTTCGATATATCGGATTTCCCACTTCATCATTCAAACTCAATATCGGTTTACCGTCTTTTTCAGTGGATAATCCCACTCTAATAACGCTTTGTGAATCGTACAAGGCGATCCCCGGTGCGCCGTCCTTGAATACCATTATCGCGGCCTTTGGTACACATTGGTCATCGGAGAGGAACAATCCGGGAGTTCCTTCCGAGAGCAGTGTCATCTCCGCCCTCGATACATTGTGCGCATCGAACATGCTAAAACTCGGCATGCCGAACTTATTGATCTTCAATTCCGCCATTGCGGCGCCCTTGTCGTTTGTCAACAAAAATTTGTGAGCCTTAATCACATCCGGGGTCGTTTGCGCCTGAGCGTTTACTTGGCGGGAACCATACATTAACGCCACAGCCCATAATCCACTGCCAATAAACGCCAACAACGCTTTGGTGGTCCAATCTCTTTTCATCTCTCTCCTCGCGCATCGGCATTTGACGCCGTTAATTATATTGGGCTTATTCCACATTCCACTCACATTTGTATATTCATGTAAGCGCGCATACACCATTGTTGTCCTTCGCCGTCGGAAGTAGTTGAATTAGATGAGATAGTGGTGTATTCTATAAACGCTTGGTTCATTTCTTTTTTTTAATTCGACCCGCGTATTCACTTCATATTCGATTTGGCATCGTCCCTAATAATGATCGTGTTCTAATCCTGCTTGCAGAGTGTATCTCAAATGATCATGAGGGGAATGGATGATCGAAAGGTTAAAGGTATGGCTATATTCAATGTTTTTGGACATTGTCCTGCTACCGTAATCGGTATGCGCAACAACATGTCGCGTCGACAGGGGATGCAAAGACGCCGCATCCGAGTTCTGCTTTTTGTCTCTTTAGTATGCGGTTTGACGTTATCGGTGATTGGATCTCAGGCGCAGGAGCGGCCGTGGATGAATTCCAAACTGCCGATTGCAAAACGAGTTGATTTATTACTCCAGCAAATGACCCTTGATGAAAAAATAACGATGGTGCATGGATGGGGCGGTTCGCCCTATGTGGGGTATGTTCCCGCCAACACGCGTTTGGGAATCCCTGCATTAAACCTTGAAGATGGCCCCTGCGGTGTGGCGGATGGTATGACGAACGTGACGCAGTTTCCCGCCGCGATAGCGATATCCGCAAGCTGGAACTTGAATTTGATGAAGCGATACGGACGCGACATGGCCACGGAGGAGTTGGGAAAGGGCGCAAACATTCAGCTTGGCCCAACTGTTAACATTCTTCGCAATCCGGTTTGGGGGCGAAGTTTCGAAAGCCTTGGCGAGGACCCATACCTGAATGGACAGATGGCTATCGCCGACATTAATGGAATTCAAAGCACCGGCGCAATGGCTTGTTTGAAGCATTACGATGCATACAATCAGGAATTCGACAGGGGCAACGGCAGCGCGAACGCTGACGAGAGAACGTTGCATGAGATATACATGCCCGCATTCGATATCGCTGTGAAGCAGGCGCACCCTGCATCCATTATGACCGCCTATAACCGGATTAACGGCATTTTTTGCAGTGAAAATCGTTACATCCTTACAGATGTACTGTTTCATAGATGGGGGTATCCAGGGTTTACGATGTCTGACTGGGGCGGCACTCACAGCACCGTAGATGCTGCAAACAATGGATTGGATATGGAGATGCCGGATGGGCAGTACTTTGGGGATGCTTTGAAGACCGCCATTCAGAATGGTACGGTTAGCGAAGCCACCCTTAACGACAAAGTGCGGCGGATCCTTTTCGAGATGTTTCGGTTCCATCTATTCAGTAAAAAGTCGATCGGTTCTCCCACCGCTCATGTGGACACTCCTGAGCATGCACAATTCACCAGGGTCGCGGCGGAACAGGGGGCGGTGCTGCTGAAAAACGAGGGGAGCATTCTGCCGATAAATTCCAATCGCGTTCATTCCATCGCTGTGATAGGGTTTGACGCATCATCCGCCCCGAAATCCGCAGGAGGGGGAAGCGCATCCGTTATCGCCCCTTATGTCATCACCCCTCTACAGGGAATTAAAAACAGAATCGGTTCGAAGATCAGTGTCCAATATGCGGAAGGGGTCGCATCCAATACCGGAGCGATGCCTGCCATTCCCACGCAATACCTCTCCCCATCCGATCAAAGCGGCGGGCATGGTTTACAAGGGGAATATTTCTCCAATACGAATTTGGAGGGGCAACCCACCGCAACCAAGACCGTGCCGAATGTCGACTTTAACTGGCATGGAGGACCTGCGGCAAGAGATGTCGGCGGAGATAACTGGTCGGCTCGATGGACGGGAACACTCACCCCGCCGAAGACCGGCGAGTATGAGTTTAGTCTTACCAGCGACGATGGGAGCAGGCTCTACATTGGTAACCAGCTTCTCATCAATAACTGGGGCAATCACGCCGCGCAGACGGTCACCGCCTCCATTAGCCTGAACGCCAATCAGGCCTATCCCATACGAGTGGAGTACTTCCAAGGCACGGGGGATAGTCTCATAAC
This sequence comes from bacterium, assembly GCA_021811565.1. Taxonomy (GTDB): domain Bacteria; phylum Armatimonadota; class Chthonomonadetes; order Chthonomonadales; family CAJBBX01; genus DTKV01. Next base: position 7,793 of record JAJZOL010000151.1, on the reverse strand, counting down.
CTTAGGATGGCGAATGCCCGGCGGAATGTCTATGATGGATGAGGCGACAGCTCTCGCTCGAAAATCCGACGTAGCGATTGTTTTTGCAAACGACTTTGAATCTGAAGGAGGGGATCGTTCCGACCTGAGTTTGCCGAACAATCAGGATCAGCTTATCGAAGCCGTGTCCGAGGCGAACCCCAACACAATCGTCGTACTTAATACGGGGGCTCCGGTGCTCATGCCATGGATTAAACAGGTGAAGGGGATCGTTGAGGCTTGGTATCCGGGGCAGGAGGATGGCAATTCCATCGCCGCAGTGTTATTCGGGGATGTGAATCCTTCGGGCAAATTGCCGATGACCTTCCCCAAAAACGCTCAGGAAATCCCTGCGAACACAGCCGAGCAATATCCCGGTGTGAATCAGGTGTCTCATTATACCGAGGGCATTTTCGTGGGATATCGATATTATGACAAGAATGGGATTCAGCCGCTGTTCCCGTTTGGTTTCGGCTTATCTTACACGAAATTCGCTTTCAGTGGTCTACGATTATCCTCCAGCCGATTATTGAAAAACCAAGGGCTAACGGTGACGCTTGATGTGAAGAACACCGGCAACCGCAACGGTGCTGAGGTTGTGCAGGTCTACGTCGGGGATCCGGTCTCCACTGGCGAGCCTCCGAAGCAACTGACTGGTTTCTCCAAAGTTTTTTTGAGGAAGGGCCAGACAAAGAGAGTGCAAATCGATATCGCACCTAGGGCGTTCGCCTATTGGAGTATGGCGAAGCATGACTGGGTGACAGCAAGCGGGAAGTATAAAATCATGGTAGGGGATTCTTCCCGAAATATCCTTCTGAACGGAACGGTGGACATTCACTAGGAGGAACATCCATACAAAGGGGGCGACGTCACCTTATTATTGAGGTGTGCTGTCGCTCCCCCCTTTGTCTTTCTTTTCGAACACGCTTATCAAACCCGCTATCGATATCAATGCTGTGATGAGGAATATGATAGTCATCATGTTCATCACGCGCATAATACCATAGAGGGATAACACTCCTGCGATGATATAAAGCAACCCCGTCACCGAAATGCGTATCTCCATTCAAAAGCCTCCTCATCTTGACATTATCCTATATATCCAATATACCCTTCCATGCGCAAGAACCGTATGTATTACTGCGACAACCAAACATTCAGGAAAGAAAATCCGCTTCAATGAGCGAAATGTCCGCAGGTGGGAAATGGGTATTGCGAGGCACTGCCTAATAGGATAATGCAAAGGCGAACTTCCCTGATCGATTTGTCCTATCTTCACATGGAAATTGCATGTCTAATTTTTCCATATTTTACAATGAATTCAGCCGCTATCACAAGTTATTTCCGCATGGCAAAGGGAATGGGACTGGACATTTGCAAGCAATTAAAGGTATCTATTTTTGATATGCATTGGAATAGGATGAACAGCGCACATTTATGTAGGGGGAGGAAATAATGTCTGAATTACGGCAGGACCCCGCGACGAAAAGATGGGTGATCATATCCACGGAACGCGCAAAGCGTCCTCACGACTTTATTCGTAAATCCACCGTGGAAACGGAGCCGGAGCATCGAGATGACTGTCCGTTCTGCACGGGGAATGAACATAACACGCCACCGGAACTTTACGCCATTCGAGATGGCACGGCTCCTGACACCCCTGGTTGGAAAGTGAGGGTGATCCCAAATCGCTTTGCGGCTCTCTCATCGACAGCAATGCTGAATGTGGAATTTCCGGATATATTTACTACCATTTCGGGCTTTGGCGCTCACGAAGTGATCGTTGAGACGCCCGTACATAATCAAAGCATAGGGATGCAACCTTTGGAGCAGGTGGAGAGGGTGATACAAGCCACGGGGCATCGTATGCTCGCCTTGGCGCAGGATCATCGAATACATTTCGTGGCGGTTTTCAGAAACCATGGACTTTCTGCGGGGACGTCCTTGGCGCATCCCCACTCTCAAATGATCGCCACGCCGATAGTTCCGACCAACGTTCGGGAGGAGATTGAGGAGGCGAGGAGATTTTACGATGATCGCGTGCAATGCGTCTACTGCTATCTTCTCAACGAGGAACTTGCAAAAGGCGAGCGAGTTATTTTCCAAACCGACGATTACGCTGTGCTCGCTCCATTCGCCTCTCGTTATCCATTCGAAATGATGATTCTGCCAAAGGAGCACGGCGCCTCTTTTCTCAACGACAGCAATGGAAATCGGCTGAAGTCGCTTGCGTTTGTGCTGAAGAGCGCCCTGCATCTGTTAAATGTGGCGGCGAATAATCCGGATTATAATTTAGTTTTGCACAATGCGCCAACACGCGATCGCTGCATGGATTATTTCCATTGGCATATCGAAATTCTGCCGAGAATGACCACGGCGGCGGGATTTGAGTTGGGAACGGGAATATACATCACCACCGCGATTCCGGAACAAACTGCGGAGTATTTGAGAGATAGTTACAATAAATTGAAAGAGGAGTGAAGAATCGGAAATGCCGATATTTGAATTCATATGCGAAGATTGCCATCGTAAATTCAGCGTGCTGGTTGGAGTTGTATCGAATTCACGCCAACCGGCATGCCCCAAGTGCGGAGGCTCAAATCTCACCAAGCTGATATCCCGTTTCTCACGCTTGCGATCCGAGGAGGATAAGCTGGAAAGCTTGGCGGACGAATCCTTGATAGGGGATATCGAAAATGATCCCAAGGCGATGCGCAAATGGGTGCGTGAAATGGGCAAAGCAATGGATGAGGATATGGGTGATGATTTGGAAGCTGCGTTGGAGGAGGAGATGTCCGGAGTGTCCTCGGAACCCTCCGCTGATGGCGGCGGAGGTGCGGATTTAACCGAATGACAGGGGATGGAATGTCAATCAACTCCATTTTGAGGAAATAACATATGCAGACTGCAATTTGCTCTTTTAGCTTTCACCGTTTGTTCGCTGCAGGGAAACAGGATATGTTTCAGTACATACAGACGTGCAAGGAACTTGGGTGCACTCAGCTTGATCCTTGGAACGCATTTTTATCCGAGATAAAGAGCGGAGATGAGGTTTTACACGCAGGACATAACCCTTCCGAATCACAGCATCTCACTGCGGCGGGGGAAGGGTATATCGAAAAGGTCAAAGCTGCGGCTGATGCCGCCGGACTGCCTTTTGGCTGCATCGCAGTGGATGGGGCTCACATCTACGAACCCACTCCTGAGGCAAGGATGGAGAATAGACGAAGAGCCTATCTTTGGCTGGATATTTGTCATAGACTTGGCGCAAAACAGATGCGAGTGGATGCAGGCGGTCCGCTGGAGATGCCTTCGGATGTTTTCACGATCATCGTTGATGGATACAATGATATCATCCAAAGAGCCATGGACTTGGGCGTGCAAATTCTCATAGAGAATCATTGGGGGCCTTCAGTCCTGCCCGATAACGTGATAAAGTTATTGGAATCCATTCCAGGGCTGGGATTATTGTATGATACTCATAACTGGAGGGAGGATGTTCGCGATGAAGGACGAAAACGATGCGCTCAATATGCTGTGGCTACTCATGTGAAAACCTTCGATTGGGATGAAAAGGGGAACCCGATTTCCGATCGTCCCGACGAAGCGATTACGCATCTTCTTGAAGCGAATTACAAGGGATGTTGGGGGGTTGAATCCTGTCCGCCGAACGGAGACGAGATTGAAGGGGCGAGAAACACCCTCAATCTTATTCATCGCATGGTTGATATGGCGTAATCCATTTTTGATTTCGACATCGCGACTCCTCGGATGTCGAAATCAATCATGCGATAATAGGATGTGTTCAAACATGCAGCCGTTCATTCGTGAATGGCTGCATGTCGGTATTATTGGGAGATTACTTTTTTAAATATGCAGTTATACTCGTAGGTTACCGGGCATTGTATCCAAACCAATTCCCACCCATTGCTTCCTTCCTCCTTCAAAATCTCCTCAAAGGCGGCATTATTGCGAGCATGGAAGGATTTAATTTGGTAATCCCATCGGATTTCCCCTTTCACCGGGGAGGGAGTACTCTTCGTCACTTCTTCGAGCATGAGTGTCTCCTTCGTATTCTTCGCCAGACTTTATGAAATGACACGTTTTTACGCGCGACAGACATAATAATGAGCGATTGTAAGGTTCAAAATGCACGGCTGTCTTTAACCCTAATGCATCCAAAAGAGATGTGATCGTTCACGCCATAACCACACCTATGCATTGAGGTGTTTGGAATTATGCAAATAGGAACATATAATGTTTGGTGATCTCTCAGAAAACGAAATCACCATCTCTTTGTATTATTATAAGACGTAAAAACCATTATTTTGTTCCCATCCGCTGATGGCGAGTAACCCTCATGCTGCATGTAATTGCACGCATTATGGCTTTGTGCTATACTTAGAACCGGATGAATCGTATGGCTTTGTCGCGGGATGATGAACGCATTGTGTGCATAGTCGGCCCGACCGCCACGGGTAAAACGGCGGTCGCGGTGGATTTGGCTTGCGCAATAAACGGGGAGGTGATCAGCGCCGATTCCATGGCGATATATCGCGGAATGGACATAGGCACCGCCAAACCCACGGTTGAGGAGCGATCCCTTGCTAGATTTCATCTGGTGGATGTCGCTGATCCGGAAGAGAGCTTCAATGTGGCTCGGTTTAATCAGCTTGCGGAAGAAGCGTATCAACAAATACTTGCCAATAATGGAAGAACCATACTGGCGGGTGGAACGGGGTTGTACATCCGCGCATTTCTGGAGGGATTTAACCTAACAGAGACGCCCGGAGAACCTATATTTCGCCAGACTCTTGTGGAACGCGCGGAGCGTGATGGCGTAGCCAGCCTCTATGCGGAATTGTGTCGCGTGGATGCCGAAGCAGGGAGACGAATTCATCCTAATGACCGTATACGCATTATACGAGCATTGGAAGTTCATCATCGCACCGGCATACCGATATCCATCCAACATAAAAAGGACAAGGAGAGCAGAAGACCCAAAAAGGCTTTGAAGTTCGCACTCAATCTTGACCGTGAGACATTGTACTCCAGAATCAACGAGCGGGTGCAGAGGATGATTGCCGATGGTCTTGAGGACGAGGTGCGTTCCTTGCTGGAAAGAGGCGTACCGACCAATTCTCAATCCATGCGAAGTCTTGGTTACAAGGAGATGGCTAGTTATATCCGAGGGGAAATTGATCACCCTACAGCCGTGGAATTGATAAAGAGTAACACAAGGAAATTCGCAAAACGGCAACTGGTGTGGTTTCGTGCGGATGCGGACCTGATTTGGTTGGAAGTTAAGGGAATGGAATCCTATCAGGTGGCGCGGATGATTTTGTCTCATTTATAAAGGTCGTGGCAAGGTTCAGACGCGAACAGGGGATGGTCGTTGACCTTTCCGATCACTAATGCGTATGATTCTTGGCGGCAACCTGTTTGTTCTTTTTTGTATTTTATCTTTGTGGGAGGTCAGCATTTAATTATGAATAAGCCACAACTCAATCTGCAGGACATCTTTCTCAACCAGGTTCGCAAGGAAAACATCGGCGTTACCATCTATCTTATGGGAGGCGTACAATTACGGGGTGTCGTGCGCGGTTTTGACGCCTTTACCATCTTGTTGGATTCAGTGGGGCGTCCCACCCAATTGGTGTATAAACACGCTGTCACTTCAATTGTCCCCACCCGACCTGTATCCAATTTTTACGTGGAGGCTCACCGAGAAGCCCAATCCCAGGAGAGAGGGACTATCCCTCAGAGAGTTGGCGTAGGGGCGGATGAGACGTTAGTTCAGGAATAGAAACGCTGCAAGACGAGTAATCGCTTTGAGACATTCAATAGGTGATGATATATGCCTATCGAGCGACGTAGGGCTATCGAATATTCAGCCTTAGCTTTGAGCTTTTCTGTTCTCCATATAAAAATAACCTCCGTTGCGGGATTGAACCAATTAATTTCACGACGGGGGTTTGTTTCGTGTCTGATAATAAGGAGTTAGATATTGTTATTTACGAAAATGCAGGGAATCGGTAACGATTTTATTGTTGTGAATTGTCTGAATGACCCCCTTGTTGAAGAGAGTTTGGCGGAGATCAGCATTAAGGTTAATGATCGTAAGTTCGGTATCGGGGGGGATGGGTTGATCCTGGTACTCCCTTCTCGCATGGCGGATTTTCGGATGCGAATGTTCAACCCTGATGGAAGTGAAGCTGAAATGTGCGGGAACGGAATTCGTTGCTTCGCAAAATACGTGTATGACAGAAAGCTGCTGTCCGATTCCCAGGTCAAGGTGGAAACCCTCGCCGGTGTAAAGATGTTGAAGCTGATAACTCGTGGGGGAAAAGTGGAAAACGTGCGCGTGGACATGGGGCAGCCTCGCCTGCGTCGCTCGGAAATACCCATGCGAGGCGAGGATACGGAAAAGGTTGTAGGGGAACCCTTGAAGGCGGACGGGAAGAGGTATGAGATCACCGCAGTTTCCATGGGGAACCCGCATGTGGTTATTTTCGAGGACAATATCGACGCTTTCGATTTAGCGCGAGTGGGGCCGCAGATAGAAAATCATAAATCTTTTCCCCAGCGCACCAACCTTCAAGTGGTGAAGGTCTGCTCCAATTCCGAAATTATACTGCGCACATGGGAGCGCGGGGCAGGTGTGACTCTCGCTTGTGGGACCGGTGCGTGCGCGGCGGTGGTGGCGTCCGCATTGAATGGAAAAACGGTCAAACGCGTCAACGTTCATCTTCCTGGGGGTGACCTTTTGGTTGAATGGATGGGGGATAACCGAGTGATGATGACCGGTGCGGCGGAGGAGGTTTTCGAAGGCGAGATTCCCATTGAATAATTTCAATGGGAAACAAGAAAAAGGTCGGAACGATTAGGTTCCGACCTTAATCATTTGAAGCTATTTCTTGTCCTTGTGAGCCATCTTTTTCATCATCTTCTTGTGGGAGACGACTTTCTTGGTCCACTTCTTGTGGGCGACTTCCTTTTTGCCTTTGACCCATTTATGAGATACCGGTCTCTTCTCGGTAACCCATTTGTATTCGGGTACTCTCTTTTTGCCTTCTTTTTTGTACCCAACGAGTTTGCGGACTCGAATGGTTCTCTCGGCAACTTCCTTTTTGCTCTTTTTTGCCCACTTGTGAGCTTCGGTCTTTTTGCCTTTGATGGTTCTTACCATCTTTTTGTGCTCAGGCTTCTTGGCGGCGTTCGCTTTAGACACGCCGAACAGGCTGACTGCGAAGACGAGAGCCAAAATGCTGTAAAGTAACTTCTTCAATTCAGATGTCCCTCCGATAGTGAATGTGAAATTGAAATTGTGGTCATTATTTCAACCGGTTGACAGTTAATTTCAATATATGAAGCGAAACTGCAACCCGTAAAGTTCCACACGGATATAATATTTTTGACCTTTTCAAGAAATATTTTTTTGTGCGCTGAAACGGAATTCAGGAGTTTGCGGTTTCTGGAGACGCAGGTTCATCGTGAGCCATATTCCATTTGCGCGTTAAACGCATAAATAGCCAGGCAAGGAATGCTCCAATGATCCATCCCCCCAGAACATCGGACGGATAGTGGTAGCCTAGGTAGATGCGGGTGTACCCTATGAGCGCGGGTATGATGAACCATAGCCATTTTCTTCTGCTTTTGGTGAATTGCCAGCACACCACCGCCAGAGCCATCGTGTTTGCCGCGTGATTGGACGGGAAGGAGCCAGGTCCGGGACAATTGCCCACAAGATGGATATCCTGCACTTGCCTCGTTCC
>JAJZOL010000092.1 GCA_021811565.1 bacterium | reverse complement strand
TATAGGATACGGCGGAAAAGCGGATATCCCCATGGGAGAGTTCTGGACTAGTAGGAGCGCCGCAGGAAGCCCGAAACTCGCCGCCGCCGTCGGCCATGTTTACGGACATCAAATCATCGGAGCGGAGGCTTTCACCGCAACGGAGAAACAGGGAAGATGGATAGGGAACCCCGCCACGATGAAGGCTCTGGGGGACCAGGCGTACTGCATGGGTGTTAATCGATTCGTTTTTCATCGGTACGCTCATCAGCCATGGATGAACCGCGTGCCGGGAATGACCATGGGACCTTGGGGGTTCATGTTCGAACGCACGGTCACCTGGTGGGATCAGGGATCCGCATGGCTCGCCTATCTTTCAAGATGCCAATACATGCTTCAGCAAGGGAGGTTTGTCGCGGATGCGCTCTATTATGTGGGCGAGAATGAGCCCGTAAGCCTTCGCGTGGGAGATCCGAAACTGCCCGACGGATACGATTACGACGGATGCAATCGGGACATCCTGCTCAATCGAATGGAGGTGTTCGGAGGTCGAATTTCGTTGAAGGACGGAATGGATTACGCACTTCTTATTTTGCCCCCGGATCACACCATGTCACCCGAGGTGATGCGAAAAATCAAACTGCTGGTGTCCAACGGAGCCACGGTTGTCGGTCCGAAGCCCTTGAAGTCACCCAGCCTGCAAAACTATCCGCAATGCGACGATGAAGTCAGCAACATGGCGGACGAGGTTTGGAGCGATTGCGACGGACAAACCGTAACCGAACATCGATACGGAAACGGCAGGGTGATCTGGGGTAAAAAGCTGGAGGATGTTTTCGCCGATATGCAGCTTCCCCCCGATTTTCAAACCGAAACGCCGCTTGACAACATCTCCTGGATTCATCGCAGAACGGATAGCGCGGATTACTACTTCGTAGCCAACGCAGCCAATTTCGCGGTCACGTTGAACTGTCAGTTTCGGGTCAGCGGAAGGCCCGTGGAGTTGTGGTGCGCGGAGACAGGATTGCAGCAACCGGCGCCGGTATACAAGCAGGAGAGACAACGAACCGATGTCACTCTCCACCTTCCCGCCACGGGCTCTCTGTTCGTTGTTTTCCCCAACACGGATGATGACCATCCGCATTTGGAGAGCGTGACTTGGAAACCCGCTGCTCGGGATAAATCCACCAAGGCAATTCCCGAGCTTGTAATAACCAAGGCGATTTACGAGGCACGGGATGGCTCCTGGTCAGCCGACGTGACAAAGATCGTGCAAGGGTTGGTCGTTAACAACACATTGTCGTTCTCCGTGGATAGCGCCATTTTGGGAGGTGTTCCGACGCCCTTGGTGAAGCGGTTATCTCTTGATTACTCTTATGGCGGAAAACCCGAACATCTGATGGTTGAAGAAAAAGGATCCATATTCTTGCCTGAGTCCGCCGCACGCACGCTCCCTTCTTACGCCCTTCAAGTTGATTCGAAGCAAGGGGTGCACGCCTATTTTTTCGATCCCGGCGAGTTGGAGGTGAAAACGATATCCGGTGAGAAAAGATCCATCAAAGTGGTCAGCCTTCCCAAGGCGGTGGAAATCGATGGCCCCTGGGAACTGAGATTTCCGCCCAATCTGGGGGCTCCGGATCAGGTGACACTGAATAAATTGATTTCCTGGACCAAGCACGATGACGACGGAGTGCGCTATTTTTCCGGCACGTCAACCTATCTCAAGGATTTCGAAGCGCCGAAACACCTCTTCGGAGAGGAAAAGGAGATCGTCCTGGACCTCGGAGATATTAAAAACCTCGCTCAAGTTGTCGTCAACGGCAAAAACCTGGGGATCCTTTGGAAGCCACCTTTCAGTTTGAACGCAACCCATTTCCTGCATCAGGGAACGAACCATCTGGAAATCAGTGTGACGAATCTATGGATCAATCGACTGATCGGCGACGATCACCTCCCCGAGGATTGCGAATGGGAGGGGCGGAAGTTAAAAGAGTGGCCCCAGTGGTTTCTGGAGGGCGAACCCAGCCCAACCGGAAGAATCACTTTCACGACGTGGAAACATTGGACCAAAGAGGATGAGCCATTTGAATCCGGATTAATGGGTCCGGTGGTTTTGCGCCCCGTAATCGTTAAAACCATCACCGCCGTTTGACGTCGCAGGAATGATATCAAGCGAAAAAAGGGGGAATTCCATAACAAGACTCCCCTTTTCAACTATCTTGTTCGTTCCGCATATTTACACGGATATTCGCTAATAAGTGTGCGTTCCCGCGCTCATTATTAAGTATTGGTTTTATTTATCGAAGCCATTGATTTCAATATTTGCATCGGATTGTCTCTTAGCCTCCCTACTCCTGACGGGTTGCAATAGGCACGTAGCCGACCTCCTTGCCTCTGGGAGGAGTGACAATAAGAGCCGGATCCAGTTCGCATAACTTTCCCATGGTAGGCGGAGCGATATACTCACGGTTCTTTGTCCATGAACGATGAATCATCTCCACTCGTTTCTGGAGATGCTCGCGTTCGGTATCCGTGAGACCTGCGTTGAGCATTGCGGGCTGATCGGCGAAACGATACCAGTAATAGGTAACCACGCTGCCGTCGCCTATCCGCGCCTTAAACGGACCGGCAACCGGTCCCGGTTTCTTCCAACAGCTATTCGGATCATCCGGAGTCGTTGAGGGTTTCGATGTCGGCTCGTAAGGACGGTCAAAACTCAAGCTCGCGAGTTTCGTCTCAGGAGGCACCGCGCTCGGTGCGACGGGGACCCATATCGGTTTTTGATTGGCATCAACGGAGAGATGATAATACTCCGGAAGCCTGACGAGAGTGCCTTGCGCCGTTTTGACACGCGTCAACTGACTGTCCCACCGGTATCCGTAGGAATGCGGGTCCGGCATGAAATGCGAGCCAAACGCTTTCCATTCCAGCGGTTCTTTGTTCGGTTGAGGCACCCATACAGGTTTCGGTTTCTCGCCCTTTTCCATATGCCAGATCGCCCATTCCTCCCCGCCGCCTGTGAATACCTGAACCCCCTCGTCCCGGGTTTCGATCAAACCGCTTGCCGCCGCCCCCCCATCGAACCATTGTTTCATTTTGTTCCAGAGCGCATCCTTGTCGTACACGGTGGGACGATGCACCAGCACGCTGTTGCCGTCATCGTTGACGGGAAACTGTATCTCAGCCATGCGTGCATAGAGTTCACCGCGTGAATCCTCGGTGACGGCGACGGATATGTATTGTGTCTCCACCTCAAAGGGCTTGTGCGGGCTGGCAGGTCGCGTATCCAGAAGTTTTCCCGCCCATTCCGGGTTCTTCACGGTCGCGTGCGACCAGAAGTAGGGTGTGAAGAACGCGACGGGGCCTTTGAAATTCTTCGTGTTCAGAAACAGAGTCCAGCAATTGTCTCCGGTGGGGACATCGACGCCGTCCGTCGTTGCTTTCGGAGGAAGCAGCGGTAAGGTGAGATAGCCGTAACCGAAAAGCTCCCCGCAGACGCCCTGACGAATGCACAAACCGTGAAGGGGGAAAAGCAGCCAAGGACTGAGTTGCGCCACTCCGTAGAGACCTCGGGGATGGCTCCAATCTCCCGCGCCGGAACCGGGACCGTTTGCGATGTAATGAAAATTCGGTCCCACGCCCCCCATGGAGAACTTCGCAACAGGAAACACCCAGCCAACACCTCCTTCGATGTCCGAATAGAGATGGGCGGGCGCGGGGCCGTCATACTGAGCATGCATCCATGTTCCGAAAAGTCCGCTCCGGAACCGATGTCCCTCATAGCTCTCGGTGAGAGGCCATGCAGCCACATAAACCGAAAAGCCTGCATTGAACTTTTCCGGCATCCGACTTGGTGAAGCGACCAGATAGCCTCCTATATTCGCACTCTGAATTTTACCGGTTGCATCTGATTTGGCTTTAATAACCCGATTCCCCTTGTCTCCCGCGCTGGTTTGAGCGTCCGCTTTCGCGCCGGCAATTGACACCCCCGCAGCAACCGCGCCTGCAAGAAACTCTCTGCGGCTGATATTGGAATCATTGGTCTTTTTCCGTTTACCGTTCGGGGACTTGCCTGATTCGATTGACATTTTCGCATCTCCTTTTTCCTGTGAATTGACAAAGAGGCGGTGTGCGCAATAACGATTGCGCGATTAGACACATTATACATCTTGTAGCACAGGATAAATACACTTATGGTTGAGTGAATCGGACTCATCCTCGCGCACTCCATGACTTGGAAGCATTCCATGCTCGATAGTCCGGCGAACCACAATGTAACGAGACGGCGCAGCCTTCATCAAAGCCTCCTTGTTCCACACTCCCATCGTATCCGCAACCTCACACCGGCAACGAGCGCCATCCCCATCCATGGATGTCCATTCATCATCAAAAACCATGAGAACCTCTCCGGGAAATTCCCGTCGTTTCTCGCAGCCTATCGCGAACTTCACCGGACACGTCTCCCCCACCACCTTCCATTCCGAAAGCGTGCGCAGCGTCATCGCTATGTGAGCTGAGGTCTTTTCGTGAAATTCATGCAATGATGCAGAAACAAATTACAAACAACCCGGCGCAAGGAGCTGAAATTCAATCTCGAGATCGG
>JAJZOL010000165.1 GCA_021811565.1 bacterium | reverse complement strand
GAGCCGTGTCTTTCGATCAAAGAAACCATCGGGTATCATCCTTTGTGCCTCAAGGCAAATGTGTTGTATAACTAATTACGACGGCAATGCCGGATTTCCTCTTTGGTTCTGGCTATGCCAGGTTAGGGAAAGGATGAATTTATGATCTTTGTAATGCGTGGGTGGCATATGAGGCCGATCCATACGATATCTATCAGCCATTTCATACAAGGAGATACCTTATGCGTAGAATAAGGATTTACAAAGGAATACTGGCGACGATTGTTTTCACATTGATTTCCACCTCAGGACACGCTATAACATCCGCAACAAAATCAAACATAAAGGAGTGGAACATGCTATCCAAACAACAGATGAGAGAGGAGATGAGCTTGAAGCTGATTGCCCCCGGCATATGGAGACTCCGTTTTGGCAAACCGGATAAGTTCACTCCAATGCGGCTTAGTCCCTCAAAGCCGAATGAAAAAGGACTGGCGGATGTTCCCCCATGCGCTAAGCCTCCCTTTCCGTTATCCGGTGTTCAGGTTTTTGCAAACGGGCATGGATGCTGCGTGGAGATTCCCATGACGGATAAGGAGCGGATATACGGTTTCGGCATCAATAGCGTGCTTTTCAATATGAACGACAGGCATGTTTTCATACGAGCCAGCGATTCCCCGGAAAACGATTTGAACGATTCCCATGCCGCCATACCGTTCTATTTGTCAAACAATGGTTACGGAGTTTTCGTGGATACTGCGCGATACGCCACATTTTATACTGGCAATGCTTCTCCAAGAGGCAGAGAGGCGGAGGTGAAGGAGGGTTTTGCAAAGACCATGGTCGCCGATGTGCCGGAAGCCAAAGGTGTGGATATCTACATCATCGGCGGTCCGACAATGATGGACGCCGTTCGCAGATACAATCTTCTTTCAGGGGGTGGTTGTCTCCCCCCGCTGTGGGGGTTGGGGGTTGAGTATCGATGCTCGGCTGATTTTGACGCCTCTCAGGCGTTAGCATTGGCAAAATCCTTTCGCGATCAGAAAATCCCTTGCGATGTGTGGGGCTTGGAGCCGGGCTGGCAATCTCACGCCTATTCTTGCAGCTTTATGTGGAACAAGGTGAAATATCCGGATCCTCAAAGTTTCATAAACAGCATGCACTCCATGGGATATCGTCTCAGTCTATGGGAGCACGCGTTTACCGATCCCAGCTCTCCCCTCTATCCAAAGTTGGAAAACCATTCAGCTAATTTTAAAGTCTGGGGGGGCTTGGTCCCCGATTTCGCGTCAAAGGAGGCTCGCACCATATTCGGTGATTATCATCGGAAAACGTTTGTCAATGAGGGCGTGGACACCTTCAAGCTGGATGAATGCGATAATCAACCCGACAGCTACAAGCCCTGGTCATTCCCGGAGTGCAGTTCCTTTCCGTCCGGTATCGACGGTGAAGCGATGCACAATCTCTTCGGAGAACTCTATCAAAGAGCCATCCTTTACGCATTTAAGAAAAATAACCTAAGGACATTCGGTTTGGTTCGATCCTCGGGGGCATTGGCTTCCTCGCTTCCATTCGCCATCTATAGCGATTCATACAATCATCAGGATTACGTTCGAGCCTTGGCGAAATGCGGATTTGGAGGGTTGCTTTGGACCCCCGAAGTGAGAGACGCCTCCTCGGTGGAGGACCTGTATCGCCGAATAGAAACGGTCATCCTGTCACCGCAGGCTTTGATCAACTGTTGGTATATGAAAAATCCACCATGGCTGCAGATAAACCGTGAGAAAAGCAATCAAGACATACTCATGTCCGATCATGAGGAGGTAACGGCTGGCGTTCGAAAACTCCTTCAATTGCGCATGAGTTTGATTCCCTATCTTTATTCCGCTTTCGCGGCGTATCATTACGAAGGGATACCGCCGTTCCGTGCCGTAGTTATGGACTACCCTAACGATCCAAACACCTGGGAACTGGACAATCAGTTCATGGTGGGGCCTTCGCTGATGGCTGCGCCTCTATTCACAGGCGAGAAAAGCAGGCAGGTCTATCTCCCGAAGGGGGTCTGGTACGATTTCTGGACCCATGAGAGATACGAGGGGGGACAATCCATAGAGGTCGCGGAGCCATTGGATAGAATCCCGCTTTTCGTGAAAAACGATTCACTCCTTCCGATGGCGGAGCCAGTGGAGAGTGTCCAATCAGACACCTGTTTCCAAATCACGGTGAATGTGTTTGGGAATCATCCTTCTCCGTTTACCTTGTACGAGGATGATGGTGTTACAAACGATTATCTTAAGGGCGATCAAAACAAAATAGTATTGAGATGGGAGAATGGAAACGGATCATTCACGCGAACCGGAGATTACAAAGGTCCGACGAGATACGCTATTGGGAAATGGGTCGAGGCGGGAAACTAAGGCATGGGATTCGTAACCGAACATGACTCCGTCGGAAAGGATCGTTATCGCGCATTCATCCTTTCCGCCCGAACTATCGCGGAGAATCTTGAAATTGACACACATCTCCTTAAGCGCGCACGGGCGGAAAGACACAAAATCATACGGTTTTGGCGCGGCGGAATGCCTCCAAGCGTGGTTGTCTCACATGGGGAGAGAGAGGAGATCGCTGTAAACACTGAGGCATGTCGTAGATTTGGAGTGGATATCATCCGCCGGATGAGCGGCGGCGGAGCCGTTCTACAGTCGGACGATGTGCTGAACTATTCCCTGATCGCCCCCGATTCCGGGCTGATGGACATCCATCGCGCCTTTGGAATGGGGATGGACCTAGTCAAAGGGATATTGCATGAGCTTGGGATTGAGGGCGTCTCTCAAGGGGTATCCGATGTATCCGTTAAAAATCGAAAAATATCGGGTAATTCGCAGGCACGCAAGGGAGGAGGTATGTTAGTTCATGGCACCCTCTTGATCGATTTTGATTATGATATGGCGGAACAGGTATTACCTCACCCGCCCCGCGAACCCGAATATCGAGGGAGGAGAAAACACAGGGATTTTCTAGTGACGTTGAGAGAACTTCATGCTCCCATGGATCGCGATCGATTGGAGTCCGCTTGCAGACGCGCTGCTGAAACCGTTTTTGATGCAATATGGTCCAATGACGACGATTTAAGTTGGCTAAGCGACGGCTCATTCGTTCTCAACGCTAGCCGTTGTCTGTAAATCCTTAGTGTCACCTTCTATTAATTTGTCGGCGTCATCCACAAATCTATGCATCGCCCCGGCCATCTGTCGCAAGACGACAAGCCATTCCGCCAGATGATCCATTCCCGCCTGAGTAAGTGCATAAAGGCGTCTGGCGGGGCCTCCGCCTCCGATATCCCATTCCGATGTGACGAATCCGTTTGTTTCCAATTGCCGCAAGGTGCGATATAGCGCCGCACGATCCACTTCGGAATCCGTCAATGCGTGTTCCCGGAGATAATTTCCAAGTTCATACCCATACGCTCGCCCCTTTAATTTCAACAAATAAAGAGTAACCGGCTCGACATAACGGTAGATATTGCCCATGGAGCAAGAGCAAGGCCGTTCGTTCCCGTGTCGATGGCAAAATCCGCGTGCCATAATCAAATCCTCTTTCTATGGGTGATTGCAACTCTCAAGAAAACTCGCTTACGCTATTGTTCGAACCTCTCACGTAAAACCACGTATCGTCATTTAGGAAATCTGCGATGTATTGCGCATATCGCATGTTTTACGCATGGTGAATGATCGAAAGCGAATGTTGCAATCGTCTGACCCATTGAAATCATTTTTCTCTTGACATATTATATCCCATATGTGATAATATATGCAAATAACATCTACATAGTTATTGCATCTATGTTGATTATCACTCTATTTTGACCTATCCATGGTGGATATGAATTGGAAAGGAAAAGCCAATGTATGGGAGGAATTCATCCAATACGGACACGAATGCCAAATCCGTCAATCGTGGTCGTTGCGGTAAAAGACATCAAAACGCCATGAACTTTGACGGAGGTGGAAGGTGTCGCAGAGGGGGATGCCGAAGAGACTCGAGTAACGAGAATGCATTGCTTTCAGAGCAAAATTGGCTCGAGCAAAGACTGAATGAAGTAAAAGAAAGGCTTGACGCGTTCAAGTCAAACATAACAAAAGCGGAGGAGAATAAAGCATGAGAATTGCGATTCCGGTTGCTGATGGACAGCTTTGTACGCATTTTGGGCAGTGCGAACAGTTCACCATAGTGGACTGCGACACCGCGTCCCGTACAGTCCAGGAGGTTCGCAACGTAGCCCCGCCGGCACACGCCACCGGAGTGTTTCCCAAGTGGTTGCGGGATCAGGGCGCCAACATGGTTATCGTAGGCGGGATTGGGGAAAAGGCGCGCCTGATGTTCGAGGGATATGGAATTAAAATCCTTCAAGGAATCGCTCCGAATAGTCCCGAGGCGGTGGTGAAAGCGTACTTGGAGGGCGCTCTGCAAGCCGGAGAAAACGGATGCGACCATTCAGGACACGGATCGCACGGCTGTAATCACTAAACAACGATTCACGCGAACAGCATCCGAAGGTGCAGAGTGGATTTACCATCCATCCATTGCGGACTTGTGTGTGTGACTTGACGTCATATACATTCGCGTTATCACTAAGTAAGTGCGAAATTTGATTCTCTTCGCCGTGTCAACTGGAAGATATGAGATAACAGCCATCTTTTTCGAATTTTGCACTTACCTCTCTATTTGATCCCGACGCTTATGCGATAACTCACTTCATACAGCCTCGATAAATGGTAGAATAACGCCAAATACACCTGAATTCGTTTGCAGTACGGGGGGAGTATGAGAGTTAAAATC
Source organism: bacterium (assembly GCA_021811565.1). Lineage (GTDB taxonomy): Bacteria > Armatimonadota > Chthonomonadetes > Chthonomonadales > CAJBBX01 > DTKV01. Next base: position 16,939 of record JAJZOL010000165.1, on the reverse strand, counting down.
CCATTAATCGCGTGTGCGCTTGCGCTTGCCACGATAGCGTATGCGGCGAAAAACGTGAAAGACGCCAAGCCGGCACCGAAGAAAACGTTAAAGTCCACGGCTTCGATGCCATTTTACGTGCCCGGTATCGGTTCCGTATTCCCTGAACAGGCATCCTTTTCTCCTCTCATTGGGAATATTACCGTTCCCACGAACTTAAATCCATTGCCTGTGGCGCCGGGTTTGAACCCGGTAAATGGAGGCAATCCCTCCGTCTCACTCACTCCCGCATCCACGACTCCAACATTGACTCTTAACAGAGGGCTTGCGGATATCCTATTGCCAAAGGGATTGGGCTCACCTGCTGAGGCTGTCGCACAATTCATGGCTACAGTCACCAATCCAACGATGAAAGAGTTGCGATTGGGATTGGTGGGCGGAAAAACATCCGAGTTAATCCATCTGGGGCCGATGAAGTCACTCACCTTGCCGGTGATGGCTCCGCCGCCTTCAAAGTCACCTGGAATATACCCCTTGCAGATTCATCTTATGTTGAATAACCAAATTCTCTCCAATTCTGTGGTGCGAGTATGCGTGCCTCTCTATTGCAAAAAGGCTAAACTTCCGGTGCGGGTTAACGGCATACTGAACGAATGGGATTCGGCGACATCCTTGAACTTAAATCCCGCAATGGGCTCCGTACCTAAAATCACCGCGCGCACGTTAATGGAATGGGACGGCAATTACCTCTATCTGGCGATTACAGAGACGGATTCGAAACTCTCCGCAGGATTTTTGCCGGAAAATGTTCTGCAAGGTGATAATGTGGAGTTCGCCGTCGATCCAAACAGAGACAATATTAAGAAGGAGGAGACCGTCACCGTCTATCATTTCGCCATGGCGAAAGGCTTGCTCCATGGATTTTTATATCAGTTCGGGAGCGGAGGTGCGGGTAAAGTGGCGGATGCGGCAAAGGTGGCGGTTCGACGCGTGGATGATCGCACAATCTATGAAGCGGCGATCCCATGGTCTTTGATGCCGGGAATCAAGCCGACGCCCGGCGCCAGCTTTGGATTCTCCTTGCGTGTCAACGATCCCGATGGAAATCCCCCTGGCGCTTTGGAGTGGGGGGAGGGGATTCAACCCCTCTTGGATCCCACTCAATTCTATTGCGTCGAACTGACGCCATAATTCGGAGAATACGGGATATTAGTGGACGTGAATTTTCGTTTTGAAATAGTCGATCGTCCGCTTTAGACCCTCCTCCAGCGTGATCTTTGGCTCCCATCCGAGAACTGCTTTTGCCTTGGTGATATCGGGTTTCCTCTTTTTAGGATCGTCCACGGTCAAAAGGGGTTTGAAAACAATCTCGCTGGGACTGTTGGTGATTCTTTTGATCTCCTTGGCGAACTCAAGCATGGAGCGTTCCGTTGGATTTCCGATGTTGATCGGTCCTGTTTGATCGGACATCATGAGCTTCCAAAAGCCGTCAATAAGATCCGTGCAGTAGCAGAAGGATCGTGTTTGGGTTCCATCCCCATATACCGTGATGGGTTCCCCTCTCAGAGCTTGACCGATGAAATTAGGCACCACCCGCCCGTCATCCAGGCGCATTCGCGGCCCGTATGTGTTGAATATTCTTACGATACGCACAGGTACGTTATGGTATCGATGATACGCCATGGTGATGGCTTCTGCGTATCGCTTTGCTTCATCATAAACGCCTCTCACACCCACGGTGTTTACATTGCCAAGATACTCCTCCGTTTGCGGGTGCACAAGGGGATCGCCATAGACCTCAGATGTGGATGCTAGAAAAAACCTCGCACCCTTGGATTTGGCCAACCCCAGTGACTTGTGAGTTCCAAGTGCGTTAACCTTGAGTATTTGGATGGGTTTGGTGGGGAAATCGATTGGGCTTGCAGGGGAAGCGAGATGAAAAATGTAATCTAGCGGACCGTCGATATAGAGGTATTCGGTGACATCATAAAATACAAATCGAAACTTTTTATTATCCAGATGATGCGCGATGTTATCCGTGTTTCCGGTAATGAGGTTATCCATGGCGATGACTTCCATCCCCTCGGCGAGTAATCTGTCGCACAAATGCGAACCGAGAAATCCCGCACCTCCGGTCACCAAAGCTCTAGGCATGTGTATCCTCCTTTATCCAAATAAGCCTATTGTATCTTCTTTTTTTCATTCCATGCGGCAATTGGCGAGACGCAATTAATAAGTAGTGGGAGATCCTGCGGCAAGGATCGAGTAAATTTTCGATTTCTCCAGGACGATTCTCCATCCGTCGGGTTGTTTGATCAGAAAATATTGATCGGTGTAAGGGGTTGTCTTGTCCTGATAAAGTTTTTGATTTAGCTTCAGTATCCCCACGGACACATTCGCTTCGGCCTTCTCCGTTCCTTGAGAGGATTTATATGGGGTAGTCGTGATATTGATGATATGGTAACTGCTGATGCGATCCGCCAAGCCGCGCGCAAGTGGAAATTTGCTTTTATAAACCTGTTCCGTCGGGAAATAGAATTTACTGCTCTTGGCGATCCAAACATACTGTTTCGACGGGTTGCCATCGTTCACAGCGCCGATGAAAGACTTGAGGGCGTAACCGGGCGTATTCGGATAAACGTAAAACCACCAATGAACTCCCCACACAATAGCTGCGATGATGACAATCCATATCAGCAATTCCGCAAGCTTCTCTCCTAACCCGCCCAACACATGGAAGTGATTTCGTTTGTAGTGTGACTTCATCTTGAAATATCCATTTCCGGAATTCACGATATCATCTGATCCAATTATCGATGATTTGCCGCTCATTATATTTGGTCCATGCTATCTCAGAAGGAGATTCGCATCTTAGGCAGCTCAACGGAATCAGTCCGATGATCTCGGACTCTCCAACTTCCGCGCCCAACATATTCGCCTGCCGTTGAATGTATCGAAATATCCATGGCATTGAGTTCCGCTCCGGGTGGGTGAGATTCATGGATACCTGGGTAAGTGACTTGGATGTAAGCTGCAAACCCAAGGATCGCACGCCTTCCAGTTCGGGTACGGTGTCGCGATTGCGACGGATCTCTTTGGCGATTTTTTTTGCAATGGATAAGTCATTCGACAGCAATGTGACATTCCATGCTACCAGCGGATCTCGGGCGCCCAATACCACGCATCCTGCGGTTGGGTGTGCGAGTGACGGCCCGCAGTCGGGGTGCAGAGCTTCGTTCCGTTCAAGGGAGCGTACAACCTCCGCTCGTATCTCCGGCAGGCTTTGTGGATGATTCCTCCTGGCGTTCTTTTCATAGAAAAAAACGGGCAGGTTGAATTCCTCGGCGAGTCGCGATCCTATCTCTTGCGCGAGGGATATGCATGTCTTCATGGGGAAATCCGCTATCGGAGTCAGCGGAATTACATCCGCAGCACCTATGCGAGGATGTACTCCGATATGTCTTCTCAAATCTATCCGTTCGATGGCGACTTGGGTACCGGCGAGAATGGCTTTGGAAATCCCACTCGGTTGCCCAAGATATGTGACCACCAATCTGTTGTGATCGGCATCGGCGGAATAATCGGCTACGATAACTTCGGGAATGCCATCCGAAGCCCGAACAATGCAATCAATGACATCCAATCGGCACCCCTCGCTGTAATTGACAGCGGATTGAATGAAACCGATTTCACGAGGGAACGTTCTCTCTATGGGCATTACGGACGGCTTTCCTTTTTGATATTACAAGATTCTACCCCAATTCATGTATTAATCTCGTTTGTATCGGGTAAACTATTAGGACGCATCGGAATAAATTCATAAGTTATGATTTCAAATCAACCAAACCAAAAGCGATTGGAAATGGACGCAAAAGTACGTCTGGTTAACCTCGGATGTCCGAAGAACGAAGTGGATTCGGAGGAGATGCTAGGGGTTCTTGTGCGATCCGGATTTCAGATCGACGCCACATCCGAAGAGGTGGATGTGGTGCTGGTGAACACCTGCGGTTTCATCGAATCCGCTCGCGAAGAGAGCATTGACGTTATTCTCGATGCTATCGAGAGTAAGAAAAGCGGTAAAGTCCGAAAGGTGGTTGTTGCCGGATGCATGGCGCAAAGATACGCTTCCGAGTTGAAGCAGGAGTTGCCGGAAGTGGATGTTTTTCTCGGTGCCGGTCGCATGTCGGATATTGGGATTGTGGTGCGCAATGCCTTATCCACGGATACCACTGGAATCATTGATGTGGGGAATCCTCGGCATCGATGGCTGGACACTCCCACCAGAGTTCGAACGGGATGCACTTGGAGCGCCTACCTAAAGATCAGTGAGGGCTGTGATCATAAATGCACCTTTTGCGCCATTCCTTCTATGCGAGGGGGGCATGTGAGCAAACCCTTGGAGAGAGTGATAGCCGAGGCTGAAGAGCTAGTTGCTGGCGGTGCGAAAGAGATCAATCTCATCGCTCAGGATTCCACCCAATACGGCTTTGATCTTTACAAACGCCCGATGCTTCCCGAATTGTTACGGTGTCTGACGAAAATCGAAGGGGTTCAGTGGCTGCGGCTTTTCTACTGTTATCCGTCTCGGGTGAACGATGACATTATTGATGTCATCTCATCCACTCCCAAAGTTTGTCAATATATCGATATGCCGTTGCAACATGCGGACGAGGAAATCCTTATGCGCATGAAGCGTCCCGGAAGCGCTAAAAGTTATTTAAACCTCATTGAGCGTTTTCGCAAGTCGTCACCTGATATCTGCTTCCGCACCACATTTATTGTCGGCTTTCCCGGAGAACAGGAGCCGCATTTCCGGAATCTCCTCGAATTTGTGAAAGAAGCGATGTTTGACCATGTTGGCGTGTTCGAATATTCTCAGGAGGAGGGAACTCCATCCGCTCAAATGTCCGGGCGCATCCCATTAAGGGTGCGTCGGCAACGCAAGAACGATCTATTAAAGGTTCAGCGAGAGATCAGCTTGAGTATAAATAAAAGTTGGATCGGACGAGAGATTGAGGCTCTGGTCGAGGAAGTCGGCAATAACGTCGCAATTGGGAGATCCTTCCGCGATGCGCCGGAGATTGACGGGAAAATCATTATTCGATCCGCCAATGTCCAACCTGGAGAGATGATATACGTTCGAATCATCGAAGCGAAACATTACGATCTGATAGCTGAACCTGTATATTCATGGGATCCGAAGAGTAATCGTGAACGCTCCCGCATTTTAGAGTCTTTGGTGTAGACGTTTTTCTATGGAGGAAAATTGTGGATATCGCAATTGAAGCGAAATTGGATGAGGATTTGGCGATGCATTACGCCATGGACCTTTTTCACAGGTCTCTGCTGGAAAGCGGAGAGCCGAAGAAAGCGTCCGAATTGGTGAAGATATTAGGCAAGGATGACGTGAATGTAAAGTTGGCACGGGTGGTTCTTGCCTCCCACCCTAACCGATTTACTCACGTGGACCGGAAGTGGACATTGGTGAGCCGTTTCGCCAATCCCACGCATACATTGGAGCGGAATCTCATAGACGTTTTCGAAACATACGGCTTGCCCTCCACTTTGAGGGCTATGGTGCAGGAGATGTCCGCAATTTTCCATCAATCCGTTGATCACTTGGAACCGATTTTGACAAGAGTGCTTTCCATGTCGGATCAATTCGTTTCATTGGGTTCCGGCAGATATGGATTGCGCAAATGGTTGCTGAACATATCCTCCGAAGAAGAAGATGATGTGTTATTCGATAATTTCCTCAAACGCATGGATGTGATGGCTTTTGAAGAGCATGAAAATATGCTTGAGTCTGGGAATATCGAATCCGTTTACACATTCCTGAACCAGGTGGCTAAGCCGGTGAACAGCCTTGTGCTGCAATTTCTGTTGTGGAAAAAAGCTCCCCATAAGTTCAATGCTCGGAAGATCATGATGACGATGCTGGATGGAAAAGAATCCACCCTTCTTTCGGGGGGATGGTGGATAGGTTCCGATGTGGAGCGTCGTCTGGTTGAATACTTCCCTGCGATTTCCCAACGCGAGGTGGACGAGAAAATGGAAGGGGTTGTGCAGGATGATGCGCAACTTCTTGTCGTTGGAGATGAGGATAGGGAGAGACTCATACAAGCCGTTCTCAACTCGGAAACCTCATCCCACGCCAATAACCTTTTGGAAACCTTTTTCGAGGTGGCGGTCGAGGACAGCACTTACTCTCAAGATTTGGAGACAGTCATTAACATCCTGAAGCAGGATGAAAGGGTTATGTGGGTGGGATCGGATAGATTTTTCGTTAAGGAAGCCATCCCCGCTTACGTTTTCACTGTGCCCGAAAGTCTTCATTTCCCTGTGAACCGGTTTACCGATTCTGAAGGAAACGAGGTTGATTTGCTGTTGGAGGATGACGGTTTTGACGGCGGATTGCAGAGGGACATTCTCTCTCCTTTGGCTCAGGATGTGTTGGACGAGGAGTTAGCGTACACTCCAGATACCAATCCTCCAGCCACCGCCAGGTGCGTGCTGAAATATCATCACAAGGAGATTGGAACCTTTCCGCTGTGTCAACTACCCCCCGGATTCTTTGCATATGATGTGGAAATCATGCAGGGCGATCTTATCCTTCCGAACGGGCAAAAAACGGAAATTTGGGTGAACAACTCCTCAAGACTGGTATACGGTCTGTTCGATTGGTATTCGACCCTGCCGGTGGATTCCGGAGCCGTCTTCTATTTGGAGCGCCAGGAGCCGGATCGTTTTGTGTTGACTTATGGCGAGGAGACTGAACCGGCGATGTTCATTAGTCGCAATAGGGTCAACGAGCTTCTCGAACTTGGTCATCAGGCGGAAGAGGAGGAGATGCCCACATTCGATATACTACGCGCCATCATGGAGCATTATCGCAAAGGCATAGACTTCATCACGCTGCTCACCGAGACCAATATCGTGCGAAGGACCACTCGGCGGATGGTGGCATCGCTGCTGTCAAGCCACCACTGCTTCTTCCAGCGAGGCGGTGCGTGGGTGTTTGACCAAAAGAAATTGAGTCAGGGTTTCGACAAGAGCAAACGCAAATATCTTAAAAAATAGATTGTTAGGCGAAGGATGTGTCTTTCGCTAATTACAATATTGGAGCAAATATGTCGGTTCGTGTGCGTTACGCCCCCAGTCCCACAGGGTCTCCCCACGTGGGGAATCTGAGGACGGCTATTTACGACTGGCTTTTCGCCAGAAAAGAGGGTGGTCAGTTCATCACCCGCTTGGAAGATACCGATCGCGACCCCACTCGATACAAACCTGAGTATATTCAGGATATAGAGAACAGCCTGCACTATTTGGGAATTACCCCGGATGAATGGTGGGTGAGCGGTGGTCCATGCGCACCGTATGTTCAGTCGGAGAGGCTGGAGTTATATCAGCATGCCGCCGAAGAGTTGATCAAGAAGGGATTGGCGTACCGTTGTTATTGCACCGAGGAACGTCTTACGGAGATGCGGGACAGGCAGCAACGGCAAGGGTTGCCAACAGGTTACGATCGACGTTGTCGGTATCTATCCAAGGAGGATCGCAAAAAATATCAAGAGGAGGGGTTGCCCAGCGTGGTGCGCCTCGCTGTGCCCATGGATGGGAAAACCACCTACCATGATCTTGTATACGGCGATATCTCCTTTGAAAACAAGCTGATCGATGATCAGGTGCTTTTGAAATCCAATGGATGGCCGACCTATCATCTTGCGGTGGTTGTGGATGACCATCATATGGGAATAACGCATGTGATTCGCGGCGAGGACTGGATGCCCAGCACCCCGAAGCAGATATTGCTGTATAATGCGTTGGGGTGGGAACCGCCTTTGTGGGTGCATGTGCCACTGATCGTGGGCAAGGATAAAAAGAAACTATCCAAACGACATGGCTCCACACAGTTCATTGAGTTCATCAGGGAGGGGTATCTTCCCGAGGCGTTATTCAATTTTCTCGTATTACTTGGCTGGTCGGCGGGGGATGAAAACGTTGAGATCTTGAGCAAAGAGGATATTTTACAACGCTTCAGCCTTAATGGCATAACGAATCACCCGGCGGTGTTCGATTATGACAAGCTTAAATGGATGAATGGAGAGTATATTCGATCAGCTTCCACGGAAAGATTGATCGATCTTTGCATTCCCTACATGGCTGAAGCCGGGCTGATAAGCGGTCTTTCTCCGACACAGGAGGAGAGGAGTTTTCTGCAATCCATCATGCCTTTGCTTGTGGAACGCATGAAAGTGCTATCGGAAGTCTCCTCGCTTGCCGATTATTTTTATAAGCCCCCTGCGGAATACGATGAGAAGGGCAAAAGGAAATGGCTTACGGGACAGAGCGCCAGGAAGATGGTTTCGGCAATCCTTGCGGCTATAACCGAGCATGCTGGGGAATGGACGGTGCATGCAACCGAAGAACTTGTAAACAACCTTGCCGAAACCATGGGTTGTTCGCGTGGACCGATCATCCATTCCATAAGGATTAGCGTGACCGGCAGAACCGTGGGTCCTGGGCTGTTTGACATTCTCGTGTTGATCGGCCGCGATGAGACAATGAGAAGACTGAACACGGCTTTGAACCTAATCCAGGATTAACACACCGAGGGAGTGCGATCCTTCCTCACAATACAATTATAAGAGGTGGATATGGCGGATATTATCGATATCAACACCATTTTCGGCCCACGGCCAAAAGAGGCTTCGGATCTATCATTGGACGATCTGCTTGCTCTTCGAGAAAACTATTCCGTTACCACAAGTTTTACCCTCTCCACCATCGGGATACTGTTGGATTTTCGCGCTGGCAACTCCGCCACTATGGCGGCATGCTCCGATAATCCCGGGTTGCAGCCGACTGCCACCATCAATCCTCAGAGATGTTTTGATATACCCATGGCGATAGATGAAATCATTCAGAAGGGTTTTAAGCTGTTGAGGGTTTTCCCGGAATCGCAGGATTGGGAGCCAAATTACGCACCGTTTAACTCGCTGGTGCGCGCGTTGAATAACAAACCTCTTCCCTTAATGGCGGATGTCTCCAAGCCCGGTGTTGCCTCCCAAATTATGAAGGCGTGCGAGAATGCGAATGTTACCGTAATTCTTTCCGGCGTGAATGAGACGTGCCTTGCTGAAGCGGTAACGCTAATGCAAGAGAATCCGAACCTGTATATGGAGACCTCCCATCTACTTGGGGAGGGTGTGATTGCGCATGTGGCGCGGCACACCGATGATTCAAAACTGCTCTTCGGCACTGGCTCTCCGGCTAATCCTGTGCTTTCTTCTTTAACGGCGATTGAAATCGCCGACATTACTGATTCGGCTCGAAGTAATATTCTTGCAGGAAACGCCCGACGATTGCTTAATCTTTAAATCTCCCATTCACAGCATATCCGACGATATGCAGGATTCAGAGAGGTGATGGAATGCCTGTTTTCGATATTCATACATGGTTGGGGGGTGGCGTGGTTCCCGGCGTAGCTGGCAACGCCTCCCAGATTGTTAATTCAATGGCGGCGAGGGAAGTGGAGGGGGCGATTGTTTTTTCCGCTCACGCCATGTTGGCGGATGCGACCGCTGGAAACCGCATCTTGAAATCCACTATAGATCCGCACCCAAACTTATATGGCGGATTAGTCACCCATACCAACAGAATCCCGCAGTCGATCGCCATAATGCGCGAACTGATGTTAGGTAAGAAGTTCCTAGGCATGCTCATCACAAGTCCTCATCCGGAGCAACCCCTTTCTCGCTACGTCGCGGATGAGTTGATTAACGCATATAGACGTTATTCCAAACCGCTCTTTCTCCCCACTCCCACTGCGGCTCATGTTCATGTGGCTCTTGATATAGCCAAGGAATACCCAATGCTTAAGGTGATTTGTCTCGGCATGGGTGGGAGTGAGTGGAGAGCCGCCATTAATGCAGCTCATTATTGCCCCAATCTTCTTCTGGAGACATCAGGGGAATTGAACCGCACGAAACTGGCTGTCACCTTGGAAGTGATCGGCTTCCATCGAATACTTTTTGGTTCCGGATCGCCGCATGTGGATAGCGCCGCGTCCAAAGGGGTCGTGACGGAGGCTGAATTACCCTCGGCGGTGAAGGAGGCGATATTATACGGGAATGCGGATAAAGTTTTCCGGCTGCACGAAGAGGAATATCGAATGTAGTTTGAATCGTTGTCTGATGAAAAATATCTTTTGGAGGCATGGATGGAACCCTTGCAGGTGGCGGATTATGGTTGCACGGTTGGGGAGAACCCATTATGGCATCCAACCGAGCAAAAACTCTATTGGGTGGATATCCCCATCGGTCGAATATATCGCTACGACCCTGTTACAGGAAAGAGCGAGGTATTTTTTTCCGGTCCCGTTACCGGCGGTTTCACATTTCAAAAGGATGGCTCCCTTCTCCTCTTCATGGAGAAGGGAGCCATTGGCATATTGCGGGATGATCGCTTGGATATGATATATAAATCTTTGCCTGGAGAAGAGGAATCACGTTTTAACGACGTCGTCGCCGATCCGAATGGCGGGGTCTATTGCGGAACCATGCCGTCCAAGGACCACTTGGCAAGTCTATATCACCTAGGAAAAGACGGAAAGATATCCAAAGTGGTGCAAAATGTATATCTCTCCAATGGAATCGCGTTTTCGCCGGATCGAAAGACGATGTACCATGTCGATTCACCTATTCGAACCGTTTTTCGTTTTGATTATGACAAGGCATCGGGGCGGATATCAAACCAAACAGTGTTTACAGTCACTCCGGAGGATGAAGGTGTGCCGGATGGATTGACCGTGGACGCGATGGGGTACGTTTGGGTAGCGAAATGGGACGGCGGATGTGTGGTACGTTACACGCCTGGAGGTGTGGAGGAGAGAAGGATAGAGTTTCCCGCCGTGCGTTGCGCCAGCATGTCGTTCGGAGGCGAGGATTACGGGGATATCTACATGACGGCGGCGGGCGGAGAAAATAAAGAGAGATATGGTGCGGGTGCTGGGGCGCTTTTCAAAGTGGATATGCGCGAATCGAAGATATACGGTGTACCGGAGTGTATGTCGGATGTTCGTCCATGAAAGCAGAAACGGCAAGGAGTCTATTATCCTCGCCGTTTTACATATCGGGGTGAGAGGATTTGAACCTCCGACCTCGCAGTCCCGAACCGCGCGCTCTACCAAGCTGAGCCACACCCCGTTAAGTTCCTCTATTATAGCCGTCATCCCTTTGCAGTGTCAAGAATTATGCTTGTATGATTGTAAAAGGGGAAGGTCGGTTCGTAAACCACGACAATATCGATGGAAAGCAAGTGAAAGATTTGCTGCTGCTTGGATTTCAACCTGCTTCCACAATTTTTGCCAGCGAATCAAAAAAGGATAATGGAATGCTCCAGCGCAAACATGTATTAATTGGATGGTTTTTCATCTTAGCGTTGTACGGGATAATTCTCATGCATCCGAGAATTTCAATGGCGCAAAACACCCCTGCATCGAAAAAAGAGAGAGTTCGTGATCTTTACTCCGACACATGGGTGGGAGTGGATGGTTTGGGAAGACCGTTGCCCACTTACAAGGATGTTGGCCCTCCTCGCAAGGATCGTACCGTCGGAATGTTTTACTTCCTCACATTCGCATCCGGAGGTGAAGGACCATATGACAACACCAGGATTCTTGCGGCGCATCCTGACGCAATGAAGGATATCAACAATCCCGCATGGGGACCGCTCAACATGGCGCATTATTGGGGCGAGCCACTCTTTGGATACTATGTAAGTAATGATAAATCCGTTTTGAGAAAGCACGCACAGATGCTGCAAAACGCAGGAGTGGATACGGTCATTTTCGATAACTCGAATGCTGTAACTTATGACCAGGCGCGTAACACTCTGTGCAAGGTGTGGGAGAGCATGCGGCGGGTCGGAGATGATACCCCTCGGATTGCTTTTTTATGCCCGTTTGGGAATCCGGGCGGCATTGGGACACGAACCCTTAGAGAACTATACGATACCCTCTACGCCCCGGATCTGTATCCTGATTTGTGGTTTAAATGGAAGGGAAAGCCGTTGGTAATGGCTGACCCCAGCTATGCCGAAGGGAATTATGCCCCGCTTCATGAGCCAGCGCAGTTAATAGATGGGGATCCGCTTGGTCAGTCCTTTACCGCAGGCAAATCGTTTACTGAAGTTGGAGGAGAATTTCCCACATGGAACACCAAGAATTCAGGCTTAACAATTGTCTTGCGAGCGCAAGGACCGACAGGAAAGGTACTGGCTATTAAAAAGGCGGCGAATGTTGTCGATAACTCGACTGTTTATATTACTTCAAAGGAACCCTTCCCCGCTGGAAAGTATTATCTTGAGATAACCGATCCGGTAGGGCAAATCGGATGGTGGAGTTACAGCGGGAACGTGTATGACGGCGGAACGGCTTTCGAGGGCGGGAATGTCACTGTGGGAGACAGAACGCTTTGGATAGGCTACTCGGACTCAGCGCAACCCGCGCAGCTATCCCCCGGAAAGGTGAACGACACCCCAGAACAGGAAGCGGCAGTTTCAAGAAAAATCTCCGATTTTTTCACTTTCCGCACTCCAATCGCCCCCTATAACATTCAGAATCCTCCGCCGGACCATTGGGCGTGGCTTCAGGTATATCCTCAGGCGCCTCAAAGAGATTCAAAAGGGAATATCGAGCAAGTGACGGTTGGAGTAGCGCAGAATTATAACGCCACGGTCAACAACACCGCCCCCATGAGTGTTCCCGGAGCATTCGGGCGAAGTTACCATGACGGCATGGAGGACACAAGCCCCGGCGCCGTAAATTGGGGCTATAATGTGGCGGAGCAGTGGAAGCGTGCTTTGAACCTCGATCCTCCATTTATTTTCAATACAGGATGGAATGAGTGGACTGCGGGATTGATGGATCATTGGGTGAGTTGGACCGCACCTCCGCCTATATTTGTTGATGAGTTCACCGAGGAGTATAGCCGGGATATCGAACCGATGAATGGGGGACATGGCGATGATTACTATTACCAACTGGTGAGTTTCATAAGACGGTACAAGGGAGTGCGTCCGTTACCTCCCGTGAAGCCAATGCCTATCACCATGAACGGGAATTTCAGTGAATGGGACAAAGTGATGCCGGAATATCGTGACGCGATAGGGGATCCGGTTCATCGAGATTCGCCAGGCGTGGGCAAAGCTGGACCATACGTGAACAATACCGGACGTAACGATATCGTCGCGGCTAAGGTGAGCTATGATAAGAAATACATCTATTTCTATGTGAGAACCTACAAAAAGATTACACCGCATACCGATCCCGATTGGATGCTCCTCTACATCAATAGTGACGCAGACTACAAAACCGGTTGGCTCGGATACGATTATGTGGTTAATCGGCATGTAGGTGAACACCTCACAAGCCTGGAGAGAAACGTAAGAGGCAAGTATCAATGGGCACCGGTTACGAATGTGAAATACGTTGTTCGCGGGAATCAGATGGAGATCGCCATTCCGAGAAAGGCGATTGGGATAGACACTCTTCCCGCAATAATCGATTTCAAATGGGCGGATCATTGTTATGCAAAAGGAGATTGGACGGATTTCACGTTGAACGGTGACGCCGCGCCGGATGATCGGTTCAATTATCGAGCGAAACTGATTCGCGATTTTCCATAATTACTCATTCAAAACGAGTTGAATGATAGGAAAAGACAAAGTTGTGGTTGAGATGGCGAAGGGGAGAAGATTATGAACTTTCAATTTATTCATACCGCCGATTTGCATTTGGATTGCCCTTTTTCGGGAATAGGGGATTCAAACATAGCTTTAAAACTGATAGAATCCACATTCAATGCATTTGATCGAATCATTGATCTCGCTATTGAAAAACAAGTTGCGTTTCTTCTCATTGCGGGGGATATTTACGATGCGAAGGATAAAAGCTTAAAAGCGCAATTGCGTTTTCAAAAGGGCATGCGACGTTTGGAGGCTGAGAATATTGGCGTTTATGTGGTTTCCGGCAATCACGATCCCGCCAACGGATGGACCGCCGGATTGGATATGCCATCGAATGTGCATCTGTTTGGTCACGGGAAACCGAAATCACTATCAGTCTTTAAAGGCGGAGTTCACATCGCCTCGATATGCGGATGGAGCTATCCGAAGGAGGATGTGCAGGACGACATGGCGTCTCTGTTCGTTCCCGATCCCAAATCCTCGTATAATATCGCTCTTCTGCATTGCAATTGCGGTTCCTCGACGGAATACGAAAACTACGCCCCCTGCACCCCGACCGAGCTTCTTACGGCAGGCTTTAATTATTGGGCTTTGGGGCACATCCACAAAAGAAGCGTCATCAGCGACAAGAATCCATGGATCATTTACCCGGGGAATCCTCAGGGGATAAATCCAAAGGAAACGGGATCCAAAGGATGCTATCTGGTGGATGTCGGAGACGATGGCTCCACAAAGCTCGAATTCCTTGAGACCGATTATGTTCGCTGGCATGCGGAGGATATACCTATGTCGAACATTACGCGTATCGAGGAGTTCATGAGGCTTATACATTCAAGAATCGACTCTTTGCGTTTGGAAAACGACAAGTCTACTGTTGTACGCTTTACGTTGGTGGATCATACGCCTCTGCATTCGGAGTTGACGAGAGAGGGAAGTCTTCAAGGAATTATCGAGGATTTAAGGAGCGAAGAGCGCGGGGAGCGAAATATTGTCTGGGTGGAAGCCATCATCGATAAAACGAAGCCCGTGATCGATTTGGAGGATCGGCGAAAGGCCAATGATATAACAGGGGATTTCCTTCGCCTGGTGGATGAATATCGGAACTCGTCATCCAAACGAGAGGATATGATGAAAGACTTGGATGTTCTTTTCTCCGATCGTCGCGGCAGGCGGTGGATCGATCGTCCGGATGACGCCAATCTTTTGGAATGGTTGGAACAAGTGGAAACCGTTGGTTTGGATTATTTGATATGAAAGGGGGAAATGAGAATGAAGATTCGTGACTTCTTTATAAAGGGTTTCGGTATTTACGAAAAAGTTCAAATAAATTCACTTTCCCCGGAAATAAACCTCTTTCTTGGAGATAACGAGGCTGGAAAAAGCACTCTGTTGGCGTTCTTTAGGGATATTCTGTTTGGTTTTGAATCCGGACGGGGAGCGTATTCCAACTCTTATAAGCCTATTGATGGAGCTTCCCATGGCGGACGAATTACATTGGTGCGGGATATGGATCAAAAACCTTGTGTTATTGAAAGAACACCAGGCAAGGGGACTGGCACCGCAACGGTGACGATGGGGGATGGATATCAAAAAGGCGAGGATGCCCTGCGAGACATGCTTCAAGGGGTGGATAAGGAAGTTTATCGCAATATCTACGGATTCAGTCTTGAAGAGCTGCAAAATTTAGGCACTCTCAGTGCGGAGAGCGTGAAAGGTAAGATATACAGCGCTGGGGCTGGAACCGGGCAGAAAGACATCATGAAGATCGACGATAGTCTTGGCTCGCAAATGGAAAAGCTGTTCAAACCTCGTGGAAGTACATCGACCATCAACAAACTGTTTTCCGATATGGAGAAGACGGAAGACTCAATCAAAGACTTATCTAGTCAATCCGACGATTATTCCGATGCGCTAAAGAAAATTCCTGCATTACAGGATCAGATTCGTGATTTGGATGTGGAAATTAGCAAAATCGATGATGAGATAGCTATCCATGGTAAAATCCTGGACTCGTGGGATCAATGGGAGGAGTTGAACAATGCTCAAAATGAGTTGAATTCCATCCCTTTGGTGGAGAGATTTCCGGAAAAAGGGTTGGACAGGTATGAAGTCTGCAAGGAGAATCTTGCGAAGACACGTGAGGATTTGGATCGGCTAACCCTCGATATTGAATCGAAGCACAAGGAGAAAGCGGAACTGCAAGTGGATATGCGTTTGCTATCCGAAAAAGTGCACATCGATGAAATAATGCAAGGAAAAGATCACTATCAAAGCGCATTACGAGATCTTCCGGAAATAAAATCGCAGGAAGAGAGAATAAACGCTGAAATTGAAAAAATGATTAACAATTGCGGTAAGGATTGGACGGAAGCCAAGGTGATGGCTTTTGATATCTCCATGCCAGTGCGTGATCAGGTGAACCGCATGGAAGCGGCAATCAATAATGCGGTCAAGGAGTTGGAAGCGTTAAAAAACCGTCTCATAGTAGCGAAATCCACTTATGACAAGGAGGAGGCGACGCTTCTCAGCAAGAAAAGAAGTATTGAGGAAATCAAGTCAGCGAAAACTGACGAGCAATCCTTGAAAAATATGGAGAACGCCGTTCGACAGGCTCGGCAAATTTTTTCCAACATTGCTCACCTCAAAGATACAAAAGAATCACGGAGCAGAGAGGTTCAAAAATTACAGGACGATAAACTCAAGAAGGAGCATTCCTCAGTCAAGAGCGATCCTGCGAGAATTCTTGATTTTGTCATCGGATTGATTCTCATTGGAGTCGCCATTTATTTCTATAAAAGTTTAGCCGTTACCGCAATAGCTTTGGGAGTGATTGGGGTTCTCATCTTATTTTCGGGCTATAAATCCGCAAGGAAAGCAAAAAAGGATCGGGATGATTTGAAATATGAGATCGATTCGTTGAAATCTCAGATAGAGATGGGTGAAAATGAGTTGAAGGGATTGGATTCGAGTATTCAAGAAGAGTGGGGCAATCTTCAAAACCACGCCAGGATACTCGGAATGGAGTTGAAAACCGTCCAGGATGTGGATGAGGCGGATAATGCGGTACGCAAGCTTAGAGAGAATAATATGCAGTCGAATGCGGCGGAACGGGAATACTATGAACTATGTCAATCGTTCGAACTAACAAAGAAAGATTACCAAAGCCTATTGAAAGAGAAGGATGAAAAAACTCATTTCGTTTATCGCGTAT
>JAJZOL010000150.1 GCA_021811565.1 bacterium | reverse complement strand
TTTTCTGGTGCGAACTCCCCCGGGCGTTCAGGATCAGGTCTCGAACGCATTGCAGCGCGATCTCATCGATTACGGCGTGCAAATCCAAACCACCCGGGATTTTCTGAACTCCATCATCACCGTTCAGAACACCTACATCTCGGCGTTTCTGGCGCTGGGCGGAATCGGTTTGCTTTTGGGGGCCGCCGGATTGATCGCCGCCTTGCTGCTGAATGCGTGGCGCAGGAGGAAGGAGTTCGCCATGATGCTCGCCATCGGATTCGACAAGAGGGATGTCGTCACTCTGCTCCTGCTCGAGTACGGAGGGATTTTAGCGGTCGGTTTACTGATCGGCACCGTCACCGCCCTGATCGCCTCCTACCCCGAGATCGTCTCCTCGGATGCAAGGATCAACTGGCAAATAATCCTTATTACGCTCGCCTCATTTCTTGCTGCGGGGATCCTACCCTGCCTGTTTGCAGGCAAGTACATCGCTTCTCAAAACATACCCGTTGCTCTGAAGGGGGAATAACTTCGCATGCGTTTTATGAAACACCTCATCGCCATTGGAACTCTTCTCCCCGCGATTCTCTTTTCATCCCCCGCCATCGCGCAGAACTGGACCTGTTTTCGCGGGTCCCCGGGCTTGACCGGGGTTTCGGATTCCCCCTTGCCCGCAAAACCAAAACTGCTTTGGACCGCTGAAACCAGAGCGGAAGTGAAAGCGACCGCCGCGATTTGGGGGGACCGAGTGTACATCGGCGACCAGAACGGCGTGGAGCGATGCCTCAATCTGCGCACGGGCAAAAAAATATGGAGTTTCAGGGCGAGGGGACCGATCTCCTCTTCGGCATGCGTTCTCAACGGGGCGATCTACTTTGGCGATGAGGACGGCTTTCTCTACTCCTTGAACGCTGCCAACGGGAGGAAGAGATGGATTTATCAGACCGGGGAGGAGATCATCTCCTCCCCAACTCCCGCTGGGAATCGCATCCTCGTCGGATCCTATGACTACTATCTGTATTGCTTCGGCGAATCGGGCAAGGTGATCTGGAAATATCACACCCAGGCGCAGGTGAATTGCGCCCCGTGCGTCGCAGATGGCAGGGTTGTCATCGCCGGATGCGACGGTTTCGTGCGGATTATCAGCATAGCCACGGGCAGGGAGATCGCTAGAGCGAAGGCGAAATCCAACTTCGCCTCCTCCGCAGCGTGCGCCAATGGCAGAATCTACGTTGCATGCATGGAGGGCGAGATGCTTTGCATTCGCCTTGCGGACGGCCACATCCTTTGGAGCAAACCTGCGCTTAGCTCCAACGATGGCGTGAAGGCGTGCGCCGCCGTGAAGGGGGATAACGTCCTGTTCGCCACCGACGGAAACCATGTCGTTCGAGTCAATCCAAACAACGGACGAATAATGTGGACCTTCACCTGCCAGGGGGAGGTGAACTCCTCGCCGGTGATTGACGGTGGCGCGGCGTATTTCGGATCGGATGACGGCAACCTATACGCGGTGAATGTGGCGAATGGCAAGGGGTTGTGGAGGTTCCCCGCAGGCGCGCCCATCAAAGCCTCGCCGGCGGTTGCGTGGGGGCGGCTCGTGATAGGAACCGGGGACGGCGGAGTGTACTGCTTCGGGAAATAATGGAGCAAGAAAAGCTCAGACAAACGAGGGTTCCGACTATTCTAAAGGCTGTCGGAACCCTTCGTTTTGAGGATCATTTCGTCGTAATCCGGGATGAGCAGACGGTCACCGTCGCGCAGTTTGCGCCCTCTTCTCGTCTCTCGCTCCCCGTTCACCGTCACCTCCACCTCCGAGAGAAAGCCCTTCGCATCCCCTCCCGCGCCGATCACGCCCAGTACCTTCAAAACCTGCTGGAGAGTGATGTAATCGCCCTTGTATGGAAATATTTTCATTTTTTATCAATCCTGTCACTCTGCAAATTCGATCCTTCTTGGTATCTCAATGAAATGATCCGGTTGAATGGATGCATAATCACACATGTCTGCAAAACGAAAACTCCTTCTCACGGTGCCTCAAGCCTCCGAGGTGCGCCGGAGCTGAGTCCGTGAATGATCTCAACGGGCTGCGAGGAAAAGTGCAAGACGCCCGGCTGAAGACCCTTTCTGGTAGCAATGACGGTGATATGCCCCGCTGTCAGCGTGGAACGCACAAACACTCGATTAATTCCGCATTCCGTATTCAAATAGAGATTATTTGTGGAATTCACAATTCCGCTATTATACCCGCCTCGCCAAACGCAAGGGCCGCTGACTTGGAAATCAATTCTGGCGTCATCCGTGGGACATCTTCGTCCCTGAGAATCCACCACTTCCACGTTGATCATAGCCACATCCGAACCATCCGCCATGAACCCATTCGTGCCAAGGATAGGGGTGAGCCTGACAGCCACCGGTTCGCCGGCAGTTTGAATGTGATGCTCGCATGCCATCTGATTATTCACGTATCCCATCGCGGAGATCGTCCCCGGACACCATTCCACATTAGAGAAGGAAAAAAGATAATTGTTATCCGGCAATTCGGATTTACCTATTGTCTTCCCGTTGATTACCAATTCCACGGTCCGGCAATTGGATACGACATACATCGTCTTCACGGTTCCGTGAGGATAAGTCCAGTGTCCGATAATATGAATGGCTGGCTTTTTAGACTGCATCACCTGATAGGTGTAATATATCTCCTTCGGGAGGCGAACGGCATCCACTTTTCCGCTCACGCGGCAGACCTCGCTGGAATCCTGGCGTCCCTGACTATCGCTATCCGAAAAAATGATGGAAGCGTAACCTGACCATTTGGATCGTTCGGAATCAGTGTTGGTGATTATTTGCGAATAATAATCCACATAACGCTTGATAGCCGCGATGCAAAAGGATTCCTGGTTCCAATGATAGGTGTCCAAGGGGCCGGGCTTGAATCCAAAGAACGGAGGGGAATAGTTATCCCAGAATCGTCTTGCCGCCTCATCCCGAAAATCCTCGCATTCGATCAAGGGAGCCAAATCCCTTCTTTGCGCACTATACCCACGAAAAGTGTCGGTGTACGTTTTTAGCTCATCCGTCCGTGGATCCTCTCCCACCATGACTCCGAAATACTCTGCAAAAGGAATAGCATCCGGGTCTTTGAGGCTGCGACATCCAATGGCTCGTCCTCCGTGCGGATCCCATTTGCGTTTCAGCATGTACATTTGCCGCATATGTTCCGCAGTAATGCCATTATTTCCGGATTCCCAGAACAGGATACTAGGATCGTTGCGATAATGGATCATTGTATTTCGCATCACTTCCAATCGTTGTTCCCATTGCCGTCCCTCTGCGTCTTTTTCCTTGTCTCCCGCAGGACAAATTTCGATGATTCCATAGCGGTTGCAAGCGGTAACGTCGGTTCTCATGGGAGACACATGCATCCAACGAATGTAGTTGGCATTCGATTGTCGGATGAGTTGAGCGGTATAGTCATGCATCCAATCAGGGTACGCCTGTCCGAGCGCAGCCCATTCGTTTGTGGACCTTTGAGCATAGCCGGTAAGATAGACGAATTTGTCGTTGAGGTATACACCGCCTGTGCCCACGCCTCCACGAAACGCCGTTTTGCGAAAGCCGGTGGTTGAACGAACAACATCTGCGGTTTTCCCATTCATTGTGAGAATGGTGTAAACATCGTAAAGATAGGGATCACTATCGCTCCACAGGCGAATATTCTTCAGCGCATGCGCAGCGTGTAAAACGGTTAGCCCGCCAGCCTTCACGACCACCGTATCCCCATGGAATTGTGCCGCCGACTCACCCTTTGCGCCCACAATGACGACGGACAATCCGACTTCGACGGCATGCGCGGAATCATTGCACACCTGAGATTCCACATGAATATCAGCGATTTTTTGTCTCACTCGGATGTTCAGAGGGTAGATGTATACTCCAGTGGTTTGGAGCCCGTCATATATCGGAAAAGTTTGATATACTTTCCCAGTCAGGCACAACCACACGTTTTGGTTTATCCCTCCGAAATCCGGATTAAAATCCTTGGTATTCCATTCAAAGCGCACTCCCGTAGCTTCCTCTTCGTAATCGGTCCGATTATCAATCCGAACCGCCAAAATGTTTTCCTCATCACCATATGCGACATGGCCGGTGATGTCCATGCCGTATGGTGTCACTCCATTCTCATACAATCCAATCCGTTGTCCGTTAAGGTAAAAAATACCAGCCTGGCGCATGCCTTCAAAAATAAGAAATACTTTGCCACCGGCTCCACTTTCAGGCAGGCGGAAATGCTTACGGTACCAAGCAATCCCCATGTACGCTCCTTGCTGCCCGCCGCGCGTGATGAGATGATTGAAGGTATCAATATCGTTAAAGGTATGCGGAGTACTGATGGTCTCCCATTCCGAGTCATCAAAATCCGCATTTAGCGCATTGGGGATATCTTGGCGAATGAATTTCCAACCGCCATTGAAGTTATATGTCTTTCGAGGAGATACCGTGGGGTCATAAGGGTGTGTACTTATATTCTTCTCGGATTCACTCATACTTTTCTGGAGGGTGTTCGTCAAATCGTTGTCTATGAATACGGATAATCCGCTAATCCCCGCCATTTTAAGAAAATCTCTTCGGAACATGACTTGCCTCAGTGAAACGAAAGTGGCTCCATCCTATGAAAGCCGTCCTCACCTAATGATGGACGTGGCGCCAGACCCTACATCATCTGCGAATCGTGATGCCGACGTCGATGTTTCATCCTCACCTGATTATATGAAATACGTTTTAAATCACAAAGATCATTATACTGCGAAATCATCTCCGTGGGTTATACTCTAAATATGCTTCCACCTCCAATGCATTCATCCCGCATATCCGCAAATGCTATAATGGAAGAGATGAGGATATTTCATTAAATTCAGCAATCCAACAATCTATTCAAAGCTTATTCTGGAAATACAATGAAAAAAACGTTTCGATCATTTGTCACAGCCCAATTGGCGCTATTCTGCCTTTTTCAGTTTTCAATCTCATCTCTTGCTTCCGCGCCCAATCCCGTCACGATAGGAGACGCCAGATTCACGGTCATCACGCCGGAATGCATCCGAATGGAATACTCCCCCGAACATCGGTTCATCAATAACCCCACTCTGTTCGCCATGGAGCGCAATGCACGGGATAAAAAGGCTCGGATCACGTTAAGCCACGATCGGCTTGTGATTCGCACCCTGAACTTCGAACTAACCTACGCTCCCGACGGAAAACCCTTCTCGCCGGATAACCTAAGCGTGCGGATTTTCAATAACGGCGAGCCGGAGACGTGGACTCCGGGCGAGCAAGACTCGAACAATCTGGGAGGCCCCATCGCCACGTTGGACGGCGTGTCAGGCCCGTTGGATCTTCCCGCAGGGCTTATCTCTCGTTCCGGCTGGGGATTGGTGGATGATTCGGGACAGCCCATTCTCAGAAACGGTTGGATCGCCCCTCGTCCCGGATTTGAAAAGGGCATACCAAGCCCTCAGGATATGAGCGGCAAAGATATCGACTGGTATCTCTTCGCGTATGGAAAGGATTACCAGGGGGCGCTGAGATCGCTCGCGACGATTTCGGGTCGCGCGGCGATGCCCCGCAGGGAGGTGCTTGGCTCCTGGTATTGCCGATGGTACAACTACACCGGAAAGCAATTCGAGCAGATTGTAAATGGGTATAAGAAGCACGATTTCCCATTGGATATCCTCGTGATGGACATGGGATGGCATCTTCAAAACGCCACCGCCGGAATGGGCTGGGCGAACAATCTCGGTTGGACGGGCTACACTTGGAACCGAAATCTCATCCCCCACCCCAAACAGTTGCTGAAAACCTTCCACAAGGATGATATTTTCGTCACTCTGAACGATCATCCCGCCGACGGCATTCGCACGACCGAGGATTGCTATCCGAAATTCATGGAGCTCATGGGGCTATCCCCCGCATCCGGAAAGAACCTCCCCTTTGACGATGGCAGCAGGCGATACATGAAGGCTTTTTTCGCGGCGAGCCACACCCCTCTGGAAAAGGAGGGGGTGGATTTCTGGTGGCTGGATTGGCAGCAGGACAGCCTCATCCCCTGGGTTCCGGGAGTGCCCGGATTGCGCAACCTGCCCTGGCTTAACAAGCTTTACTATGACCACTCCGAAAAGAGCGGGTTGCGGGGGCAGATATACAGCCGCTGGGGAGGCTGGGGCGAACAGCGATATCCCATTCAGTTCTCGGGGGATGCGGGCGGGTTCTGGAGCCTGCTCGGTTTCGAGGTTCCATTCACCCTCGCCTCCGGGAATGACGGCTGTTTTTACTGGGCTCATGACACCGGTGCGATCTGGGGACCTCGTAACCCCGAGCTATATGCCAGATGGACACAGTTTAGCGGGTTCTCCGCCTCGCTTAGAGTGCATTCCATGGGCGATATCGACCGTCGGCCCTGGCTTTGGGGGGAGCCGTTCGTAAGCTCCATGCGACGCATCTATCATCTGCGATCTCAACTGTTCCCGTATATCTACACAAGCGTCCGCGAATGTTACGATAAGACGATTCCGCTCCTCCGTTCGATGTATATGATGTATCCCAAGGAGAGCCAGGCGTACCACTATCCATACGAATACCTTTTCGGAGACAACATTCTCGCTGCGCCGATCATCACGCAGGGCGTGGGTCCCGGCATGGTGGCGAATCAGGGCGTCTGGTTTCCTAAGGGCGTGTGGTATGACCTGTTCACGGGAGAGCGTTACGAAGGAGCTTCCGAAAAGTTAGTTGCCGCAGACATCATGGAATCCCCTGTGTTCGTTCGCGGCGGCGTTCCCATTCCAATGCAACCCTACACACCTCGAATGACAACCACGCCGATTCGGACGCTGATTGCAAGATGCTACCCCGGAGTAAACGGTAAAACGGGTCGTTCCTCCCTTTACGAAGATGACGGTCGCACGCAAGGCTACCTGCACGGGCGGTATGCGAGAACCCCGCTCTCCTACACCCGCCTTGGCGACAAGGTGGTGGTTCGTATCGGCGCAACGTCGGGGCATTACGCCGGTCAGGTGAGGATGCGCGGGGATATCGTGGAGCTTCCGGATACAGCGAGGGGCACGCGCGCCTTTGTCGATAACAAATTCAGCCCCCTCATCTACAATCCCATCGATCATATGAACCGTGTGATCGTGCCCGTTCATCCCATCACGAAGCCAACGACCGTTGTGATTTATTGCCGACCCGCGAATTTCACGCTCCTTCATGACTTAGCCGTTTCCCGCAGGCTCCGAGGGGTGATAGGAAAGGGTACCTCCTCCACAAATCCGCTTCAAACGCTTCAAAGTTCGCCCAATATGACCGATGAGCTTAAGCGGGCGATATTAGGCATTCTCGGAGTGGGGTTGATCAAGGAGAGCGATGGCAGAGACTTCCAATCCAACCAGCCACGTTACGTCTTCTACGCACCGAAAGGGTTAATAGACGACAACATGGCGCATGTTTCCAATGGATCGGATGCTGGCGAGGATGTGAGCCTGGCGAACGGTGCGGCGCTGGTTGGAGGAGATGGCACAACCATCCCTATTCCAGTAGTGAGTTTCAAGATCGGCGGTGAACCGTTTGAACTTGCAGGCGGTCCATTTATCGGTCCAGGGGATGTGGCGTTACAAGCCCAAGTGACCGCAAGCGGTTCCGAGGGAGGTTACAGCCCGCATGGAGCGATTGACGGGGTGATCAACGGCTATCCGAACAACAAGGCGAACGAATGGTCCTCCGGTTCCAAAACCGGCGCATGGCTGGAACTCAGATGGAACACACCGCAAACCGTTGATCGCATTGAACTCTGGGATCGCCCAAACCTCACGGATCAGGTGACAGGCGGCGTGATCACATTCAGCGACGGAAGCAGCTTGGATGTTGGGAAACTGCCTAATGACGGACAGACGGGAGTCACGCTGAAATTCTCGCCGAAAACCATCACCTGGCTTAAATTCACCATTACGTCTGTGAGCCCAAGCACTCAAAACGCAGGCATATCCGAAATAGCGGTCTATAAAGCGAATCCGAAATAGAACACGATGCAAGAGATGCAGGGATTGGCGGGATGGGGTTTAGGCGATATACGACCAAGCCCTCGATACGTTCCGTCCTGTCCATCACTCCATCCGGATATCCTGTTCAAACACTGAACACGATACAAGGGATGCAAGGGATGGCAGGAGGTTTATGCGATACACGCACAAGCCCTCGATACGTTCCGTCCTGTCCATCACTCCATCCTGATATCCTGTTCAAACACTGAACACGATGCAAGGGATGCAGGGATTGGCGGGATGGGGTTTATGCGATATACGCCCAAGCCCTCGATACGTTCCGTCCTGTCCATCTTTCTATCCTGCAATCTTGTTCAATATGGATCATACTATGAGAAGATAATCTATTGTCATACGTATTTTTGAGAGGTGCAATCCAGTGGTTTCCAAAGGAATAAGGACAATTGCCGTCACCTTCTTGTCGTTTGCATTTATATATGGATTCCGAGGGGTGACATTCGCGACAGATAATAACCATTCCGTTCTCACCGCCGCCGCCGCACCCAATGGCGCGGACATCGCTTGGCGATCCGTGGGACCGGGAGGCGGCGGGTGGATCGAATCCATCGCCTGGGATCCCAACGGTGCGCACACGCTCTACGTGGGATGCGATGTAGGTGGATTTTATATCTCTAAGGATGACGGGCGACATTATGAAAGACGCAACACAGGGCTGAAAAACTATTTCATCCAGGATATTGCGGTCGATCCGAACAACACGCATATCATTCTGCTCGCCACCGAAGGCGGCGTCTATCGTACAACGGATCGCGGGAAACACTGGACGAGCATCCGCAACGGCTTTCCCCCTATCCAACGTTACTCCTTCTCCGCGCCCATCGGATGCATTCAGTTCGATCCGGTTCATCCTAACATCGCCTTCGCCGGGGTGGGACGTCCGCGCTGGGGAAAGGGAGGCGCAGGGGAGATCTATCGCAGCACGGACACGGGACTGACTTGGAGGGATATCTCAACAGGGCAACTCCCCGGGGACGCCATCGTGAGCGACATCGCAGTGAAACCCAATGATAGCCGAATTATCCTTGCAGCGACGGATCATGGCGTATTTCGCAGCGTTGACGGAGGAAACAGATGGACGCCCTCCGATAAGGGCTTGGATAATATCGATTGCCAGCGGCTGGCTTTCTCCCCATCCTCCCCGGATGTCGTCTACATAACTGTCGACACCACTGCGAGAGACAATCAGCCTTGGAACGGCGGAGTGTATCGCAGCGACAACGCAGGAGAAACATGGAAACCTGTAAATGGGCATGGCATGCATGAGCAGGTGGGGAAAAGCGGTGATTCCCCCTATTTAACGGACAGTATGATGGCGTTGGCGGTGGATCCGCGTAATGCGAACATCGTGTATGCGGCGGACCACGATTGGATTAACGCGGGAGTTCTCAAAACCACCAATGGAGGGGCATCTTGGCGAGAGATTACAAACTCTTCGAAAAATACGGGTAACATGCAATATGGTTTGATAGATTTTTGGGGACCAAGCGTGGAGTGCATGGCTCTATCCCCTGCCGACCCAAATCGAGTCGCCATCGGCACAAGCGGACACGTCTTTGTCACGAAAAACGGCGGACTTACTTGGGATCAGCGATATTGCGAAATGCTCCCCGGCGGTCGTTTCACCGGAACGGGTCTGGAGACCACCTGCCCGAACACGGTAATCCCGTCGGATTCCTACCCGCACAAGGCGTTCTATTGTTACGCGGATATCGGTTTGCTTATCAGTGACGATGACGGGAAGAGTTTCGAACGGTCTTACAAGGGCATGAAGTATGCAGGTAACTGTTTTACAGTGCTGGAGGATCCGTCACGCCCCTCCACTCTATGGGCTGCGACTGGCTGGTGGGATCACAATGCGGGGGATATTTGCATGTCCGTTGACGGGGGCGCCACTTGGCGTGTCGTAGGAGATCCGAACACGGGTCTGCCCGATGGCCAAACGCGATATCTCGTTCTGGATAGGCGCAGCCCAGTGAATCGGCGAACTCTTGTTGCAACCTGCGAAGGCCACGGGATCTATGAATCCAAGGATGGCGGGGTTAGTTGGAAATGCATTAACGGAAATCTTCCCGCAGAGGCATGCCGGATGCCAAGAGGGTTGCTGATAAATCCCTCCAATTCGAATCGTATCCTCATAGCCTTGGGAGGCTTCCCCGAGGATGGGTCGGGAGTTTACGAGACAACCGATAACGGGGTGACATGGAGCAAACTTAATATTCGAAATGAATTCGCCGATATTCGATGTATAACGGCATCCCCGAGGAATTTCTCGTCCTTATACATAGGATGCCAGGAATCATACGATCAAACCAGCAAAACCGATTATCCGGGGGGTGTTTTTAAAAGCACGGACGGGGGGGAAAGTTGGAGATTAACGCTTAGCGATGACACCATTAGCTCTGTTGCCATCGACCCCCAAAACCCGCAGACCATCTTTGCGGCTACAAACGATTTCCCGTATCATGACGACTATGCGGCATATGGATTGCTGATAAGCAAGGATGGCGGAAGCACTTGGAAAAAAGAGAATCACGGTCTCTCCTTGCTGGATGTGAATAACATCGCCGTTAGTTCCGTTGCACCGTATCTTTTGTATGTATCCACCCAAGGGAACGGCGTGTTTATTGGCGGGACACAACGCTGACAGGCTTAATCGACCCAGCCATTGCGTAGGATTTAGTAGCTATTTATGCGAAAAACAATGCGATGCCTGAAAAATCATGAAGGAATATATCAGGATGAGGAAGAATATAAAAGGAAAGCATGAAAGGGACAGGAACTAATGGGGAATGTGATCATTATAGAACACCATCCGCATGAGACCGCAGGCACCATTGCGGACGCTTTGGCATTACACAATCTCCACACCAAATACTATCGGACTTACCAAACCCAGCCTCCCAAAGCGATGGAGGACGCGGACGGGCTGATTATCATGGGCGGACCCATGAGCGTATACGACACCGACCAACACCCTTTTCTGCTTGATGAGATGGCGCTTATTGAAGATGCGATTCGTCGTAAAAATCCCATTTTGGGAGTCTGTTTGGGGAGTCAGCTTATCGCGAAAACACTTGGAGCCGAGGTGAAACCAGGCGCTCAAAAGGAACTAGGGTGGCATTCCGTGGCGCTGACCAATGAGGGGATGGAGGATTTCCTCTTGAAAGACGTCCCCACTCCGTTCACAGCGTTTCATTGGCACGGCGATGTCTATGATCCGCCCCAAGGAGCCGTGAATTTAGCGTACTCCGCCGTAAGCCCATGTCAATGTTTTCGATATGATGAGAACATATATGGTATGCTTTTTCATCTGGAAATGACCGAAACCATGGTCTATGACATGGTTCACCAATTCAAAGAGGAATTACACGAGGCACACGTCAACGGAGCGGAAATCATCGAGGAGGCGGAGCGAAACGCGCCAATCCTGGAAGATATCGGCGAGCGAGTGTTTTCGAAGTGGGCATCCTTGGTAATCGCATGAAAACGGAATCGCAGGATTATCAGACGATGCAATACTTATAAGAGACAATGCAATCAAGAAAATAGGAGGAAATCCCTTGTTTAAACGCGCATGGATATTCATCTTCGTCCTCGCAACCCTTGGAGGTTGCGGAGGAGGCAAATCCCCGACCGATCAGCTGCTAACCTATGCGGCAGGGCAAAAATGGACTTACAACATCGCCGGTACCGCAACAATCGGGTCATCCACCACAACGATTCCATTGGATTCCACCAAGAGCACGATCACTTTCCAGGTGGAGAGCCAGACCGCCAAGGATTCAAACAATCAAACGGTTAATATTTTGGATCGGACGTTTGACATTTACCTGGTGGATGGCAGACAGATACAGGCGATATCGAGGCTGTATTACACGCAAACCAGCCAAGGCATATTCGTGCATGGTTTTAACAACACCATTGGCGCTCAGATCAACACAGCCAATGATAAATTCGTGCCATCCACCGTGCAACCCCAGTATGCATTTTTATACATGCCTAATCCCGCAATGCTTTCTTCGACCCTCACCTACAATAACCCGTTCGGTTCAATTGCGGCGGGAGGCTATTCCCTAACCTTGCTCAGCACCCGCCAACTTGTAACCACCCCTTCAGGCACTTACTTCGCCATGCCGTTTGCGGTAACGGAGGGTTTCAGCAATCTTGGAATAGGACAGGGGTTCTACATGCCCGGTGTTGGGATTGTCGCCGGCAATTTAACTCTAAACCTCTCCAACGGTGACACGATTACAGGGCCCATACAACTCACCGGCTTCACGAATTAAAAATCAAACATCTACAATTACGGAGCGGGGAATGGTTGATCCATTCCCCGAATCTTTTTTGCCTAGATGAAATCCATTGACGAATGTGAGATGCCCTCCAATCACCATACCTCACCGCAATAACATATCACTCGAGTTGATGGAACGCATCCGGATTGGCATCAAGAAGAACCATCTCTCATGTCCTGTCCGTTCAGAGATGCGCCGTTTACGCACTTTAGGCATTCCAAGAGGCGCCGAACAATCTTGGCTCTCATCCTGTTCCGAATTTGGCAATCCCCTCAATTATTTTGATTGTCCGAAGCTTGATCAGGAAAACTCGGGGGCACATCGGATGTACCGACATTCACGATGGGAGCGGCCTTAACCGAATGGTTGTAAGTCACCAAGATGCTTACTCTGCGGTTAACATATGCGAAGGGGTGAGCGGGATCTCGCAGGTGAGTGGGGCCATACCCCCGTATCTCCTCAACCTGATTGGATTTAAGTGTGTTCGCCATCGCCCTTCGTGCGCTATTCGCCCTATCCGAGGATAGCTCCCAGTTGGAATAGCCCGCCAACCCTCCCATGTATGGTTTCGCGTCAGTATAGCCGTCAATCATGATCTTGTTTGGCATCTGCCTTATGACTGTGGCAATTTTCACTAATAGATGAGCCGTTGAGGGTTCCAAAACCGCACTGCCCCGCTTGAAGAAAAGGGATTGTTGATTTTCCAACAATTCAATCCGCAATCCCTCGCTGGTGATGGTGATGGAGATGTTTTTGCTTAATTTTTTAAACTCGGAGGAGTTGTTAATGATCTTTTCCAGCTTCTCCTTGGCGTGCATGAAACGAAGGTTTTGCGTGTCAATGTCGCTCTTGGACGGTTGCGTGGGAATTATGGAAGGGTGCGTGCCGCTTTCCTGCACGCCGATACCGATCTTGCTTGCGCCCCCGATAGTGGTTTTCATCACTCCGGTGGGGTTGTTAAAGTAAGCGGCAATGGATTGGCGAACATTCTGGTTCAGCCCGAGAATCCATAACACGAGGAATAACGCCATCATTGCTGTCACGAAATCGGCGTACGCCACTTTCCACGCTCCTCCGTGATGACCGCCGTGACCGCCTTTTTTCTTGATGATAATAATGGGGCGTTCTTCGTTCATGAGCTAAAAGCCTCGAAAGGGATATTCATTATCGAAATGATGGACAAGCTCCAGGTCTTGAATCAGGAATATCAACAAGGACAATTCAGGTGATTGCGAAATACGATATCCAAGTATTTCACCGATTGTGAAACGAGCGATAACCGCCTCATTTTCCACATTTTGCAATTACCTCAATAGATACCCGTTATGAGGAATTTCGATCCGTTTTTTGAAGGTGAAGAAGATTTGCATCCTCCCAAGCGTCACCAATCTTATCCTCCTTTCAGATTGGCTTCCAACTCCGCGAACGTGCATCTTACGTTCGGTTCGATATTTCTTCGAGCGAACTCCACAGCCGTCAGGGGGGCGTCTCCTCGTGCGAAAGCAAGCAACGCGGAGCGGATGCAGCACATATATTGCGATTCAGCGTTCATCATTGTCTCTATTGCCTGAGAGAGAGGCTGGAACACGCCATACGCCATTAGAACCCCGAGAAAGGTTCCGACCAAAGCCGCCGCGACATGATGACCGATCTCCTCCGGTTTACCGCCTATCGCCCCCATTGTGATGACCACTCCCAGCACGCATGCCACAATACCATATCCTGGCATTGCATCACCGGTTTTCGAAAGGATGGAGGGTATCTTTTCGGCAGCTTCATGGTGCGTGTCCAGATCCACATCCATCATTTCGGCGAGATCGTAAGGTTGAACCGTCCCGGTGATAATCACCTTCAAGGTGTCCGAGAGAAATTCCATGGCATGGGGATTATTGGCGAAGGATGGGTAACGCTTAAAGAATTCGCTCTCCTCCGGCCTTTCCGCATGATGCTCCAAAGCCACCAATCCTTCGCGACGCGCCAGCATGAAGAGATCATACAGCATTTTCAAGAGTTCGTTATACGTGTTTTTGGTATAGGTGTTACCTTTCAGCAAACCCATGATGTTGCGAAATATCTCGCCGATAATGGATGGAGGGTTGCCGATGAGCATTGCTCCGAGCGCAGCCCCCCCGATCACAATAAATTCAGATAACTGGAACAGCACCATCAGTTTTCCGCCGGCGATGGTAAACCCAACGATAATGCTGCCAAGCAATACGACCACGCCTATAATGACAAACATGCTCTCGCCTCGTATTCTCTCCGCTTTCATATTCGGCATTTTTGGCTGCGAACACAAGACCGAAATGAAATATCTTTTCAGCAAACGATCTTTTTTAATATCCTGGCTTTTCCTGTTGACAATTATCTCTACCTATGATACACTTGAAGACTACCAGGATATTTCCAGGAGGTGTTTTGATCATGCTGCACCGGAATCGAATCACAATAATCATGCTTTGCTTCATGATGGCCGTGATGGGTGAATGCGTCCGCGCACAAAATGAAGTGCCTTTCACTATTCGCTACCCTCCGGATGGTTCCATAGTACGTGAAAAAGTTCCTATTAAAGTCCCTCTTGCAAGCATCCCCGTGGGCGGGTACATCTCCGTGGATATCGACGGTCATTTCGTGGTGGCGATGGCTCCCACCGCCGAGGATCGCGCCCAAGGCGGGGCTGGGTCGGATTACGTGTACGTATGGGATACGAAAAGTCCCATGCAACTCGGAAGAGGTCAGGTAATCTATCCGCAGGATGGTGAGCACACAATCTCCGTAAGCCTCTATACCCCGAGACCATCGGATCAAGGCAACGGCGACATGCTGAGCGCCACATCCTCGATAAAGGTCCAGTTGAAAAACAAGGTGGACATGAATGCGGCGGTAACGTTGCGTTACCGTTTCATAGACGGAGATGTTTTCACCTATACACGTTCGGGGACAACGGATATCAAAGGGGGTCCAAACCAACAGCAGGACACTCTCAACGCCTACATGCAAAAAAGTCAGCTTGACGTATCCATTGATGACAAGTACTCCAACGGCGACGCCATGGTTCGGAACAAACTTACAAAGTTATCGATCACTCATGGAGCCCAGGAAACCATATTCCCGACGGATCAGTTGCCCAAATCGCTGTATGAAGAGCTGGACGTGCTTGGAAACGTGCATTACCAGAACAACACCGCTGCGTCCTTCGCGGAGTTTGCACGTTTGGGCATACCTGTGAGCGCTACGATTGACTTGCCCATTCTGCCGGAGAATCCAGTGAACATCGGGGATTCCTGGGAGACACCGGACGTGCCGATCGATATTCCTGGTGTCACGCCGGATCAGCAACCCAAGGAGAGGGTGAAAAGCACTTTGGTCTCCTTTGAATGGCAGGATGGTTACC
The DNA here is from genome assembly GCA_021811565.1 of bacterium. Classification (GTDB taxonomy): domain Bacteria; phylum Armatimonadota; class Chthonomonadetes; order Chthonomonadales; family CAJBBX01; genus DTKV01. The sequence continues at coordinate 5,996 of JAJZOL010000150.1, read as the reverse complement.
CCTCCGCGAAAATTCATCAGCATTACGATGGATATCCGGAGGAGAAGGCGATTGACTATCAAGGGATGCAGATTGACCATCCTCATGTGATTTTCGATCGGGACATATGGGTGGCGTTCCGCGCAGGCTTGCTTCTGAAAGTCTACCGAACGATTGATGTATCTGGAAAACTACTCGAAAACAATCTTTTCGCAGGAGGCTCTCCCTACGGCCCCGGCACTTACGCAGGCATGGGGTCCTCACCGTATTCTGGCATGGGGTCTTCCCCCTATTCCGGGATGGGGTCTTCCCCCTATTCCGGCATGAAATCCTCCCCATACGGATCCATGGGTTACGGGGGTTCGCCTTATTCCGGCGCGGCGGGCAGCCCTTATCCGATGAACCCTTATAGCGGTTCCAGCGGGCCTTATGGAGGATCGAGTGCATATCCAGGACCGTATGGCGGCTCCGGCGGATATCCCGGATATCCTGGAAGCGCTGGTTACAACCCATACATGGGGGGAGTTCAAGCCAAACCTCAGGCAACGGAGATTAGTCTCAAATCGACCATGACCACTGAGATCATCCCGAAAAAAACAAGCGTGCCTGACACCAACGCGCAATAGAACAACACACAATATCTGTCAAGCCGGGCGTCACCGAGGTATAATAGCGTGACGCCCTTGTTTATGCGTCAAACAAAAAGGTTTCAGGAGGATTGGAAGGGGATTGCTCTTCAAGAAAAAGGAGAATCATGCCGATGATGCGCGAATGGAGTTAACCGAGCATCTCGGGGAGTTGCGCACCCGAATCATACGCATAATATTATATATATTCGGCGGCGCTATTCTCACATACAATCTTTTTAAGCCGATATATGCGTTTCTTTTTTACCCAATGGAAATCATCATGCGGCAACATAAGGCTGAAGGATGGAGTTTGCGCTTCACCACCTTCACCGAACCTTTCTTCGTCGTATTGAAGATTGCCATAGTGGCGGGGATGATTATCGTCGCCCCGCTTCTGATTCTGGAAGTTTGGGGGTTTATCTCGCCCGCCTTAACCAGAGAGGAAAAAAAACCGATTCGGTATCTCGCGCCGCTCGCTGTAACACTCTTCATATCCGGAGTGGCGCTGGCTTATTGGGTTGCCAAATACGCGATTACATGGTTTGCGAGTTATGTGGGATGGTTCCCTCATGCGGTGCTTTTGCAGGATCCTGAAACCTTTGTCATGTTCATGTTGAAAATGATGGGGGTTTTCGGTTTGGTTTTCGAGTTGCCAATCTTCCTCCTCTTTCTCGCTTGGATTGGGATTTTAACGTCCGACATGATGATAAAATCTTGGAAGTACGCGGTGCTAATCATAACAGTCATTGGCGTTATCGTTACTCCTTCCAATGATCTATTCACAATGACAGTGATGATATTCCCAGTCATCCTGCTCTATTTGGGGAGTATCTGGTTGGTGAAGTTAGTCGAAAAATACAGGAAAGCGCACATGCCATGAAACGACCGCCCACAAAAAAACAGATGATTTCACAAAGAAACAGATTTCTAAAGCAATTCACGCTCATACTCCTGATCATCGGTTTGATGTATTGGATGGGCTGGAAATCACCATGGGCGAAACGCACGGCGAAGGTGGATGTATCCGCAATGGATATGCCGCGCCCCATTGTTCAAAAAGAAACGACAACGGATAATCCCGCTTTGACGCATGATTCCTCATCCAACACCATGGATTCTCTAAATCCCCCATCCAAAAAACAGGCATCCGATACTCCTGCAAATATAAAACAGTAATGGAGCATTCAATAGATGAAAGTTGGACTGATAGGACTTCCTGAATGTGGCAAGACCACACTCTTTAACGCTCTAACCAGGGCGAATGAATCCATCCATGCATACGGATCTCACAAAGACGAGGTTCATCTCGGTTCGGTCCCCGTGCCGGATCCGCGCTTTGATTTCTGCGTGGAGGTCTCTCATCCTAAAAAGATAGCCCCCGCCACGCTGGACATAACGGACGGCGGCGCACGAATAGATTTGGAGGAGAAGCGAGAGAAATTCGGAGCGGATTTCTTCGCGGGCGTGAGAAACATGGACGCACTCGCATTGATACTCAGAGCGTTCCAGAGCGAGTTTCTTCCCGAACCGGGTGGTGGATTGGACCCTCGCAGGGACGCGGAAAAGATCATGGGGGAGCTGCTTCTTGCGGATCTCATGGTTATAGAAGGGCGTTTGGAGCGACTTGAGAAAAATCGCATTCTCAAGCGGCAAACCCCAGCGGAAGCGGCGGAAGAGCAGACCCTACTTAAAATAAAAACTCATCTGGATTCCCTGCAGCCGATTCGAACCCTCTCCCTCACCGACGATGATACGAAAGCCATTAAGAGTTTCGCATTTGTCAGCGCCAAACCCTTAATTCTAGTCGCGAACATAGACGAGGAAAGCATCTCCCAGGACTCTCCGATGCTCTCCTCCCTAAGAAGCTTCGCCGAGGATCAGAACCTGCCCTTGGTGGAGATTTGCGCGAAACTGGAGATGGAGGTCTCTCAAATGGACCAGGAGGAGGAAAAGGAGTTCCTTTCCGCGATGGGAATCGAGGAGCCTGCGAGGGATCGGCTCATCCGTATCGCTTACGCCGCCCTCGGATATATCAGCTTCTTCACAGTTGGCGAGGATGAGGTGAAGGCATGGACCATTCGTCAAGGAACGCATGCGGTTGGGGCTGCGGAGAAAATCCATACGGATATCGCTCGCACTTTCATTCGAGCGGAGGTGATCTCATTCGATGACTTTCACGCCTGCGGGGGATGGGACGAATCTCGCAGCGCGGGAAAGATGCGATTGGAAGGCAAGGATTACATCGTGAAGGATGGCGATATCGTTCACATCCGTAATTCCAAGGGTTAGAAAGTTATCGGCGCCGCCCCTTATCCTGGACAGCGCCGAAAGGATCAAAATCCGCATCGGAGGATGCTTTTATCGATAAAGCGGTCCGAAATTGGCGCAGGCACGATAATCCGCGCCTTGAGGATCCTGTGCTCCAAATCGCGACCAAACGCTTGGGCGGTAAACATTCATCTCCGGCACGTTGTGCATATCTACGGGAATGCGCAACATGGAGGCAAGCGTTATCACATCCGCACCTACGTGCCCGTAACAGATGGCTCCATGGTTCGCCCCCCAGTTATTCATCACCGAATAGACATCGCGGAAAGGTCCCACGCCGGTTGTTCTCGGGGCGAACCATGTTGTCGGCCAGGAGGGACTCGTGCGATCCATAAGCTTATTGGCTACTTCCTCCGGGAGTTGCACCGTTTCACCTTCCGCAATTTGAATCACAGGTCCCAAGCCTTTCACCCTGTTGATTCTTATCATCGTCACAGGCATGCCGCCCGGAGTGTGAAATTCGGACGACCACCCGCCCCCTCTGAAATACTCCAATTCCGCAGCGTCCCAATGAGTTGCTCTCATGCATTTTTCTGTCTCCTCGGTGGAAACCATCCACCATGGCTTAATGCAAGGTTTACCTTTATCCGTTTGTTCGCCAGACCAATCCAGGGCTGATGCTCCCGAATTGATAAGATGAATGATCCCCCCGCTCGCGGCTCCTTCCGGGGTGTATCCCGTCACCCGCTTGATCGCATCCGGGCTCCAGTAGGTCCTCACATCCGAGAAAAGCTGAGCGGTTCCGGTCATGAGGTGCATCAGAAGCATGGATAACCCATTGAGGGAATCATTCTCCGTGGCGATGATGTAGGGTTGCCGAACGCCTGTCCAATCGAAGGAGGAGTTGAGAATCGCCTCCATGAAATCGCCGTTTGGGAGATGATCGGTCCATTGGCGTTGGCCTTGAAATCCACCGGCAAGGGCGTTATGCCCCTCCGATTCCTCGACCCACCCGAGTTCCGCCAATTTTGGATTTCCGTTCATCAGGTCGCGCGCTATCAAAGCCATTTTGACGCTCATCTCCCATTCGCGATCCTTCATCTCACGAGAGTGACGTTTTTCCGGCTTGTTAATATCCCGCCCTTCGATACAGTTCGCCTTGACCCACTTCAGAGCCTTTTCGTATTCCTCAGGATCGTATATGCCCCTGTCCATCCTTCGAACGAACTCCACCATGTCCACGCTTTCGCATCTCATCCCGAAGTAGTTCTCGAAAAGATCATGGTCCACGATGGATCCCGCAATTCCCATCGATACGGAACCCATGGAGAGATAGGACGCCCCCCGCAGGGTGGAGACGGCTATGCCGGCGCGGATGAAACGGAGCAATTTGCCTGCAACGTCGGCGGGGATGCTCTGGTCGGTCGCATCCTGCACATCGCGGCCATATATTCCAAAGGCGGGAAGCCCCTTTTGTGCGTGGGCGGCAAGCGTAGCCGCAAGATAGACCGCACCCGGCCTCTCCGTACCGTTAAATCCCCACACCGCTTTCGGTATATACGGGTCCATATCCATGGTTTCGGATCCGTAACACCAACAGGGAGTGACGGTGAGGGATACCCCCACTCCCGCCTTGGAGAATTTTTCTGCGCATTTCGCCGCCTCCGACACGCCTCCGATCGTTGTGTCCGCGATAACGCACTCCACTGGCAATCCGCAGGAGTGTCGGACATTCCCCGTAATCAAATCCGCCACGGAGCGCGCCATTTGCATGGTCTGCCCCTCCAAAGATTCTCTCACACCCTCTCGTCGACCATCAATCACCGGTCTAATTCCGACCTTGGGGAGGGATCCTCTTAACCGATTCACAGGTGAACACAAATAATCCTTGCCAGCCATTTATTAGCACATCCTTTCTCTAAATATGTTAAGTTATATCGGGCAATTGCGAAATTCGAGGGCCGATGTTTCATGTACCATGAAAGAACGATCCTCTTTCAATGTTTGCGATCACATCAAATGAATATCAAACATAGCATGAATCTAATGTTCCGCTCATCGCCATGCGTAGCGATAAGCTAAGGATAGATTACCTCTATTCGCACGGAAAGACGAGTTCCAAGCCTGTTTTTCAATTCAATGAGATTTGTGAATGAGAAGCCGTTCTTGGTCAAGAGGGATGATGGCGATATACCGTGATATGTAAGAAAACGCATCACGTTTTCAAATCAACGTTCAAGCGGTGTAATGGAGCGAGTATTACAATAAAATATGGGCCCGGTAGGATTCGAACCTACGATCCAGCAGTTATGAGCCGCTTGCCTTAGCCGCTAGGCCACGGGCCCTTCTCACTTTATTATAGCAAATATCCGAGGCGGAATCAAACACCAGGTTCATTTGATTCCCGATATCGCATTCCGCCGCTGTTAATCCTGCGTTTTTTTATTGAGCGAAAAGATAGATCTGTGCTCAAGAGTGAACCTAATAAGCTCCGTGCGGTTGCGGAGTTCCAACTTCTTCATGAAATTATAGACGTGAACCTCGACTGTCCGCACGCTAATGCCCAGTTTGTCGGCGATCTCCTTGTTCATCAAGCCTTCGCTCACCAACATCACGATCTCCCGTTCGCGATCGGTCAGCCTCGAGCAAACCATCTTCATTTTCTCGATTGATGCCGAGTCTACGGATGGTTTCGTATGATCAAAGCGGACTTTTATCTCCGGGAAGAATTCCTCTCCCGCTATGATACGATCAATCCCTTGGGAGAGCGTTTTCACTCCGGCATCCTTCAAGATATAACCGTTCGCCCCGAGTGCGCGCGCCTCAAGAACATATGCATCCTCGGCAAACATGGATAGGATGAGCACGCGGGTGTCGGAATCCTTCGTCCTTAATGCCCTCAGCGTTTCAAATCCGTCCATTTCGGGCATCTTCATATCCAGCAAAACAATGTCCGGATGCAATGCCTCGATACACGCAAGAGCCACCTTTCCATTTTCGGCCTCTCCGACAACATGAACACTTCCTGTTGATTCCAGCAACGCGCAGACACCTTTGCGCACAATCTCTTGGTCATCCACCACCAGCGCAGTCACAAGCTTTTGCAATTCCTTCTCTTTT
>JAJZOL010000070.1 GCA_021811565.1 bacterium | reverse complement strand
TGAAGCTCATCATTTCTCCAACAATCAAACGCTACTTTTACGCCACTTGTGATTATAAGGTGATGTCGAGAACCAATTGGATTTCCCCTATGACCATAAAGTTGATGATCATAAATAATATTTTTTAATTTATACTATGTAATCCCTCTAATTGGCATGGAATATGCAATATTATGAATATGATTCATTTCATCGCGGTTTTGTCGTCGTACTATTCGCAAAAGGGGGTGGTGAACCATTATTCGTTTAGGACGCACTGGCTCCATGCAATTTCATAAGCGGATTTAATCTAAAGTCGAGCCCATTAATGTGAAGGCTCGATAGGCGTTGTAGCAAAGCATGCATTGGCGAAAGACGGTTTATTCACGAATGGAGAGTTCATATGATTTCCAACCGATTATGTATGATAACGTCTATCTTCTTAGTAGGTATGATGGTGGATTTGTATTGCTGCGCTTGGGGATCCTCCATGACAATCGGCAACCAACCTTTTTCGATCACATTTCAAAGCAATGGTCCGGGTGAGTTTACTTATCAGGAATTTGGAGCTAGCGGCAACGATCTAACGTCGGACATACCCAATATGTCATCCATAACCGCTGAAATCCCTGCGAAAATAACGGCGGTTAATCCAGCGGGTGATTTGAGCGCCCTGCTGCCGGGCGCGACACTCCCTGTAAATCTCTACTTTGACTTGTTTGCATCCGGTTATTCCTATCCGGCAACGGTTATGGGGAACACTTTTTCACAGAATATAAATCAAGCATGGCACGCCGATTTTCAGTATAACGATTCTAACAATCCCAACATCTCCGATCATCTTACTTTGGCGGGCGATGTACCTTTAACGATCTCAGGGACTCTTAACGGAACCAACGCCACGATCCAAGGACCTTTCAGTCTAATGATGTTATGGCAATCGGGAGTTCCAAATCCTACCGACTTCCACCTAAATCAGCCTGAGATATTAACTATCAATCTGGCCACCTACGGTCCTCTCACCATTGATCAAACCGACGGCATGCTTAATAACTTCACAGGCGACTGGGGGGCAGGTCTCACTCCTCAAACCGCCGTACCGGAGCCGTCAGAAGCCTTGACGTTTTTTTGCGGGATAGTGGTTTTTGCGGCTTTTCTAATCATAGACGGAACGAACCGTCATGGTGTGATCAATCGCAAGGAATGAAAGGAGCGTGCATGAAACAGAATTTATTTTATCGATAGTTAGCGGATGTGTTTTTTTTTATAAAAGGAGATTCAAATGAGCACTAAAAAAATTTCGTGGGTGTACGCGTTCATTTCAATTTGTTTGTTTGCAGGCACGTGTGGAGTTGCTTGGGCTACTTCCTCCGAGGTGATATCCGGGCCTGTCACAATATCTTTTCAAGGTGCTGGACCTGGTGAATTCGACTATTACGACAATGGAGCCAGCGGCAACTACCTGCAAACCTCTCCTGTTGCAATTCCCGCACAGATCACGGCGGTTTCCCCTATGGATACGTGGAATGCGTTATTGCCAACCACATCCCTGCCGGCGGATATCAACTTTGGGTTATCCGGAAACGGATCATATATGGCGGCATCCGTTAATGATAACAATAACACTTTTTCACAGATTTTAAACATACAATGGGGAGCGGATTTTAGCAACACAGCCGGTATACTTTCCATAGTTGGTACAACACCGTTAACAATATACGGATCCCTCAACGGAACCAATGCGACAATCCAGGGATCTTTCGATCAGATGTCCTTTTACCAATCTGGAATGCCCGTCCCCATAAGTTTAAGTCAACCCGAGCTCCTCACCATCAATGTAAATGCAACAACCCCTCTCACGATCGATCAACAGGATCAGATGTTAAGTAGTTTCACAGGCGATTGGGGCGGTGGTTTGGCTCCTCAAACCGCCGTACCGGAGCCGTCAGAAGCTTTGACGTATGTTTACGGATTTGCCGTTTTATCGGCATTTCTGGCGATTGAGTGGAAGAGGCGTCGTGGAGTGTCATCGCTTTCTCCGTTGGGATGATACATAAACAAGCACTATATGCACTTGGATTCCAAACTGACATCGAAGAAGAAGGCGTTATCGCTGTTTATAACGCCTCCTTCTTCGATAGGGACAGCATCCAGGGTTCTCGAAATAAATATCACGATCCTCGAATTTCGGATCGAAACAAGTCGGCGCAATGAAGTCGTGGTTTACTGACAGTTAGGAGGCGGAGGAGTTACAAAGGCAAGAATAATCAAAACAAGGAAAAGAAAGATGGGTGAAAGCAAGATTCCCAACCATGGTGAGAAAGAACTGTAGCCCGTTACAAACACGTCTGGAAAGTTTCATGATCACTCACCTGGTACTTTTATAATGTTTAAGGGAAAATCCTTCGAAACAATCACATTAGAAATTCAATCCTTAAGAACTATTGGCGTATATTCCCAATACCTACGCTATCCTCTCATCGCCCTAATCCATTTTATTTGGGATGCAGCAGGAATAAGAGATTACACGCGCCGATCCCAAGCGTCACGACAACCGGAGCCATCAATACTCCAAGTGCGAAGTAGCTCTTTTTCGTATAAAACCCAAAGACAACACATGCGATTGTAAGAACCAACGCCCCACCAACGGGAAGGAAAAGCATTGTTCCGGAAGTGGAATTTCCTATGGCATAGAGTACGGAGAAGAGAAATCCAAAAAAATCCACGATTATAAAGAGTATCAGACCTATAAGAAACTGCCTTACATGCTCTTTTCTGTCCGGCTGGTTCATGTCTCTCTCCTATAGTCGACCATCACGGGTTTCTTATCAATGTTACCGTCAGGGTTTTTATCCAATTTTTCATAGTTCCTATCAATAAGAAGATAATAAGCGATAACAGCGGTGCACACCCATTGCGCGAGCGTCAGTCCCAAAATAGAGGGGGAATCATTTCTTACAAACTCGATGCAAAATCGAAATGTGAAATAGGAGAGCATGAACTGTCGAAACAACGCCCCGGGAGGCGGATCGCGGCGCATGGCGAAAAGCAGATAGAGGAACAACACGAAGCAAAAGATCGATTCGTAAATCTGCGTCGGTTGCCGGAGAATGCCGTCGCCGAAATTCACCCCCCATGGCAGGTGCGTCGGCTTTCCGTAACAGCAACCACGAAGAAAGCAACCTATCCTCCCCAGAGCTATTCCGATTGCCAAGGCGGGCGCAAAGTAATTGCCGAGTTTTTGACTCATGCCCAATTTTTTCCGAGTGAGTATCACAGCAAGCGTGCCGCCGATCAAACCACCCAAGATGGTTCTTCCGGAAAGAAACGCCATCAGACTATGCGCATGAGCGATCTCCGCCCAATGCAGCATCAAAGTGGGTATTTTCGCCCCGATCGCTCCACCGACCAACGCGGCAACCAACAGGTAAAGCGAACGATCCTCGCATCCCTTTTCCTGACCGGATAAGAGAATGTAGACAAACAAACCGACCAGAATGCCAAGAATGATCATCGTATCATAAGATGGCACCGAAAAATTCCCAATGCGAAACAAGACGGGATGAATCCCCCACCCTTTTGGCAGGAAATCATGAGACATCATTCTTTTTCCTCATAATCGAACAACAGCCGTTTTGCGTTAAAAGGCATGTATATAATTCAGAAACGGCACAAAACCCGAGAGCCCCCATAGTTTTGAAGAGCGCCACCAATAGAAGCAATCTCCAGCCTGATGTGGTCAGCCCGAGGTGGATCATCTCCAAGGGAATCACCATGAAAACAAATGCGATCGACTGCGTGAACCGTATCCCATTTGCATCCACTGCAACCATTTGAGGAGGAAACAATCGATCCAAAGTGTTCGCGTATAACAAAATCAAAGGAGCGTTTCGTATTGAAAGGATGACGTTCAAGAGCATGATAACGGCGCAAAGGATAATGATCCATTCCATTCGCCCCATGGCTCCAACCCACATTAGTATCGCCACTGTATAACGACAAAAGGCGAATCCTCTTCTGGATACATTTACGGGTTTTTCAGGAAACATGCCATTCTCCTTTATTCCAAACAGGAAGAAACCTCCCCACTCGCTTGCGATATTCGGCGTATTGCGGAAAAACGGATTCTAACATTTTTTCCTCCTGATACGAACGCAACATCATTGCAGGAACGAAGACAAGACAGTTCGCCAAAAAAGCCGCATAGTTTTGATAGACCAAGGCGGCACCAAAGTACATCCAGATAAGCGAAGCGTAGAGCGGATGGCGCACAACGCCGAATATCCCTCGGTCCAAAACCTGCTGATTGGAGTAGACGGTCACATTATCCGCCCACAAGGAACCCAACGCCTTTCTTCCCAGCAAATTTACGATACACCCTAAAATCACTAAAGCAAGCCCCATAATGACACAAATTATGAAAAGCGCGTCACTGGAAATATGGATTACGCCGATGTTCCAGCGTATCAGCACCCAAAAGAACACGAGAAATCCAATCATAGTGCCTGTCGCCACAAGGCTTTTGCGCTCCTTCACCGCTATTACGGAGGGTTCGCGCAGCAAAAAATTCAACAGTACCGCAGTTAGAACCGTGATTGCGCAGGTCGCCACTATCCAATTTGCGCCCAGCAATAATTCGCCCCGCCATGTTAGTGCGGTCTCAACGATATGAAATGGCATCCGCCGTATTCCTACGATGTATTAAATTGTATGCAGAAAAAGGGATGCGTCGCAAATCAGGAGTGAGGACGTGAACGCACTCCTTTTTCATCGCCTTCATCTCGAAATTATACCGATCCAGAAACGATGTGACCGTAATACGAAATACATCGCGGGATAGAATTTCCCTATCCTTTAAGATAAGCCCTTTGGCCGCAAGTGAACTCAAGGGAATGAAATCCCTCATAAAGCTAAGACAATCGCATTTACCTGGGTTGCATTTGATCTCATTGGTGGCATTGGAGAGAAGGTCTTGAAGCTGAAACTGCAATGTATTATCCATCATGGTGAGGTATTTTCGGATATCCGCTTTGCGTGTGAGAGGGATATAGGTGTCATGATCACGAAGGAGCATTGTTATCGCCACCCGATCCACATCACATGGCAAGGGAACAAAATCCCCCATTTTCAGGATTCCATCCGTCTGCTCCTCAAGGCGTCTTAGAACGCCGGTACGAGTAATCCTTCTGTTCGGCGAGATATCGCCTACTCTTCCAAAAAAAGCGAAAGGTTGGAAATTGATTCCTCTAACCATGGAGGTGCGCAATCCGAAACGGAGAATTTCCCCAAGCTCGTGATCGTTCACTCCCATTGCCACCGTAGTGACAAGAGTGACAGGAACCTTGACGCGGATTAAATTCTCCAATGCTTTCATCTTGTCTTCAAGGATATCCTTACCCCGAAGAACTCTACTGGTTTCATTTCCAAACCCGTCAAATTGGAGATAAACCTCGAACCTTTCCCGAAATCGTGACAGGCTCTGAGCGAAATCGAAATCATGAGCAATCCGTAAACCGTTGGTATTCAGCATCACATACCGAATACCCTTATCCAAGGCGAGCTGAATGATGTCCAATACTTCAGGGTGAAGGGTAGGCTCCCCTCCACTGACCTGTAGAATCTCCGCCCGCCCCGATTCCGCCTCCAAAAAAGCGTCCAATATCCGATTAACCCGTTCCAAGGGGATGAAATCCCCCGCGCCACTATTTGCATAGCAATTAGGGCAGCACAGGTCACAAGATTGCGTGATTTCCAGTAGTGCTATGCATGTGTGTTGTTCGTGATCCGGACATAGCCCGCAATCGTACGGGCATCCTTGAACCGTCTCAGTTTGGTGGATCGTTTCATCGCCTGGAATGTCATATTCCTTTTGTCGGAGATAGAAATCCGCATCATCCTCCAGTATCTCCTCATGCATACCGTGGTTAAGACAGTTTTTCAAGAGATAGATGGCTGTCCCTCGACGAATCACCTTGGCTGGCACCACATTCCCGCAAATGGAACAAAGGCTATGCGTTGCGGACAGATATTGATAGTCTCTTTTTTTCTCGCTCATCGCTATCTCCTCCGCTTGCCGCGTCCTATCGATCCCCCCAGAAAGATAATGTTTCATTCAATGAATATAATACATCGTCAGTTTCAAAAATCCTGCATGATATTTTTGATATTAAAAAATATTCGCCTGCGAAAATAGCAATATTGACGCGAAGAAAACGACATACGGGAGTGGTACAATTTATTTTCATATTGCTCGGCACACACCCCTTTGAATGATATGGAAAAGGAGTCGGGTATCATGGTGGGAAATAGATCGAATGGTTGGCATTGCGCGACATATTCGCTAATCGGATGCGGTTGCCTTGTTTCACTGTTTATTGGCACGGGTTTAGCCTTATTCACCTATACCGCGTTCACTCATTTCCTTCACGCTAACAGTAAATTGATCCTTGCCGGGAGAACGTTTGTTTCAGATGTCGGGAACGATGACATCAACGGGGCTTACTCAATGATTTCCACCAAATGGCGAGAACATGATAGTCCGCACGCGATCCGTCTGTATCTAACAGATTGGAGCAAATCACAAGGAATAGCCAGAAAAATCGAATTCAACGGAATACATTACAATGGCGGTACCAACGGGACTTGGGCGATTCTGAATTTTATCGTGATCGGTTCAAAGAGGCGATCGGACGTTTCGGTGGTGATGGTACGTGAATCGAACAACTGGAAAGTGCAAGCGTGTAACGTTGTATGGATGAAATAAGAGCGGAAGAGTTATCACACTCCTCCGCTTACCCATACGCTTGACAATATTGCAATTGAAACTCTATTCGTGATCGTCACTTAGACGACATCTGATCGGTCATGAATATCCCCGGGTCCATTACATCGGAAGGAGGACGAATCAAATGAGAGTTCAACGGAGTGTGGTTCACAACATCGCCGCCGGTCTCTAGCAAAAAGCCGTTACCTTGCACCTCCGCATCAATATTCATTAGAGGCGTTGAATCTGCCGTAAAGGTGACTTCGTTCAGATCCTCCCATATTCCTGATGGCGTCATGACGTGTCCGTTTTTGTAGATCGCCTTACGGGTTTGATGAACGCTCTTGATATCCCGACGAAAATCCTCCACGAAGGAGTAATACCCACTAAGCCATTGCCCTCCGGTGTGTGTTGCAAATGTGGCTAATTTAAGCCAACGTTTCTCCTTATTCAGATAGAAATACGCCGTGTAGGCGGTCAGTTCGCCTTGCGGTTCAGCCTTGATGGCGAATCGATAGGTGTGTCCAAGCTTCCACTGATAATGATAAAAACTTTGAGCTCCGGTTCCCTCCCCGCCAAACCGTTTCACTGTGACAGCGGGATCGTGATATAACTCCTGGACACGCTCGGATTCGGGAGTGGCGGACGGATTGTTTTGATTGCCCGGATCCCATACGGAGAAGAGGATCACCTTGTGCTTGGAATCCTGGAGTTGCTGCATGCCGAAATAACCGTGATTGAAGCCGCAAACCTGAAAGTAGGTGCCGTTTTGCACTTCAAGAGGTTGCACCTCGTTGTAGAAAATCTTGCCTTGATCGGCGTGATACCAAAGATGAACGGATCGGGCGGCGCGTATTGTTTGCGCTTTGGAATGAGATGTCGCCATTAGAACCCCCAGGCAGATGCAAGCCGCTAAAAAATATTTCATATCGCTCCCTTCCCATGTAAACTTTTGTCAAATAAACAACCAACTTCATGACGACTTTGACACAATCACATGCATATCAAAGCATCTCAAGTGTATTTCACAGGAGGGAGTTCTGTCAACTTCGCATTATATCAAAATAACTACAAATCTCTGTTACATCCACATCTTCCTGTCCAGAGAGCGGTACTGGATCGCCTCCGCCACGTGCGATACCCCCAACTGTTCGCTGTCGCAAAGGTCGGCGATGGTTCTCGCCACCTTCAATATCCTGTCATATGCTCTTGCGGACAGGCCAAGTTGCTTGATCGCTGCGCGAAGCAGGCACCGCACCTCTTCATTTATAGCGCAGAACTCCCGAATCTCTCTTGAACCCATCTGAGCATTGTTAAAAAGTGGAGTACCGTCAAACCGCTTCTGCTGTCTCTCCCTCGCACGGCACACCCTTTTTCTCACCTCCGCGGAGGTCTCCGATGGAGGGTAATGCACCAGCTCCTCCTCCGCCAAACGGGGAACATCCACATGCAAATCGATCCGGTCCAGCAAAGGTCCGGATATCCTTTGCTGGTATTTCCTCACCATTGTTGCTGAGCAGGTGCATTGCCTGAAGTTATCGCCGTAGTAACCGCAAACGCAAGGGTTCATCGCCGCAGCGAGGATAAATCGCGCAGGATACTGAAGAGAGGCGGAAACGCGAGCAATGGTCACCACCCCATCCTCCAAGGGCTGTCGCAGAACCTCCAGTGCGTCACGCTTAAACTCCGGCAATTCATCCAAAAAGAGAACCCCATGATGCGCCAGACTCACCTCCCCGGGGCGAGGAATCGTGCCTCCCCCTATCAACGCGGCGTTGGAGAGGGTGTGATGCGGAGATCGAAAGGGCCGGGTGGTGATGAGAGCCATATCCGAGGGGAGCAGGCCGCTCACGCTGTATATTTTGGTGGTCTCCAAAGCCTCGCCGACGGTCATGGGAGGAAGGATTGAGGGTATTCTTCGAGCCAGCATTGTCTTCCCAGATCCGGGCGGTCCGATCAGCAAACAATTGTGTCCGCCGGCAGCCGCCACCTCCAAAGCCCTCTTAACGTGCGCTTGCCCCTTCACATCAGCAAAATCAATGGAGTAAGGAGGATGCTCGGGCATAAGAGTTGAAGGGTCAACCGTAACCGGCGTGACGGAATTTGGCAGCCCCAACGCCAGAGCGGCGTCTCTTAATGAGGAGACAGGATACACATCCACCCCGCCAACGATAGCGGCTTCATTGGTGTTGACTTCGGGAACGATCAACCGCCGAATATGGGAGTGCTTGGCGTTCAATGCTACGGGCAAAACGCCGGTAACGGAGCGCACCGTACCCTCCAATGATAGTTCTCCTGTAATCATCGTGGTGTCAAGATGATCAGTGCTGATCTGCTCCGTGGCGGCGAGTATGCCCATGGCGATTGGCAGATCAAAGCTGGGGCCCTCTTTTTTGATATCCGCAGGGGCGAGGTTTATGGTGACGCGACGATAGGGAAATTCATAGCCGGAATTGCGTATTGCGGCGCGCACCCGCTCCCGGCTTTCTAGCACTGCGGTGTCCGGCAAACCGACCATGTTCCAACTGGGATTTCCGTAAGTGATGTCGATTTCCACGGTTACGGTGTAGGCGTCTATTCCAAGCACCGCACTGGATAATACGTGAGCAAGCATGGCTACACTTAATGCTCCTTTCATGAGAAGCTAGTTTACGTCAATTGATTTTACATCGCGAGGAAAATGCAGAAACACAAATACATTAAAAACATTTACGCTTCAACCCAAAATTCGTTATCATTCGGGTCATGAAATAAAAAAGAGATGCCCGTAGGCACCCCTTCCTTTGAATTACTCTGTTCGCTTACGCGCTCATCCCGCAACAACGACGAATCATCATCTTCTTGCCGTTGGGAGTCATCGTCATAACCACGTCTATCTTATTGCCGCAGAATTTGCAAAGCTGAGCGGCAGACTTTGCCTCCTGACGTGCTGCAACGTTTGTCTTCGATTTCTTTACATCCGCCATTGATATCCCCCCCTTGTAACAATTAATATCTTTGTATCTATTATACCTTGAAACGTGATTATCTCCTCTATTAAAATGAGATTAGCCAAGTCCGTTCTCCTGAGCATTTATTCGGCGTTCTCGCTATGTATTTCCGCATGCCATAAATACGGGACGCCTTCAGGCATGACAGGGGCTATCACGGATGTATACTCATGCAATGTGGCTCCTATTACAACATCACGCGACAAGGCGGTATTGGGATAGAATCCTCCTATCCTCCAAAGCCATCCCCATCCTCCGAGACGATACCCCCCGATAAAATCCTTTTCTCCGCAACACACGAGAGTTTGGTGATCGCGGGCGTATCCTTTTGGCAAGCTTCGATTCGCATTGCACAATTCGCCTTGAATATGATTTGACAGCTTATCTCCCAGCCATTCCCTTCCCATCGGCGTTACGGTTAGGACATCCGTGGCATTATCATCACTGTCAATCCCAATGCCAAGAAAGGCAAGTCCATCGCCTCCCAAGGATTTGGACTGTCCATTCGGTGCGATTGGCTGCGTGAAGGATTGTCCACCCGTCTCCCACCAGTTCCCACCATTCCGCACATAATCACGAATTAAAGTCAGCGTATCCTTCCAATGCGATAGATCATCAACGGGAAATTTCTCTCCATAAGGATTGATAATTGTAAGAAATTTTTTCGCACCGGATTTCAACGCATCGTCCAACTTTTCTATCGAATTGATCGTCGTAACACGTATTCCAAGCGTTGAAAACGAACTGTTTTTGGATAAGGAGTAAACCCAATCCTGCGGTTCCTGCTTTGTCCATGCGAGTTCCCCCATCCACGGTATCTCCAATACTCCAATGCTTGGCGGCTTATCGCCCCATTTGATAGGCGGTGTCGACCTTATCTTCTGCGGAGGTGTTATTCGCTCAGTCGTCCCTTTCTTGGAAGGCAACATGAACTCAAGGGTTTCGTTCCTGACCATTGCAATAGCTTTTTCCCCGGAATCAAAGTGGAATTCATATTTTCCGGAATGCAACCGGTTGATTGGTAGCCGCATCTTTTGCTCTTCAGGGGCGTACACCCATACGCTTAGCATTTTCTCAGTCCATTCCAATACAAAGGATTGTCTATTAAAACCGTTTGAATCGCCGTTAATGGACGAGATACTACCCGCCGACACATCATCGCTCTCCGCAAGGAACCCGTACGGGGCTATATCATGATCGTTGATTATACGTGGATCGGGTCCTAAATTTGCTAATATTCTGATACCGCCATATTTGGCTATAATGACACCATCATCCTCCACTTTTGTGGTGGTTCCCCAATCATGATCGAATCCAACGACTGCGGCGCCAATATACCTTGCGCATACGGACTTTTGAAGCCTATCCAGCCATCGCAGCCATTCCAGTTTCGCCCTATCCTGTAACCCCGAAGCCGAAGTTGTGAAACTGAGAGAAAAACCCAATGCCAAAGCCCAAACAAGCGTCTGGTGATTCATCACAAACTGTCCCAAATCGTGAAACAGCATCATGGATCTCTGATGAGCTATTCTTTGAGCCAGGGGATACACGCGCCATGTAGTGACAGGATATTGAGTTTTCATTAACTTACGCCAAGGGGGACCGCCAGTGGTTGGAACCAATTCCCAGGATAATCCGCATAGCTGGGTCTCAAATTCGGAAACCCTATCCCATCCCGCCTCTGTAGAGAGAGGAACGAATTGACTATCCTGGAGACTCTGTGACAGGAGTCCTTCCGTGTATGCGTAAGGGGTCGGGGACGCCGGATTCATATCATACACCCATCCTCTCGCCCCTACTTGATCCTGAAATAAAACGTCTGAAGGGTAATCAACCGTGAATTGCCGTCTGATACGAAGATTAGCGGCGCGAACGTCCGGATGCCATGGACAATCCGTCCAACCGTCGTTGGCGTTGTATTTCTCATAAATAGGTTCTCCGTTAAATTGTTTCACCAATGGAGCGTTGCCGTCCTTCAGGAACGTTGGTCCCTTGGGGTGATCACACCACCAAGTGGTGTTGGTGTACGGCATTACAAGATGCCCCAAATGATGAGCTTGATCGTAAAACGCCTTTAACTCCTCGGGTGTTCCGAAATCTGGATTTGGGGGGAGAAGGTCCGGATACTGTTTATCGAAACCGCCATGGATATAGTCTGCAAAATGAATCAGGGTCGGCTTGGGAAGCAGAGACAAATACAGCATCTTCTCCTTGGCGTTTCCTGCGTAATACACTAGAATGGTGCGTTTGAGTTTATCCAACGTTTCATGTTTGACTTTATCTTTCAATAATCGGCGAATGTTATTGCTCTCACAATATCGAACCAAACTTTTATCCGAGGAGTCACCAAATCGGATGCAGACGGAAGGAACAAAACCCATTTCATTAGGCTTCAAATAGACGCCATATGTCCTGTCGATATACCCTCCCTTCTCATCGCCACCGCATCCTAAGTTTCCGGGAATGAAAATGTCGGATTTTTGTCTCGCCCCTATCCAGGGAACGGTGTTTTCAGATTGAATTCGGAACAAGCTAATGGATGCGCCGATAAAGTCGATATGAATGAAATCAGCGAAAAGAGAGGGGTATGTTCCGCTGTACTGAAAGTAGGTAAGCGGTTCCATTGCGTAAAAAAACGGATATCCGCCGGTTTCGAACCAATTCCCTCCTTTGCGCACGTATTTTCTAATCGCTTCCACGGTCGCCATTATATCCTTGTTCGGTAGTGTCGGACAACCTTCACCATAAGGATTGAGAATCGCTATGTAGTCCGATCCGTCCAAGGCTGACGCTAATTCCTCCGGTGTGCGAAATCGAATGACTTTAATATCGTTGGATGCAGCCGTTGGAAGACCATAAAGCAATTGGATCCATTGATTCACCGTTACCGCCGCCCATCCTCCTGAATCTGGACCTCCCTCCAATGATATGACACCTATTTTTATTCGCGTGGGAGTTCCGGTTGAAAGTCTTTTCAACACATCACCTACTGAGTCCAATACCAGGCTTTTCTCCGCGTCACCCACCGCTCCCCCGATTCTCCAGATTGATCCGACACCGCCAAGATGGTTGCGGGAAAACCAGGAACCGTTCGGTGAATCCACGAGCGATTGAAAAGAATCGTGCGTGCTTGGAGGGCGGTTCACAACAGCTTTTGAACCGGTCAATTCACTGATGACAGTCGGATCCAACCATTTTTCGCCCTCACTGGTCACGGTGAGCGGGACGGGCGGGTCGTCATTGGGTCTCATCGCCGGAGAGGATCCAAAGACTAACTCATAGCCATTCGGACCAGAATTCACCTGTTGCCATCCTGCGGGATGGTCCGATGACTGTTTTTGGAAAAAGGATGATTCAAAGGCTCCCCCTACTCCCATATTCCCGTTAATGGGAAATACCATCTCCTTGAGATTTGCAGGATCAAACCGCAATCTGGCGGGCAATGAAAAATCAATCACGTTTTTGGTGGTCGATTGAATTTCCGCATTCAGAACCAATTCGTTCCCGCGAGGATGAACGCTCACCTTCACTTTTATCTGAGGACTTGTATAATCAAAAAGAACCGTATTTTCCTTTGCCTGAATTGTGACCGCAAACAGAGCCTCTTCCTTTCCCTTCTCGAAATCAGAGGATTGGATTATCGTTCCATCCTGGAATTTGGCGGTCCAAAGACCTGAGGAATCGTTGTGAATAAGATTGGAAACGGAGCCTCTTTTACCAATGGACAAAATCGATCCATTGGAAGCGCTGAATATGGTTTCGTATTCCCCGCATCTAACGATAATATCGTTATTCGTCCGCACAATAGCAGGTTTCATACTTTCCGCTCTTGTCAAACTATTCATATTCACGCCTGCGATTGCCGCAACCATACCGGCATGGATACATTCGCGCCGAGTGATTAGCCCCTTGGTTCTTTTCTTGTCCATTATCCGTATTTCCTTTCGAACCATCCTCTTTAAGAGTATTGTAACACATCAACGGCATGCATGGCATCCGTTTTCGCTTGACCAATCGGCGTATTATCTGATATACTTTATCGTTGTATTTTCAAGGAGCGATGTCCGAGCTGGTCTAAGGAGCACGACTGGAAATCGTGTAACGGGGTAAAACCTGTTCGTGGGTTCGAATCCCACTCGCTCCGCCATGTTATTGGCTTTCGTTCGTCAAAGGCGGAAATCCGTTGAGCCTCAAGTATATACGCCGAGCGGTATACATTTTGATATTGTTGCTGTTGGTATATTTCGCTACCGCCAGCGCAACTTTTCTTATCCACATTCACACTGCCAACGAATCCATACCCGAATCCTCCTTATCCGATTACCCCCCTCCCCCTCCCAACCATTCGCTGCTCATTTTCTCGCCACATCCAGACGATGAGACACTGGGATGCGCGGGATTAATTCAAGATGCCCTCCATAATGGATCATCAGTGCATGTGGCATTCCTGACAAACGGGGATGGATTTCGCCTTGCAGCCGAGAGGGAGTTTCACCGACTTAACCTATCGACAGAGGATATGATAAGGTTCGGGAAAATACGACAGAACGAGGCGATAAACGCCTTGGGAAAACTTGGCGTACCGCGTTCGGATATCCTATTTCTCGGATATCCGGATCAGGGCTTGACCCACCTCTGGGAAAAGCATTGGTCTTCAAACAATCCTTATACATCCCCTACCACGGGCGTGAATTTCTCGCCGTATTCGAACTGTTTCCATCCCGGAACCAAATACTGTGGCTCCTGCGTACTTGCGGATATCAAGGATTTGATAAGGCGATACAAGCCCACTGATTTATATGTAACTCACCCCTTGGACGAACATCCGGACCACTCCGCCGCATCCTCTTTCGTCACGTTGGCGCTTGCGCAAATGCAGATGTCCGATCCAACCTTGACCAGCCGTTGCCATCTGCACTATTATTTGGTGCATCGTGGAGATTGGCCGGTTCCACAGGGGTTGTTCCGTACGAAATCGCTCACTCCGCCTGCGGAAATGGCGGATTTGGACACACGTTGGAGCGCTTTACCGCTTACCCCTCACGAAGAGAATCGTAAAATCGCCGCAATTGATCAATATGCCAGCCAAACCGCCCTGATGAAAAGATTCCTCCTCTCCTTCGTACGTACAAATGAGATATTCGGCGATCTTCCTGTCAAAAAGATCGGTTCATACACGCCATCCGTAGATACCAACTCTGGTATTTCCAACATACGTTGGTTACAACCACCGATCATTGAAGATCCTGTGGATGATAACTTGTTATGCAATTTTCTCGGTGCGGGGGATATTCGAAACATATACGCGGTTAGGGATGGAATGTACATGTACGTAAAAATCAATACATCGGAACCTATCACGAGTAAAATTCAATATTCCATCAAGATACGCTACTTCGGAAATCCCGCATTATACGAAACGGGAGGCATGTATGTTATGAGATGCATTCCCGGCAAGCCCACAATACCGAATTTAACGCAGTCGCTGGTATCGAAAAACTCCCTGTATGTCAGAATACCCTTGCGGGATATCGGGTATTCCCACTTGATTGGCATGTGTGTCGCATCCTCCGTAATGGGCATACAGGAGGATACGACGGGCTATCATATCCTCCAAATGTAATGCCTACTCCGCCTCATGCTGAAGATGTATCTTGAGCAATAGCATTAAAGTGTTCAGATCCACCACCCTAATATCGGGTCTTAGCTTCGCCAAGTCATCATACATGGTTTTCAATCCAGATGGAGACCAAAGGATTGTTCGATACACTCGAAACGCAGGGGCTTGAGCGGGGGCGTTTTGCGCAATGAACTGTGCAGCCTTTTCGGAACTCAAATCCAAGTCCGACGCCATGGCTAAGTAGGGAGTCCCATCAATCATTCCTTGATAGGCAGGCAGTTTCTGAGCTACGAATCCGCCCGGAGAAAAGTGAGCGTAGGCTTCCAATGTTGCTTTATCCATCGGCGGAGCATTTCCATCAATGATAAACCCCGTCACACGCAGATCCCATTGATCGTAAAATCGCTCGCAATGCGTCGCCCAGTCATCCAGCCCTGATGGCAAGTCCGACCATTTGCGCGGCGGGTCCAAATATCCGGGATTCAGGTATCCCGCTCCGGAGTCTCCCGTGGTGAATGAGTCATTCCGCGACGCCGTCTCCCTCGTGTAAGCCATGCCTACCGGAAAGCGCAAGCATAGGTTTGGATTAAACGCCCAAGCTATCGGGATCTCTCCTCTGGTCTTATCCGTCCATAGTTCCGGGAGTCTTTGGTAGAGCCAAGCCGAGGAATCATAATCCCCGACGTAGATTCCCACGTAGACCTTTGGTACCACGTCCCCGTCCGATTGCACCAACCCCTCTTTTTTTAACGTGGACAGGGTTGGCAGATTCCTTTGCGGATAGCTTTTCGCCAATGGATAATGGCAATAAAAGGACGCGTTCGCCATTGCGTTAATACCAGGAGCGTCAGCGTCCATATAGGCGTTGAAACATGACAAAATCTCGGCATATCGCCACTCCGTAGCCACTCCGCCATGCTTGCCGCCGGTGAAATCCGTATACTTCTGATCCCACGGAGTGAAACCACCAACCATAATCATCCCACTAGCCGGTTTGTTTCTTTCCAGATTTTCATATTTTTCATGCCCTACGCCATGCAATTGATCGTAGGCGAGACGCAGAATAAACTTCATCGTGCGCGCATCGGATCCCAGCGGTTGATTGGGGTCATCCCTTGGGGCTTCGTCATCCCATGGTGAAAGATCGAAAAAGAAGGCTTTATGGGAAATGAAATAGTCCTGATTCAACAGCAAAGTGCGGACAGGAGGCACGGGAGACATGCTCCCAATCCAGAACGCATCCGGGTAATACCCCATCACGGTGGGATTACAACGTCCGGTTTTAAGGTACTTCAATGCCGCCCAAACAAAGGCGTCATCTTTGGCGCTTCCTGTTGATGGTGTATTCGTATCAGGTATGTCGCCGGTTCCAGTGAATAGAGAGGTCCCATCCCGATGTATCAGCCATACTTTCACGGGCATTTTCGGGCCAGAGGCCGATTTCGTCAAGTGGAAGAAAAGGCTTCCAACACTTGGATCGTAACGGACTATCTCTAGGCTATCGACACCAGCTATCGTCGCCGCAACGTCTGAGGTCGCCGGCACATTGCCATCCCATACGACCAATCCCCCAAGATAACCACGGAATATTCTCAACACCTCATTGAAGTCAGATATCCGCCTCACTTTGCAATTGTGAAGCAATTGATTCGGTTTTCGCATCCAATCAAACCAGAACCGATCGGTAGCGCCATTATCCCCCACCGCGAAGAAATATAATTTCGGATTTTGTCGATTCACCTGAGCTTGAAGGGACACAAGAAACTGCAACTCGTCCCATAAATGCTGTCTCTCTTCGATAGTGGAGACAGGTGAATTTAGAAGAGGAGTTAAGTCGTAGGTGTAGATTGTGGTTGATTTCATTTTCGCCGCCTCCGCCGAATGATTGGAGAACGCTAACACACCTAAACAAAAAATAAGACAGGCAAAACAAGCCACAATGCTGGAACGATGCAAATGATCATAAAGATTGTGAATTGGATTGTTCGTTGTTTCACTTCTGTGATGGATATCCTCACCGAAAATTCTGAATTGCTTCAATGCCATATTGTGATTTCCTCAAATCTGATTTATTGCACTTCAATATCCCTATTGTATACCCGCTGAAAGCGATCGGTCACCCACATACCCCTACAAGGGATTGATTTCGGGGCAATTACCTGAAAAAATGAGGATGGGATAGCAAAAAGCGTGCTTTGTTCCAAGCACTTTTGGAAATGCGATGCGAAAAGAGAGCTATTCAGACGCCGGATATGAGATTACTTGAGCGAATTGTAGATATCCTGCATGGTTTCGCGGCGCAGATTGCCTACAATTGTATATATGCAGTTGTCGTGAACCCAAATCGCCGCGCCAAGACGGAAATGAAGCTTTTGAAATTGCGCATTTCTGAGTCTGACGGGCATCTTGCCGGGATGGAACGGGTGTTCGAAGAGAGCGAAATAGTTTACTCCGTCCGTATAGCGCAATATGGTCACTGGATAATCCAACATATTGGGCAAAACCCAAATCCCATTTAACTTATACCCCGGTTTCATAGTGGGAACCTTGATGGGATATCCTGCTTTAATACGGGCCTCTTCAAGGGTGTTCAATGGAGGTGTCTTCGGAAATACCGGAACTCTTGTAGCCTTAGGCAAGGAGGCAGGCGTGAATTCCTTCGGATCAAAAGCCGGAGAATATCTGATCCATGTGAAATAGCTGGAGGATAACACGCGTCCATTCTTGTCCAGATTTTCGTTCTTCAATCGGACTCCCGTTCGTTCATCTATCCAGAACCGTTTATACGCCGTGCCGCCCTCCTTTGGGCGTATTTCGATAATGGCGGTAGGTTGTCCCGCAACTATCTCATTGCCAACAATACGAACGATGATTTTGTTGGATCGAATATCCTTCAGCAGAGAACGTATATGAAAACGCACTCTGTTAAATGGTACGTACCCCTCATCGATAACGGGCGTGGGTTTCGGGCAATAGTTGAAAAACATGCCTTGGTTCATTAGGAGCGTCTCACCTGCCAATGCAGGAGGCTTCAAATAGATTATTTTTTCCTTGCCCATCGTCATATGCTTGACGATTTGAGTGGATTCACGCGTTCCATCCGTGTAAATCTGAGTCACTTGCTCACCGATGTACGGCTTTTTCAATCCAGATTTTAGATAGGTTTCCATCACATATAGTCCCGCCTGCTGATCCGGCGTCATTGTGGTGACAATTGGATTCTTGCGCTTCAAAGAACGAATGTTTTGACGTCTATATGCAATTTCGCTCTGTACGAGCTTCGAAGATCGAATATATCTGGGATGGGCGTAAACAGGGGCGGTGCATAGGATGAGGATTACGCCTATAGCCGAAATAAAAATGGACAGGCATATTTTTGCATAATCCGAATATCCTTTATGGATGAGGTATGAACCGATTAGCATCTTATTATTCGGATGCATTTGCATTTGAACCAAGCTGACCGGAGGGATGGGCGGAAAGATTGGCAATGGAAACATCCTCCAATGGATTTACTGCGGAAAACGCCATGTTTTGAACCTTAGCCTGTTGGACAAAATTAGCCTCTGTGGCAGGAAAAGTGTTCATATTGACCGTACGGATAGGTTTTTGATTGAAAAACACCATCATAACCAACACGATGCCCAGTATTGACGCCGCGCCCCAGGCAGGAAGCAATCTCGGGCGAAACATTCGACTTAACCCCTTTATCCACATCAATCGATCCGGTTTGGGCTGCAGTTCGGAAAGTTTCGTCTGCAATTTGGCGTCGAAATCCGCTGAAACCTCGAAGGCGGATATGTCATGGAGCAATTTAATCGTACGCTTCATCTCATTCAGACTTCGTTGGCATTCATGGCACTCCGCCAAATGGCGGTCAACTTCCCAAGTATCTCTTGCGGAAAGAGCGTTGTCGATGAACGCGGAAAGCATAGGTTGTATTTTGTCGCATTTCATAATTATCTCTCTCATTTCCGGAGATGTCTCATACGGACGAATTCAAATAATGACTTATTTTTTTTCTTATCGTTTGTCTGGCGTTAAACAGTCGCGACTTTACGGTTCCCAACGGGCAGTCCACGATTTCCATGATCTCCTCGTACGCCAGCCCCTCAATATCATGAAGCAATATCACTGTTCGTAATTTTTCGGGCAAATCAAGCAATGCCTTGCTAAGTTCCTTGTTCAGTTCCTTGGTCAATAACATATCTTCCGGATTGTATCTGGTGTCCGGAATATCCATCTGAACATCTTCCTCATTATCGGCATCCTCCCTTTGCAGGGGAACGATGTTGCTTTGAATTCTCTTGACCTTCCGTTGGTGGTCGATACAGATATTCGTTGCTATGCGGAAAAGCCAGGTGTTCAAAGTGGCGCGGCTTTGAAAAGATTTGATGTTCATATAGGCGCGAATGAACGTCTCCTGGGTGAGATCCTCCGCATCCGCCCCCGGACCCACCGTTCGGCAAATATAGTTGTAAACTCTGTTTTTATAGCGTGCAACAATTTCATTGAACGCGGCAGCATCATTATCCTGACACCTAAGTATCAGACTGGTGTCTGCATTGGACACGGCGGTCACCTTTCGTGCTCCGAATCCGGCATTAGCCTGTGGTGATCCCAGCTCCATCACTCAGTTTTATTGACGGACGTTTGTCATGGAAGTTCATTGGTAAATGATTTCATGAAAAATAAATGAAAATCAATCGTGCGATCCGCATTTTGTCTTCATATTAGAGCAGCAGGCGTTCATGTTTCCAACGCGTTTTGCGCCGATTGAACAAAATATGTTACATTATACATGATTTGATTTTGGTCGCTACATCATCAGGATGATTCCGCATTTCATCCTACGCCTTATAATTCTTTTACAGGAGCGCAAAGAATATGGTGAAGCGTCTCATCAGCGCGCTTTTCGGGATTCCACTCTATATCGGCGTATGTCTTTGGGGCAGGGTGCCGTTCGCGATCGGAATTACAATCGTCGCGTTGCTGGGTCTGATTGAACTTTTGAAAACCTATTGGAATCAGGGTATTCGACCAAGCCTCATCCTCGCATTTCTCGGTCTTACCTTCCCCGCCTGGCATTTTCTGACACTGTTTATCCCATTGAAACCGCTAGTCATTATCATTTTATCGTTGGCGATGTTCGCAGTTGGTTGGGAGGTTATACACGCCTCTATAACCGGGGAGATGAAGGCGGGACGGAATATCGGTTACGGCATGCTTTCGGGATCGTACATAGCGTTATTCGGCGGATTAACCTCCTTGCGCTCCTACACCAATCTTTCTCAAAGTCAAACTTTACACTCCCTGCAAGTGGGAGCCGCATACACTATTCTGGTTGCGCTATGCATATGGGCGACGGACAGTTTTGCGATGTTCGTGGGGGCGTGGATTGGCAAATCCAAGCTCGCCCCCAATCTCTCTCCTCAAAAAACAGTCGAAGGAGCATTTGGAGGCTTGATAGCATCCGTCATCGTGGGGCTCGGATTTGGCTCCTGGTTACTCGGCTCCCCGATATGGGGAATTGTGATTGGAGTGATCGCAGGCGTCTTCGGACCCATAGGCGACCTCTTTGAGTCCGCTCTGAAAAGGGAGGTTGGTGTCAAGGATTTCGGCAATGTAATGCCCGGACACGGCGGGGTTTTGGATCGGTTTGACAGCCTCATCTTTGCAGGGGGAGTATTATCCTTAATCCTTTATCTCTGGGTGAAGTGATTCCTTCATGTATCTCATGCTCTCTCTTGCGATGGTTTCCGGATCCGGCGTATAGTCGAACACCTCCACCGACACCCATCCATTATAATTAACATCTTTTAACGCATCGAAAATAGGGACGAAATCCGTATCCCCAAAACCCGGTCCCTTTCGATTGCAATCGTTCGCATGAACGTGTTTGATAATAGAGGAGTAATGTTTAATCAATTCAGGGGTTGCATGATCCTCCGTCCCTGCGCTTTTCACGTCGAGAATCGTTTTTACCGCTGGTGAATCAAACCTCATTATCAATTCCGCAGCCTCTTCGAGAGTGTTCAAGAAATCCGTCTCCTCTTTTGGCAATGGCTCCAAACATATTGTGATGCCACATTTCTCCGCCAACAGGACTGACGGCAGAATTGTTTCGCAGAATCTTCGCACCGCCAAATCCCTGCCACCATCCATTGGAATGGTGCGCTGCTTGGGGGATCCAAACACCATAATCTCACCACCCAAATCGAAGCATAATCGGGTTAATTCCAACAGGTAATCGCTTGCAGCCTTTCGTATATCCGCTAAGGGACTGGTGCACGACAATCCTGCTGGGGAAACAAGCAACCAGTGCAATCCAACAATCCGCAATCCTGCAAAATCCGATTCGGATCTGATTTTCATTCGATCCTTTTCATCCAAGCTTCGAATATCATCAGCTAAGGTGAATGGAGCGATCTCGACACCATCATACCCATGCTTTCCAATGCATTCACATACTTTGCGCCAATCCCAACCCTTGAACATCTCATTGCAGATTGAAAACCTCATATTCCTTTCCCCCTGTAATTTTAAAACCGCAAGATAATCATAGGATACTCGATATACAGTTCCAAAAATAAGAATCCGATCCATATCCCAGTG
>JAJZOL010000202.1 GCA_021811565.1 bacterium | reverse complement strand
GTTGCCACACCCTCCTACCTGCAAATGCATGCCGTTTGATCGATATTGCATACCCGGTTGGAAAACGGTTTTAGCCGCAGCCCCGGCCTGTGCGATCACCTTCGCCTCGTCCAAGTCGGAACTCATAGGCGCTTCGCAGTAGACATGCTTCCCAGCGGCGAGGGCGTCCAGAGTAATCTGTTTGTGCAGGTAGGAGGGTGTGGCAACGAAAACCGCCTGTACGGTGTTATCGTCAAGTATCTTGCGATAATCGGTTTGCACGGTGACATTCGGAATGATATTGGTGGATTTTTTGATGAAATAGGGATCGGTGTAGTTATCGCACATCCCAACCACAGGGGCGCTGTTCTGAGGCATTTTAGCCAAGGAGGACAGTATCTCCCTCCCGCGCGGTCCCAAACCGATGACAGCGCATTTCACCGGAGCGCCGGCGTAGGGATCAGCAGTCGCCTTCGCGGCTGTGTCCGATCCGGAGTCGGCATTGGCAGTCAAAGCTTGCGCTCCAAGAGCCAATCCCACAGATGAGGCCGCCATCCCCTTTAGAAAATCACGGCGGTTGATGTTTTCATTTGCAGACATAAGTACCTTCCATTTTGGAGATTTTTTGCCACGGGGGCGACATAAAACGTAGCGGTGTTGCAATTGACTCGTAAAAATACCTCTACTCAATACTCCATCCATGGTGCTTTTGTCAAGGGATTGGAGCAGTGAATTTGAATGGGTGAGATATTCCATGCTCCTGTTAGAAATCGCGTGAACAGAGCAAGGCTTAAATCAGGGATGATGATTTCCCCTTTCTTTAGAGAACGGATTTTCATATTTGTTACACCTTTTTTCAATTCTCTGACAAGGGGGGATTCATTCATACACTCGGTCGACTTCAGAGAACGCTTCGATCGAGCGGTACCGGGGATAGTGAAGGCAGGAACATCATGTGGATGGAAGAGACATCTGATGGAACTTATCCTGCCAAATCACAGTTCTAAGCGCGATGACGGCGTTGTCAGTCAACGTCTGTATGGTCGTATTTTGCAGCTTGGCGTCTTCCGCATTAAACGTGATCAGCAACTCATTTCTCGCTAGAACTCCAGTGTGATCGCTTGTTGCTCTCACGTCGCTAAGCAACAATCCTTGATCAAAAAGCTCATTGAGGATGTTGCATATCCTATCCGCTCTTTGCTGTGCGGTTTCGCTGCCGTCGTTGGCAAGCGTGGCGATGGTCGTGCCGTACATTTGGATCTCCGCAGCGGGAGCCTTGTTTATGGTTGTCATTATGGTGTCCGCGCGAAGGCTAGGATCCACCGCTCGCCGGTCGATAGGAATATGTAACTGATTGAGTTCGTTTATCAAGGCTTCTGCGCGAGCCGTGGAGGGAGGGTGTGTCCGGTAGATGCCCCATTGGACTTGCGGTTGCGTAATCTCCTGTCGGGCGAGCCGCTCCATGAATGTCAGAATGCCCACCGGATTAAAGCCCGCAGCTCGCATGTAATACACGGCGGTGTGGTCCGCATCCTCCTCCGCTCGCACGCTGTATGAGTTCATCTTCGCAGTAAGATAAAGTTGGCTCGCCATCAACCAGTTGCCAAGGTCGCTCGCACTTGATTTCGTAGTGATCAGTCCGACTAACAGAGCGGCTAATGCAGGTTGAAGTTTGTTCTGCTCTTTCAATAGGTGAATCATGTGATGATGTGCGGCGTGCGCTGTTTCGTGAGCAAGTACACCCGCCAATTCATCATCGGATTTCACAAACTTTAGCAAACCGGAGTCTACGTATATGAATCCACCGGGAAGAGAATAGGCGTTTACATCGCTGTCGTCCACGACATTGTACGTGTAGGGGAAAACCTTCAGAGTGGAGTCACCATACAGGGCCGGTACGGAGAGCTTGTTCGCCACGCAAGCCAACCGAAAACCGATGGCGCGCACTCTGTTCACAATCGCGGGATCAGTGATCAGCTTTACCGCTTTGTTGTTGGCATCCGCGTTCTCCCGCCCAAGTTTCACCTCGGGATCGTTGTTTTCCGCCGGGGTTACCGGATAGGATGCGGGGGCGGGCCAACCGTGATATGTTGGAGTTCCCGGAGGAACAGGGACTTCGTATTTCGACCACGGAATGGTTGTGTCGATACTAGGAGCGGTGCTGGCGTTTGTATTTTCAGACGTGATCACGTCCGTGGCATCGGAGCCCCACGGAATGAGAGCCAACACTATGGTTATAATAATAACGCTTAAAACTTTATATGCTTTCACTTTATTGCTTCCGTTTAACACCTTGGGTATTATATCACACCAGTGGCGTTAAATTCATCTACGCCTTCATCATGTTAAATTTTCGCCATAGTCCGCCGGAATAGTTTGAAGCCTGCAACGCGGAGTGCTATAATCAATCCATCATGAAAACAGATATGATATCTCGCGCTCGACGAATCATCCTTGCGGAATCCGACGCATTACGTGTAATATCCACTTATTTAGACGATCATTTTAGCGAAGCGGTCGATATGATTTTGAATTGCCAAGGGCGAGTCGTGACAACGGGAATGGGCAAAGCGGGTGCGATTGCTCGTAAAGTTGCAGCCACTCTCGCATCGACCGGAACGCCTGCTCTGTTCCTTCATCCCGCCGAGGGGGTGCACGGGGATCTCGGAGCCGTAACCCGGGAGGATGTGGTATTGGCTCTTTCCTACAGCGGTGAAAGCGATGAGATCGTACGCATTTTACCCACCCTTAAGAGAATAGGCTCACCTATCATTGCGATTTGTGGAAACAATCAATCCACACTCAGCCGCGCAGCTAAAATCTGGTTAAATTGTCATGTGGAATCGGAGGCTTGCCCTCTCGGACTCGCACCCACCACCAGTGCTATCGCGATGCTCTCGCTTGGCGATGCATTGTCGCTTGTCGCGATGGAGGCTCGCGGTTTCACCCGGGAGGATTTCGCACTCTATCATCCTGCGGGCACTTTGGGTCGCCGTTTGATTTTACGCGTTTCCGATGTCATGCGCACCGGTGACCTCATGTCCGTATCCAAAATGAATACGGTTTTGCGTGAGGTTTTGTTTGACATCACTCGAGCAGGAGCAGGTGCTTCCTTCATTGTGGACGATTCGGGAAAACTGGTTGGAATCATCACGGATGGCGATGTCAGACGAGTTCTTCTCAAGGATAAGGACGCTTTGGATCGGCCAGCGGGGGATATCATGGGAAGAAATCCTCTGACCATAGAAGGTGATTTGTTAGCGGTCGAGGCTTTATCTATTCTTGAGGAATCCCCACGTAGGCCTGGCGAGGCGCCTGTAGTGGATGACGAGGGGAAACCCGTCGGATTGCTGATGCTGAAAGATTTGTTGCGATCGGGAATTGTCTGATGACGGAAAACAGCGAACAGAAAAGTCTCGTGGACCGGCTTGGTGCCATTCGCCTCGTAGCAATGGATGTTGATGGAGTGCTAACGGATGGATGCATTCGCTATGTCGAATCCGATACCGTCTCGGCGGATGCATTGGAACTCAAAACATTCAGCGTCCAAGATGGCTTGGGCATACGTCTTTTGCAATTCGCAGGAATTCACGTGGCGTGGATTTCAGGCAGAGCCAGCCGATGCATAGAAAAACGTGCAATGGAACTGCTTGTTGGCGATCTCTATCAACGGAGTGGTGATAAGCGAAGAGCGATACAGGATCTTGAACGAAAGTGGGAGTTGAAATCGGATCAGATCGCCTATATCGGAGACGATTTGAACGACCTGCCCGCGTTTCAAATGGTGGGGATTGGGTTTGCACCCGCTAACGCTGTCAATGATATAAAAGCCAGCGTGGATTTTGTGACCGAGAAGCCGGGAGGAGCAGGAGCGGTGCGTGAAGTTTGCGATATGATTCTCAAAGTGCAAGGGAAATGGAATGACGCTGTCACTAAATACTTGAATCAAGCCATTCAATCCTCGGAGTCCCTCCAGTAAAACGCCATGCCTCAACTTAAGATTCTCCATACAAACGATCTGCATAATCGCTTAACCACCGAGCAAGCCTGTTTCCTCGCTGTAAGACGTAGGGAGTTGGAAGGCTTTGGTTTTCTGGTGGATTGCGGGGATGCCGTATCAGCGGGGAATATCGGTGTGCGTCCGGGAGGGGAGCCGATATTGGAGAGGATGTCGGACATTGGCTATGATCTGATGACAGCCGGCAATCGTGAGTTTCATTTTACACAATACGGATTTCTGTCAAAACTTAGCAAAGCCAAGTTTCCTGTGTTGAGCGCTAATATCCAGCCGCGTGAAGGAGTGAAATCCCCTGTGCTTCCATCGATCACATTCAAGACACGGGATGGGGTGAGAGTAACTTTTTTCGGTTTGACCGTTCCAATGATCACAGAACGTATGGCCGCTAGTAAAATATCCTCTTACATTTTCCGCGACCCTATTACGGCGGCGTTGGAGATCGCGCCTCGTCTCAGGATGGATTGCGATCTCTTGGTATGCGTTAGTCATATCGGACTTCGAAAGGATAAGGAGTTGGCGGAGAGAGTGGAGGGAATCGACATCATTATAGGTGGACATTCCCATGATACTCTGTCCGAAGGGATCACAGTGAAGGGCGCATTGATTGCCCAAACCGGTTTTTGGGGGCATCATTACGGTGTGATCACCATTGATATTTCCGAGACGGGAAAAAAGGTTGATGCGAGGCTCCATCCTTTTAATCCTCCTTCAAAGTAGGAAACGAGCAATTGCAGATCAAGAAATTACAACTGGTTGGTTTTAAAACATTCGCGGACAAGACCGAGATTGATTTCTCGGAAGGCATTACCGCAGTTGTCGGTCCGAACGGGTCTGGAAAGTCAAACATCGCGGACGCTTTGTTATGGGTGATGGGGGAGCAGAATCCTCGATTGCTGAGAGGCAACGATTCCCGCGATGTAATTTTCGCCGGATCCGATAAGCGTAAACCGATGGGGATGAGTGAAGTCCGATTAACATTGGATAATTCAGATCAATCGCTCGCTACGGATTTCAAGGAGATCACCATAACCCGTAGGATATACCGTTCGGGGGAGAGTCAATATCTCATAAATGGCGGCGCATGCAGGATGAAGGATATCGTCGACATTTTTTTGGATACGGGAATGGGGAAGGGGGCGTATTCGTTCGTCAGCCAGAACGAAATCGATGCGGTTTTATCTTCGAAAGCCGAGGATCGGCGGGAGTTGTTCGAAGAGGCAGCGGGAATTAAAAAGTATCGAGTGCGCAAACGCGAAGCAGTTCGCAAACTCGATCAGGCGGAATCCAATTTGAATCGCATCAGAGATATCACCCACGAACTCACCTCCCAACTCGCACCCATGGAGGCTCAAGCGGAGCAAGCTCAAAGGTATCGTTTGCTTGTGAAGAGACTCCAGCAGATCGAAATCGATTTATTGATAGCTGAGGCGAAGAGACAGGATTACGAGCTTTACGCTGCCCGCAAGGAGCAGGAGATGGATTCCGACACCATAGCGGATTGCGAGCGAAAATTGGCTTTGATGGAACGAGAGGCGGAAACGATAACAACCGAGTTGGAATCGGCGGAGAAGGACTTGGACGCCGCGAGAAACTCTCGGCAATCGGCATTGACCTCACGAGAACGCACCGAAAACCAGATCGCTCTAAACGAGGAGAAGATCAATAGCTTCAATACGATGAAAAGCCGGATGGAATTGGATCTTTCTGAGACCATCCGAAAAATACAGGAACTGCGCGAACGGATTGAAAAGGAGACCCGTGATCTGGAAAGCCTGAAAACCAGCGAACGAGAGAAGATAGTTGCCCTACAGACTTCCCAATCCTCGCTCAACGAATTTGAAAAGGCTTATCAGGAGTGCGTGCGACGCAATGAGGATCGTCACGGAGCTCTAATGCGACTGGCGGAGCAGAGGGCTCAAAGAGAATCCGCGTTAAATTCATGCCGTTTAAGAATGGATGAGATAGTAAATCGAATCGAATTGCTGAAAAAAAACGAGACGGAATTGTCTACAAGACGGTGGGAATGCTTGAACCGTTTGGAAACAAACCGATCTTTGTTGGCATCATTCATGAAGCGCAAAGATGAATTGGAGGCGCGCCGGATCGCAATTGAAAATGAACGACGCAGTAATCTCGACGAGCAGGAGAGCGCGGCGATCGCTTTGGATGCCGCACGCCGATTATTGGCGGAACGTTCCAGCAGATTGAGCACGTTAGTGGAATTGCAGGAATCCGGTGAGGGATTTTTCCATGGAGTCAGAGCGACTTTGAAAGCCTCCCGTGATGGTGTGTTGCATGGCGAATATCATCCGGTGGTTGAGCTTTTGAGTGTTCCGGAACATCTGAGGGTGGCTATCGAAGTGGCTTTGTCGTCCAGTTTGCAGGACATTGTTTGTGATACCGAGAATGAAGCGAAGAGCGCAATACAATGGCTTAAAAATGAGAAGGCAGGCAGAGCGACTTTCCTCCCTTTGGATATGATTCGACTCGGAGATATTCTGGTCAATGAGGATGTGGAACATCTGGAAGGTGTTCTTGGAATTGCCTCGGATCAAGTTCGAATGGATGCTCGTTATCAGAATGTTCTAAAGCTCTTATTGGGACGAGTGATTTTGGCGCAAAATATAGATTCAGCGATACGCACATCTCGCAAAATAGGCAACTGGCATAGAATCGTAACGCTGGATGGAGAATTGCTCACCCCGACAGGTTCGTTGACTGGCGGCTCCCTTCAAGGCAGGGGTGCGCATCTGGTTGGCAGAAAGGGAGAAATTGACGATCTTAAGCGCACCATGCCCTCCCTGCAGGCGGATGTCGAAAAGCATCTTGATCTGATGAATCGCGCAGCTCAATCCGTGAACGAAAGGGTTAAAGAGATGGCGGATGTGAATTCCATCTCGGCGCAAATTCAATCCGATATCGCTTCAATGGAGACCGAGCTGAAATCGGTGGAGCGTGAGATATCCCAGTTGGACAGCTCTTTGGCGGACAATCAATCGGAAATTGAGAGATTGTTGTCGGCGCAAAGAAAGCTGAAGGACGAAGCAGATGAGTGGGAAAAAGCCATTGAATTATCGCGTCAGAGGGATATTTCCGAGGATGACTTATTCGCTTCAGAGGCGGAGGAGACAAAGAGTCTTCTTGCATCTAGAGATTCCTTGCGCGAGAAAGTGGTCGAACTTAAAATAGAAAGGGGACGCTTGACAGAAAAAATAGCGTCTCTGTCGCGTTCGTTGGAGGCTGACAGACTGGCTTTGACGCAAAGCGAGAAAACTAGGGATGCATTGTTGAATCAGAGCGAATCTCACTCCGGACAACTGGGAGAGGCGTTGCACGTTGGCAAGGATCTGATAAGACAACGCGATGAGATAAACGATCGAGTGCGTGAAACGGAGCGACTGTTTGAGGAGGCGAACGCCAATCGCGAGAGGTACTTAAAGTTAAGTTTCGAAAAGCGCAATAGTATCCGTGAGATGAATCAAAAGCGCACTGAGACAATGAAAGCCTTGCATGAGGCTGAGTTACAGATTGCCAGGATGGAGGTAAAGGTCGCTCAAACTGCTCAGCGATTAATGGATGATTATGGATTGACCTTCGAAGAGGCGTTGCTAAGAGACGACCCTGCGGAAATAAGCCGTTCCACGGTGAATGAAGTTTCCCAGTTGCGACGCGAAATTAAGCAGATGGGCCAAGTGAATATTGGCGCGGTTGAGGAATACGAACGCTTGAAGGAGCGTCACGATTTTCTCTCCAAACAGCGTGAGGATCTGGAAAATGCTCGCAAGTCGCTGCTTGACACTATTACGGAGATTGACGATAGTACACGGGATGCCTTCATGCAAACATTTTATGGTGTATCGGATCATTTTTCACGAATATTTCAGAGTCTGTTCAATGGCGGTTCCACCAAACTGGTTTTAACAAACCCCGATGATCTATTGGAGACCGGGATAGACGTTATCGTTCAACCTCCGGGAAAGAAGGCTCAAAGTCTGTCTCTTTTATCCGGAGGAGAGCGCGCACTAACGGCGACGGCGCTGTTGTTTAGTTTTCTTGCCTACAAGCCAAGCCCGTTTGTTTTGATGGATGAGGTGGATGCACCGTTGGATGGAGCGAATGTGGAGCGATTCGTGCAATTAATAAAGGAGTATTCCGGTAACACTCAATTTCTTGTTATCACACACAATCCCGCCACCATGGAGGCGGCGCCAAGATGGTATGGGGTGACAATGCATGATCCAGGAGTATCCAAAGTACTCGCATACACCGTACCAAGCGAAAGTATTCCGTCTGAGATGGACGAAGCCATCCATTTGCAGGAAAACTTACCTTTGTAATAAGGGATTGTTGCTGTCAATTCCGGTAACTGCAAAATTCATTTTTAAGGCGTTTCACCTATAGCCACCAAGTTATAATAGCCTTGAGTTGCGAATTTTGCATTTATCTCTTTTACCGATAAGCCTACTTAAATCATATTTTAAAGGAGGACTGAATGAGACGATTTGCAATCTTATTCGGAATTGCGACCATACTGTTATATCCAATATGCGCACTTGCGGATATATCATTCGGAGGCAGTGCGCGGACGGATGCCATGGGAGGCGCGGGTATCGCTATCGTTGATCGTTCCGATAGAAATAATCTTCTGAACCCGGCCTCACTTGCTTTGATGAATCGCAGAGTGACCTTTGCATTCCCGAGCATTGGATTTCACGCAAGCGGGATTCCCATCGGCAAGGCGTTCGATCATATATTCGGTAATCCAAATGAATCGGATGCAGCGGGTTTGGCGAAGGATTTTGGAGGAAACCCCTCCGATTTCGGCATTGATGTCAACCTCGGTTTGCGGTTGGGACATATGGACATCCAAGGCACCGGATCCGCCAAAGTGTATGTCGATCCTAATTCGGCATTGGAGGAGTGGTCCAAGAATGGAAACGGGAACACCACATTATTGTTAACAGACCCGGTTTATAAGAATAGTCAAGCCGATATCATCGGCGCCGCCGTATATTCCTTGCCATCCGTTGGAATGGCGGAGAGAATTTCCCCCAAAGGCAGTCCGACCCGGGTGGAGCTAGGGGCGAGAATGAAACTGATGACCGCGTATTACACTCACTACATCATGTCCGCAGCCTCCATCGCCAGCAACGGTCCCGCCGTTCCCGCGCCGGAACTGAATGGAAACACCAATATTCACAAGACAGGCTTTGGCATGGACTTGGGGCTTCTGGTGCATCCATCAAATCATGAGGGCATCTCGGGTGCGGTGGTGATTACGGACGCCATCGCCCCGCATTTCACCTTTAATGGGACGGATGCAACCGGTCAACCGTACAAATACGATCTCCAACCCAGTTCAGCTTCCCTCGGCACGGCTTATGAAAACGGTCGTGTGTTACTTGCAGCGGATTTGGTGGATATCACTCACGGGTACGGCCCCACACAGGAAAGAGTTGGCGGGGAGTATCGAACCAAAAGAATCGCGCTCAGAATGGGATACGCCAGCCCCGCCGGTTTCACCTTTGGTTTCGGTGTTCTTGGATTTGATTTGGCCTTTGGCGCCAGATCTCCCGTTGTGGTGAGCGAGCTGCTGCATTTTTAACACGAAACTCATTCGGTATGCATGGATGATGTGTAAAGGGGAGGATAACAAACATGCGCTGTTCTCCTCCCGCTATTTTTCGATGGCGATGATCCTGTTTAACGCCTGATAGTAGTTATCCCCCAACTGTTCGCATCTCACAAGCTTTCCGTTGTGAACGAATAGACGATCCGTAATCACCCTGTATCCAATCGCGCCCGGGCATCGAACGAACGACCGATCCCCGAGATCTCCGGGTCCGAAAATCTCCGTGATTTTCGCAGGTTTTGTCGTATTTACCAAATGAGTGGTTATATAAATCGTATTTGACGGCTTGCGTTGTCCGTAGATTCCTATCACAAGGGAATCGTCGTTCCATTGCGATTTGATGTGTATCGGCCAAGGATAAGGATTTTTAAATCGAAGGTCAATCGTGTATTGCGCCACCGCCGCGTCTCTACCCGGAGTGACGTAATGAGGTGCGAATACGTGGGAATGTCTTTCAACGATCGGCAGTCCTGCGTAAAGTGCAGCGTTGTAAAGCGTGGTGGAGGTTTGGCACACCCCGCCTCCGTATTGTTTCACAAGTTCTCCGTCATAACTCACAGGCGCCTTCACGAATCCTGCGTCTATTGTCCAGGATTTTACGCGTTTGTTGAAGGAAAAAACCTCTCCGGGGGCGATTGTAGCACCGTTCAATGCGGTAGCCGCTAGAATGGCGTTGTGTCTTTCTCCATATGTCCGCCCGATCAGGCTGGTGCGATATGCCGCAAGAAGAACCTCATTTGCATGTATCGAGTTCAATTGTCCGTAGAGATGAATTCCCACGCACGCGAACCCGACGATAAGTGGAAATATGATGATATCGCGATATGAGAAACGATGATTTTTAATGTTTGAATTCATTTGATTGTGATTACGCTTTCCTGCGATTGTCCATGATATTCGGGATCATACATTCCTTGTAAAACTGTGGGCATCGCATGGTAAACCCCTTTAATTCTCGCCTGAAGAGTGTAATCTATGACATGTTTGCCTTTTGGAATCGACCTGGCGAAAAAGACCACCTTGCTATCTCTAACATCTATCGATGAATACCAGAACGTCCAGCTCTCATCCGATATATCCCCGCTTTGCGCCACTTCGCATCCGGCTGGGTAAGGGTCTTCGATAATCGCATAGGGTATGGAGGTAGGGGTTGTGATGGTTAACCGCACCCTGACAATATCCCCTGTATGCATGATATTGCCCGTTTTGTCCAGATGCAGCGTCCATGGGCTCCATGGGGTGATTTGTTCGAGATTTGAAGTTATTCGGAAATATTCACGATGTATTTTGATCGGCGACACTTGCGGACGAGCATTTGACGGTAAACGAACGGATTGCCGCAACAAAACGGAGTAAAATATGGGGGTATTTCCACCATTTCTTGATATCATCAGATTGTTTTCGCCTGAATGGAGTTGCGAAGAGGGTATGTTCACCAACAGGGCGTTCTCCTGTTTGATGCTCTGCGTTAAAGCATATGATCGTATGATCTTTCCATTGAGATGCACGGATATGGTTCCTTCGGGCACATTTTTTTGAGTGGAGCGCATCACGTATTCGCATAAAGCGTCGATGATATCCGATGTGCACCAAGTGGAAACCCAATAGTTGTCCGTTCTTTGCGTCATGATCCAAATCAGCAATGCTTTCGCCCTTGGATCATTGGGATTTCGCATAACGATGGCTTTAAAAATCCGAGCTGTGTTATCCACGTCATCCGATTCCCCCTTGCTCTCCTTGGAGCGATAATGCACCATGGTCCCGTTTCTCACCAGGCGTGAAGACAACAAGGGGGAGATGGTGTCGGGTAGATTCAACTTGGCATCGACTATCATCAGCCAGGAAAGCGCTGTGAGATTAGCGTAGCGAGCCAAATAGACGATACGTGCCTTCATAACCGCTTGTCGATCCCCCAAACAGATTAGTCCGTACATCAAAACGGGCTTGTCATTTTGACGAGCTGATTGCAGCATCTTTTCACCGCCTTTGATCGCTTTTGCAATCACTGAGTGGCTAACAGGATATCCGAGATCCTTCGCGATGGAAAGGGCATACATGGCGTAGCCTGTGAGATAAGGATCATCGGGATCATACTCCCACCATCCCCAGCAACCGGAAGGATGTTGAAATCGATAAAGTCGTGTTAGACAATCGCGGATCATATCCGGCAACTCCCTTTCTCTGCGCCGGGAGAGGTGCATGCCGTATTTTTCAAGTGCCCTTTTGACGAGGATATCCGGGATGAATTTGCTGAGCGTCTGCTCCGTGCAGCCGTAGGGGTAATCCACGAGGTAGTCAAGAGAATTGTCCATGCAACTGAAGATTGAAGGATTGATTCTGACGCTCAGCTGGCTGAGTCGCGGGATGGCGTTAGCGTCTAGTTTTACATCAACTTTCGCATCGCCTCCCTTCAATAGCGAACCGGATGAGACATTAAACTCATCCATCGCGTGAGGCTTCAGCGGCAAAGCGATCTCCACGCCGTCCGTGAATTGCCTTCCTTTGTACGGCAAGGTCCATGCCGTAAGCCGAATATGCGACGCCTTATCACCCATGGCGATCACCGGCCAATTCAATTCGCCGATGGAACCTGCTGGAATGACAGTGCTCATGATGGGATGATTCTGTATGATCACGTCGCTTGCTTGTAGATGCGCCAATACGGTTTGAGTTTTACCTGTTTCGTTATGGATATACGCGTTGAAGTGCGAATGGTCGGATTGTGTTAGATATCTCGGTGTGTCCAGCATCACAAAGAACGGTTTTTTCACAATTACCCGATTGATGCCGGCACCCACTAATGTGGAGCGAGTCTGCGCTATGACTGTGGCGCGCCATTGGGTGATACTATCCGGCAAGGCGAATGCGACCGTTGCGACTCCGTTTTGGTTTGTTTGAACGTCAGAGGTCCAGAACGCCGTGTCGGGGAACCTCTTTCGCGCCGTTATTTTCGGTTCGGATTTATCCGCATCGCCTAAATATTGAATGGAGAAGGAATAGTCTGTTTGCACATTATTGTATCTCTGCGGATAGAATGCGGATACCACTGAGTTCGGATCATCCTCCTGCAATGCGTAAATTGATTCATCCACGACCCCAAGCGAAAAATCACTTTGCACCGGTTTCCCCTTGGAATCCCTTACCGCCACGCGATAGACTATCTTCCGCCCAGGTTGATAAAATGCGGGGGCGGGTCCGGGGGATTTATTTGCGACAGACGCAGGAGTTTCGGGTGTTATATGTACTGTTAACCGTTTCCGTTGAATTGAAACTTTCAGCGGGGTCTCCGTCGAGGAAAAGTTCATACGGCGTACAAAACACGCGTCCAAATAGATATTCGGTCCGTACTCCGGTTTTATTGGGATGCGCACCACCATTTGATGCCTGGTCATCTTAACGGTTCGAACCATGTGAATGTTATTCCCCTCGATCGTTAAGAGCACGGTCTGCCCGGTATATTTTGAACTGATCAGTGTCCTGGCGTTTTCCCCCGGGAGATATTGAGTGCGATCCGTGAAGAGTGATAGATCGGAAGCATTGGAAATGTAATCAGACCCTTGGTCGGTGACGCAGTATACCTCCAAGTTATCCGATATGAAGCGTTGATGCGAATCCTGCGTATATGCCAATATCGCCGTATGTCCGCCTCTTGGGAAGGTTATGTCAAATGTGGCGTGTCCATTTTTATCAGTTATGGCGTGCATTGTTCCGACTTCAGCGTACAATGTGGCTTGATCACCGTAATCGGAGTAATGTATGGTGCGTGTATAACCATAGTCCAATACTATAGATTGATTGATGATTGGTGCGCCCGAATAATCCGTGGCGACAAGATTGATCTTGTTGGGTTTTCCGGGTGTGAACAGATAGCCGTTTGGCTGCAAACGTATGCGAAAATCACCTGCTGTCACCAATGTGGAGGCGTTTGCCGTCGCCTGTTTGCCGGAGGACTCAATCACAGTCACGCTGATGGAGTAGTCGTAATCCTGTGAATAGTGATCTCCCCAGTAGGCGGTTATATCCGTGGCGTCAACGGGGGGCTTTTCGACGGATGTGGGGATATGCAGGACGTATCTCCCGTTTTGATCCAGTTTTGTGGTTCCGGACGCCACAATATCACCGTCTCCAAAACCTTGGTAACGAGGAGCCCAGGCGTTGCCATACCCGCCTTCCCACGACGCCATATCGCTATCCTGCCAATGTATGGATCTAAAGACGTTCCATTGCAGTTTCGCACCTGACAACGGTGAGCCAAAGTAATATTGGCAGGATACGTTCGCCACGAGCGTGTCGCCCTGAGTGTAGCGGTCTTTCTCGAAAGAGACGGAGGCTTTAAACTCGGGTTTTTTGTAGGATGCGATCACTATGTCATGACTGTGGATCTCTCCGCCTATCGTACAGATCATGCTGTAAACACCGGTTGGGGCTTCCGGTGACAGATCAAGCTTGCCGTTGATTGAGCCGTAAGAGTTGGTGCGTTTTATCGCATCCATGATCCGGATTCCTGATGGATCGCGCACCTCGACCTTCACAGGTGCATTTATGGGAGGAGTGTATTTCCATCCTCGAACCAAGATTTTACGGATGATGGATTTATAGTAAATCGTCTGACCAGGGCGATAAAGAGGTCGATCCGTATAGGAATGCACAGCATATGATTTATTGCCCTCGCTGGAATATAGATAGGATTCAACGGCGGATTCATCCTTTCCGCAGATGGACACGTACTCCATGTGATCAGACTGATGCTTCAAGACTGGAATGCGGAAACTGACGACGCCGTTGCTGTTGGTTATGCCGGATGCGATCTGATTTCCGGCGTAGTACGCTTTGACGGATGCATTCGGCAAGGGTTGACCGGAGTTGATATTCACAGCCCAGGCGACGACATTCCTTCCTCCGCGTTTGACGATCAGTGCGGAATCGGTGACCATCAGCCATGCACATGCTTGAGAATTTCCGTGGGTGATGTTGATAAAATACAGCCCGCTCCCCGGCTTGCCGAGCGGAAAGCGTTTGGCGTAGAACCCTTCCCTGTCCGAATGGTTTAAGTGAATAGAGACTGATTCGTATCTCTCGGAATAATTTAATAAGGGCTTGGGGAGAGATGTAATGTTCTGGGCTTGAGTTTGCATTCCAATGAGCGCTCTAATGGCTTTGGGATGCATGAAAATGGCGGATAGCGTGCTTTTGTATATCTTGATCTGTAGTCTGTCCGCGCCGACGGGCAGTCGGGAGTTGACATATCCCCGTACCGGTATGAATATCTTATCCTTTGAAGTGTAGACGCTTTGCAAGTCTCCCACGTTCACATCGGGTTTGGAGCGCTGTAGGGATAGGATGGTCGCAGTATTGGATCCTTCGGTAACCTCTATGGGTATCTGTCCGCATGCATGTGAACCGGTATACGCGCTTAAAACATATTTCCCGGGCGTTATGTTGTGGATCAGAAAAACACCATTTTTGCCGCTTATCACCTCACGCCAGCTTAGAGTGTTATCAGCACGATTTGCAGGCGATAGGTTGATTACCGCATTCTCGACGGTTTTGAAATTATCCGCAAGAATTACCTGTCCGTCTATTCCTCCGATCGGCGGCTCCCGTATCTCGCCGTATGTCATGAATCCCGCCACAGCGATGATGGCAAGCAGGAGCATGTAATGTTCCGGGACTATGAACCGAAAAACGGATGCGATGATGGTCTTTTGAGGTCTCATAAGTGTTCATCCGTTTGAGGGGAGACGGGTGTTGCCGTGCGTTTGAAAATGCCGCCTGCGATGCGTGGGAGATATTCCAGCAGGAGAAGACAGACCACTATGGTTCCGGAAACCCAGACAATAATATGCACTTTGTCTGATTTGGAAAGCGTGGCGGCGTTCAGCGCATAACCCGACCATTCCAGGATGGCCATACCCATTGCCGAGACTATCATGGCATAAAGGAATCTTGTCTCCAATTGTGTCGTTGGGGAAGGAGTGGCTCGATCCTCTTCGCTGGAAAGGATCGAAGAGAAAGCCAGACCTATCAGAAATCCGAGAATGCATTTGGCGCCCCAAAGAAAAATCAACAGCGCGGGCGGCAATAGCGTCAAAATGCCAAGAAAGATGAGATGAATCAAGTTGTTCGCCAAGCCGTTTTCCTGCAATGTGTTATGAACGGAGTAGGAGAGAATACGAGGCGTGAAAAAACCAGTCGCCAATCCGATGATAGCGAAGTGATCCGAAAGGATGGCGTGACGTATATCTCCGGCGTATACAACGTTCGTGATTCGGAACACCAAGAGCAGCACCGCGAAAAAGAGACCGCCAACGATAGCTTGGGAGGAGAGGATAAAAGGTGAATGCTCCGAGCTTGATCTGGGAAGATGAAACGCCATAATGAACGGTGAAAGCATGGCAAGCCAGACTACGGCGATGCCGTAACCATTCATCTCGTAGAAGCCTACAATATAGCCGCCGATCAACAACAGTGCGGTGAGTAGTGTGACGATTCCCGGATTTGTTCTTTTTCCCGTTTCCTCGGATAGCTTCCAAACACAGATGCCGATTCCCATACCCACAAGAATGAGGCGTATGATGGGTTCGTCGCTTAGCAATCGATGCTCGATCGTTTTACCGACCCAGACGATAATCAGAAGTTCAATCAGAATAATGAGGAAATGAAGCAGTTTGTAAGTAACCCTTTCATCCTCGGTTCGTATAAGACGGGTTAGAATGGATTGGAT
Organism: bacterium; assembly: GCA_021811565.1. Taxonomy (GTDB): domain Bacteria; phylum Armatimonadota; class Chthonomonadetes; order Chthonomonadales; family CAJBBX01; genus DTKV01. The sequence continues at coordinate 5,637 of JAJZOL010000202.1, read as the reverse complement.
ACCGGTGACAACTAACAACACGGATGGTATGCTTATCGCGAACAAGAATATCGCAAGCTCCATTCGTATCCTAACTGCGGGATCATCGTTACGGTTGGAAGCGAGCAATATCCCTATACAGGTTACGATTACGAACGCCGTGGCGACTGCCGCGCCTATCAGCACATGCTCCCGCCATTGATCGGAAGCGAACGAAGTCTTGTCGCCGGGCTTCGGATTCCCAACGATTGGCGCGAATTGAATGAAGGTGCAGGATATCCATCCAATGCATAAGCATGGAAGCAAGTCGGTCATCACATCACGCTTGAGCATGATGCCGAGGGATGCCATGACTCCAAAACTAAAGAGGGGGGCGGCGTAGGATGCCATCCCGGACAAGTCATCCGACGGATCTATCGGAACTCGCATCAGGATTAGGTGACCCAGCACCGATGCGACGCCACCGAGCAGAAAGCCAACGCCTAGTGCATGCCCAGATGAGAATGGAGGTTTGTGGGGCAATGTAACAACATACACCAATGCCAAAAGAACAAGAGCCGCAATGACATGCGCCCACTCTCCCTTGGGTACAGGCGATCTTGGGGATGTGAATAGAATCAATCCTGACACGACCCACCCGAACGCACTGACGAGACAGATGGTTAGAAGCAGATGCGAATACACGGCTACCCCCTTCCAAAGAAGCATGCTAAGAATCAATGCACCATTCGGATAGCCAAAATGTGAAAGCGAACTTTGCCGCTTGGATCTAAAGGGCTATCCTTTCGGGATGGATAACTCTATCGGAAGCACACTTTGAAAATTGCTTCAATATGTTTAAACGAATTTCATGTATGCTTAAAATATTAACGGTGAATCGTCCAATTGTCAAGATTATTTTTTAGGAGATGACTAAACTATATTACAAAGCAATAGTGCAGTTCACACCCTTTCGTGCAACCATCTTTGGAGTCAGATCCCTCATCTCTCCATGGTAAGTCACAATGAGTCTGTCGACTAAAAGCTCCCCTTCGTTCATATTTATTGCGATGCTGTTTTCCTCCAAGTGAACCACTCCAAATCCCGTGGCAACGGAGAAAAAACAGCGGAAGGGATTAATATCAAGTTTAGGATTGAGTTGTAACGTCTTATCAACTGCGGAATATCGGAATCCTGAAACCGCCCCTATGAGCGCGTAACTGGCCAAGGCGCGGGCGTAGTATGAGCCGCATTCGTACTCGTTGAAGGGGTTGCGCACATGTCCGTCGTACCGACTTCGTAACGACCTCACGATGGTCAGACCCTCCTCGACATATCCTTCCTCGATCAGATGCGAAGCCACCTGGTATTCAATGCCAGACCACACTTCATCGCTGTAGACAAACGGGAGTGTGGGTTTCCCGCCTCTTGGCCAAGTGCAAAGGATCAGACCCGGCTCATGCCCCATGGCGTATCCTGGTCGCTGGGTGCAGGCATGGGAGGAAAGATCATCCCTGAAATTATGCCGGAAAATCGCCTTTAAAGATGATCGAATATTCTCTTGGCTCAATGGAGTTTCCAAATCGTAAATCTTCGCCATCCATGCACCGATCACTCCATCGGAGAGACAACCGCTACCATATTGGTATCGCGGTCCTTCCTTACGTAGCAAACAGAACAGTTCGCTTGCGTCATTTCCGCCATTGGCAAGACTCTCAGCGAAACTCCTGTTTCTCAATCCCTCCCATTGAATGTTTTGCTGATAGTATTCCCCATTGAAGAGGGTGTTATCCATGAAACGGGCGGCTACCTCCGCAAGCCTTCGATATCTTTCTCGATCCTCGCCAAATCCGAGATGATCCGCCAACGCAGTCATCGCCGATAACGCCCCGACATATACACTTCCGCACATACCGTCCGGTCCCCAGAATTCGATATCGTAAGTATTGTGATGGGGCTCGAAAAGTCCGCCGTGTTCATCCGGATCCCAAATATTCATGCAATACTCCAGACTTTTCTTTGCAAGCGGATAGAGACGTTTTAGCCAGCCATCATCCCCGTAAATCCTCCAGTCGCGATAGAGTTTCATAATTCCGCCTAATTGGCCATCGGCGGCAGCGTGAAAATCATGCGTTGTGGATCCATCCGGGATAGCGGAACGAAAATTCACATGTCCACGTTCATCCATGGATCGTTCATATTCCTGTTCCCTCAGAGTTCTTTCCAATGCCGGAAACAGATGAGGCATCGCCTGTGCGTAATTCCAAACGTGCGTACAACTTCCGTGACAACAGCCCGCCTGCGGAAAGCATCCCTCCCACGCCCAGACATTTCCGTTCGACTGGCGCAGAACGGTGGGGGATTTCAGAATCGCAAGGTTGGAGGATACGGCGTCCAAAACTTCGTTCGGAAGAGTTGAGGAGACTAACGCTCTTTGAAATGCCAGTGTCCGCGAACGCAGGGAATTGAAGTGTTTGCAGACGTATTCTGCGACATTCGCAGCATCCTGCCATTTGGAAGCGTAGAATGGATGCCATGGAGACGTGTTTTGATCTGATTGGGAGCACCCTTCATCGCTCCCGCAAGATTTTTTGGAAACGCCTCCTACGCTTAAAAAAGAATTTGGTATGTGCCATGCAATCATGACGGGGAATGTGATTTTTTCCCTATGTTTCAATATGGCATGCGTCAGGATCGATCCCCCGTTTCGACTGTATGGATCGTCCACGGGTAGCGTTCCGTCATTTTCCCCAAACATCCCTGTTGACACTTCTCTCCATAAGGCAGAGATGCCATCAAACCAACCTCCTCTAAGCCACATCGCCTTGATTCTCGGCTCCCATCCTATGCTTGTGAGGGTTGCGGAGCCGTAACACACGTCGTTCCTTGGCAAATCAACCGTGAAGAGAACGCCTTTTCCTGCATCGCTGGTTTCCCGTAAAGTAAGGATTCGGTTTCTTGATTTATCTCGTCCGTTTCTTCCTTGCGAATCAACGGTATCCGCCACGAGATGGGATAAATGGAAGGAAAAATCAAACTCAATAGGTTCCTCGGATGTGTTCTCAAACTCATACTCGATAATGGCGCATGGTATTCCGGACGCCACGTCGTCGAGGGGAATGAAAGGGCTCCAGCCGGTTATCGATACTTTTAGAGGTAAGCCGGGATCCTCCAAGTTCACCAGACCAAAAGGGTAGGCAGAGTGATATTCGCAGGTTTCAAAGCGAGGCAACCCCTCAAATCCCCCATGGCGATATCCCTGTGACTGCAGGGACTGATCGTATATTTTCTCCGGCGGCAATAATCCTTCGATTAATTTGGTGATAGGCTCTCGCCCGTAAATGTGTAATAGAGCGAACCCCGCATCATTTTCCGAGTGACCGTCCGGAAGCGCGGAGACGGATGGGTGGTTGCGGATGGCGAAATCCTGGAGTCCGCCGTATCCACTGAGACAAATTGATCCAGCGCCTATTCCGCCCATCGGCATGGATATTTGCAGGAGATTAGGGGGTGTAAACATGCGATAGGGTATGGGTTTTGACGGGTTTATCGAGTTTATTGGCATTTTCGTCTCCTATGGCGGTTAGTTGTGTTGACAGCGAATATCGGCGGCTTTATCCCATATTTCCTCCTCGGTGATGCCAACCGCTTCGTACATGGCAAAAATGTTCTCCAACGGTGTTTCAGGAGGGACGGTGTGCGAAGCGGCGAGAATGTATCCGCCTCCATCGGATGTCATACCTTCGACAAGTTTCTCTATCTCCCGCCGAACTTCCTTCGCCGAACCCTTAGGGAGCAACTCCTGGGTGTCAACCCCGCCCATGAACGTTAGCTCTTTGCCGAATTCGCGTTTTAATTCAAACGGATCCATGCCCGGGCAGTTGCTTTGAATTGGGTTCAATACATCCAACCCCATCTCAATCAAATCCGGGATGATGGGGCGAATGGAGCCACAGGAATGATACGCCACCCATAGACGATGCGATTTGCCCACTTGGAACATCGGTGCCAGGAGCGGCTTGATCTTCGATCTCCAGCAACTCGGGCTCATCATCATGGCGAGTTGCCCACCGACGTCGTCACCGGTCCATAGCCAATCCAATGTGAATCGCTCACAGGCGAGTTCCGCTTGCCTCAACGCGAACTCCGCAGCGCGTTCCCTGAGAACCCGTGGAGCTTCATCTTCGATAGCCAAATCGAGAAGAGCGTTTTCCATACCCCTCAAACGACAAAGGAGTTCAAAGACACAGGGTGAGGTGTCGCATCCGATGAATATCTCTTCATATCTCTCCATAATAGGGTTCATATTACCGAGAAGTTCATCCATTTTATGGTAGGGGAAAGTGTAGTTTAGCATTTCATCGTCGCTGGCGTTTAGCAAGGGGTAATGGCGAATCTGATTGAATGCACCCTCCTTGATCCATTCCACCCCCCAGTCATCCCAATGCGTTTCGCCTTGACGATCATGGACGATTCCCTCCATGGCATGATTGTTTCCCACCCAGGTCTGAAGGACGTCATTGCCCATAACGAACGCCACCTTGGATGAGGGAATTTCAAATATCTGTCCGAGCCGAATGGCGGTTTCGGGATGAAACCACATAAAAATCGGTATGCGATCCACGGAATCTTTTCTTAATGCCGCATGAACTCTCTCTTTGGATGTCATTCCTAACTCCTCCGGGATATTTTCTTTGAAACCTATGGATATATGGAAGATATCTTACTTGAAAAAAAGTGTTTTTACCGAACGTATCGAAGGATTCTCCATTGAATAGAGAGAGAGCACGCACGGGATGAGTAAGCCGATATTATCCGATTCGGGTCTCGGGTCTCGGGTCTCGGGTCTCGGGTCTCGGGTATCGGGTGCCGGGTCTCGGGTCTTGGGTCTCGGGTATCGGGTGCCGGGTCTCGGGTGTCGGGTATGTCCGGAAGGCCTGCAATCTGCCGATTAAGCACTTGCGTCCCCTTGGTCAAATGCGTGTTTTTCAACAGCGAGGCGGCTGCGCCAAAATAAAAAAAAGGAAACTCTCTTTTTTTACCAAACGAACCCAAGGATTCGTCGGAGATAAAAATAATTTCCACGTCTTGGCAGAAAATCCGATCCTATACGATTCGTTTTACATATATAGGTATGGTTGCAGCCTGTTTTACTATCGGGTATGCCGGGTATGCCGGGTATGCCGGGTATCGGGGAATCCACGGAGGTGGATTTCGTGTTTTTGGTAGCCTCGAATTTATTCGCCGGGGGTTGAATTAAAACGCAAGGACGCCAAGACGCAAAGGTGCAAAGGTGCAAAAAACGCCTCGCAGTATCGTTTCCCCTCCAAACGGCCGTCATCCACCCGCCACTTCCCAAAAGCCCCCTCATCCCCCTGCCCCTTCCCAAAAGCCCCCTCATCCCCCTGCCCCTTCCCCAAGCTTGGGGAAGGGGAGTAACACGCCGGTCATTGTATGTAACCGGGCAGGGGGCGCATTCGCGCGACCGACCTTCGGTCGGGGGTGGGGATTTGGGGGATGGATATCGCCAACGAATCCGACATCGAAAATGGAGCCTCGGCGAATAAATTCGCGGCTATTAAATGCACAAAATCCACCTCCGTGGATTTTAAAAACGCACCCATGCCCGAGCCGCGAGCGCCGCTCCGGCCACATGCCCCCCCGTATCGGCATAGCACC
>JAJZOL010000054.1 GCA_021811565.1 bacterium | reverse complement strand
TAGTCGACGCCTCGCATCTGTACAAAATGTTGCATGTGATGAAATGGAAAGTTGGAGTCTACAGGGTTCCGAACAACTACATATCCGCAAAATACAAAAAAATGGTTGAATCAGCCAGTCAATAAAACTTGGAGAACGAAGTGCCTAAAGATCCGAATATTAGGAAAGTGATGGTCATCGGTTCCGGACCGATTATAATAGGTCAGGCGGCGGAGTTCGATTACGCAGGAACTCAGGCGTGCACATCCCTCAGGGAGGAGGGGGTGCGGGTGGTGTTGATTAACTCCAATCCCGCCACGATCATGACGGATACGGAGATCGCCGATCGAGTGTACATAGAGCCGTTGAATGTGGAATTCGCCTCAAGGGTGATCGAGAGGGAAATGCCTGACGGTTTGCTTGCCACGTTAGGCGGGCAGACTGGGTTGAACCTCGCCACTCAATTGGCGGCGGAAGGTGTTTTGGAGAGATACAACGTGCGTTTGCTGGGAACGCCGTTGAAATCCATTCAGATGGCCGAGGACCGAGAGGAGTTCCGCTCTTTAATGCGTCGAATCGGCGAACCCGTGCCGGAAAGTTGGATTGTGCAGTCTGAAAACGAGTTGGCGGAGGTGTGCAACCAGACCATTTGGCCGCTCATCGTGCGCCCCGCGTACACATTGGGCGGCACAGGCGGCGGGATCGCCCATAATCCCGAGGAGTTGATGGAGATTGGCAAGAGGGGTTTGAAACTCTCCATGCGCCATCAAGTGATGGTCGAGCGTTCGCTTCTTGGCTGGAAGGAGATCGAATACGAGGTGATGCGTGATGCGAACAACACATGTATCACCGTGTGCAATATGGAGAACCTGGACCCCATGGGAGTGCACACCGGGGATTCCATTGTCGTGGCGCCCTCGCAAACTCTATCGGATAAGGAGTATCAGATGCTCCGCTCCGCCTCCCTCAATATCATTCGCAGCTTGGGAATCGAAGGGGGATGCAACGTTCAGTTGGCACTAGACCCCAATAGTTTCGATTACTTTGTCATTGAAGTCAATCCAAGGGTGTCCCGATCCTCCGCGTTAGCCTCAAAGGCGACAGGATATCCGATTGCACGTGTCGCGAGCAAAATCGCCATTGGGATGCGTTTGGATGAGATACAAAACGCTGTAACGAAGAAAACCTTGGCCTGTTTCGAGCCCTCTTTGGACTACTGCGTGGTGAAAATTCCGAGATGGCCCTTCGATAAGTTCACCTTGGCGGATCGACGCATCACAACACAGATGAAAGCGACCGGCGAAGTCATGTCCATCGATAGAGCGTTCGAGCCGGCGTTGATGAAGGCGATTCGCAGTTTGGAAGTGAAAGCGTACGGTCTTTCCGCCAAAAAGGTCAACACCTATTCGGACGTGCAGCTCGAAGAGGGAATCTCCACTCCCAATGATGAGCGGTTATTCGTCATCGCCGAAGCCTTTCGCAGGGGAATGATGGTGGAGGAGGTTCACGCTCTTTCGAATATCGATCGCTGGTTTCTCGAAAAGATACTTCGCTTGGTGCAGATGGAGACGCGATTGAAGGTTCATGGACGTGCGATCGCCTCGCTCGCAGAGACACTTGACGTGGACGCCCCTGAGGCTCAGCTCCTATCGGACGCCAAAAAATTGGGATTTTCGGATCGTCAGATCGCGGATTTCGTGGGGCTGCCGGAAAGGACAATCCGTTCTCTGCGCAAGGCGTTTCAAATCGTGCCCACCTATAAGTTGGTGGACACCTGCGCGGCTGAATTTGAGGCGGAGACACCTTATTACTACTCCTGCTATGACAAGGAGGATGAGAGGTGATTCAATCGTGATTGGGGACAGTTCCAAATACGTTCTGGCAACGGGCGCGGAGGCGGTTCGCCGGCTCAAGGTGGTCAACGACGTGCATGGCAACGATTCCCGCGCTCTCCTGCAAAAAGCGGGGTTAAGGCCTGGCATGAAGGTGGCGGATATCGGATGCGGAACCGGCAATCTCACTCTATGGATGGCTGAATGGATATCTCCCATGGGGAGCGTCAATGGGGTGGACATAAGCGAAGGGCAAATTCAACAAGCAAGTGAAAACGCGATTGGTCTGGGATTTAGAAATGCCTCCTTCTCCGTAGCCACGGCATACGATACCGGGTTGTTGAAAGGAAGTTACGATCTGGTATACAGCCGTTTCCTATTGATGCATCTCGATAACCCATTTCGTGCGCTGCGTGAGATGAGTGCATTGGTCAAGCCTGGGGGAGTGTTGGTGTGCGAGGATGGGGATTTCGAATCCCCCTTCAGCATTCCCGGAAACCGGGATTACGAAAGATGCTTTGAACTATATTGCCTGGCGGGGAAGTCCGAAAACGCGCATTTTCAGGTCGGCTTGGAGTTGTATCGCATGTTCCTTGATCTCGGTTACGCGAAGCCGAACGTGGCGCTTGTACAACCTGTGATCTCCGAAGGGGAAGCCAAACGACTTCCGGAATGGACGCTTGAGGAGTGCTCTCCGCTTCTGATCAAGAGGGGAATCGCGGAGAAAGAGGAGATTGATGATCTCTTGTCGCGTTTAAGTAAACTGGCTCAGGACCGCACCGTGCTTTTCGCAATGGCGCGAATGACTCAGGTATGGGCGGAGAAGCAAGCGTAGAATACATCGGCGTCGTATGGAAGGATTGAGATGAATAATACGGATTGTAAAAAGAAGATTGTCGTCATCGGGTCGGGGCCGATACGCATAGGACAGGGAATTGAGTTTGATTACTGTTCGGTTCATTGCGTGATCGCGTTGAGAGAGTCGGGATATGAAGCCCTAATCATAAACAATAATCCGGAAACCGTAAGCACGGATTTCGACACATCCGACAGGCTTTACTTTGAGCCTTTAACCGCCGAGGATGTACTGAACATTTTGGATCGGGAGCAGCCCGACGGGGTTATCGTTCAGTTCGGCGGTCAGACGGCTATTAATTTGGCCCGCTCGCTTCATGAGGCAGGGATGCGTATTTTCGGGTCTAGTTTCGATTCCATCGATCTCGCCGAGGACAGGGATAGATTCGAAAAGGTGTTAAGGGAACTGAATATCCCCAAACCGGCTGGAAGAGCGGTGGTGAGCGTGAACGCTGCGCTGGAGGTTGCGGCGGAGATAGGATATCCGGTGCTGGTACGCCCGTCTTACGTCCTAGGCGGGAGAGCAATGGAGATCGTTTACAATCCCGATGAACTCTTAAGCTACATGAATTACGCGGTGGATGTATCTCCCAAGGCTCCCATTCTGGTCGATAAGTATGTGCTGGGCAAAGAGGTGGAGGTGGATGTCATCAGCGATGGAGTGGATTGTCTTCTTCCGGGCATTATGGAGCACATTGAACGCGCCGGCGTTCATTCGGGTGACTCCATGGCTGTGTATCCTCCTCAACATCTAAGCGATGAGGTGATCAACCAAATCGTTCGCACCGCCACTTTATTGGCGCGCAGGTTGGAAGTACGAGGGCTGATGAACATTCAGTATGTTGTTGAGGGAGAGATAGCTCAGGTGATCGAAGTGAACCCGCGAGCGAGCCGCACCGTTCCCTACCTTTCCAAGATAACCGGCATCCCGATGGTGAAGGTTGCCACCGAGGTCATGCTTGGCAAGACTCTCAAGGAGATGGGTTATTCCGGCGGATTGCATCCCAACTCCCCGCTTGTAGCGGTAAAGGCCCCGGTATTCAGTTTTCCAAAACTGACCGGTGTTGATGTGGGGCTTGGACCGGAGATGAAATCAACCGGTGAAATAATGGGTATCGACGTGGAATACGACCGAGCTCTTTACAAGGCGATGGTGGCTGCAAGCCTTGATGTTCCGCTTCAGGGCAAATTGATCGCCACGATTGCCGATCATGACAAGGAGGAGGCAATCGCAATCATTTCCGATTTCTCAAAATTGGGCTATGATATCTACGCCACACACGGTACGGCGAGTTATTTGGAAAAGCACGGGATCCATTCAACTCCCATAATGAAGATTCACCAAGGCGAACCGAACCTTTTGGGATTAATCCGAAGCGGAGAGATCGATCTGTTAATCAACACCCTTTCCACGGACAAGCGGACGGAAAGAGAGGCGCTGCAGATAAGACGTGCATCCGTGGAGACGGGAATTCCATGTCTAACATCCTTGGATACGTCCCGCGCCTTGCTGCTTGCATTAAAGGCGCGTAAGCGCGGTGAGAATTTCGCTTGCTTCACCGTGGATGAGTATCTTAAGGGTTCCGGCACGCTGAACGCAATCAAATGAAAACGGCGCTTGAAATAGATTTGCACGGATACACAGCCAACGAGACCATTGATTTACTGGACTCGAAATGGGCGTCTCATCAATGGGATGGGTATCGCAGAATCATTATTATACATGGGAACGGCAACGTCCTTTGGAGGACCGTGCGGGACTGGGCGGATAGAAAAGGCATCGAATGGGTTCCTGACATGAACCCGGGTGTCACCATCCTGCATCCCTCGATACACACCTCAGTCAGACAACCTTTCGCCAAAACGCAAAAAATACGTCATTTCCCTGATTCATTCCAGCAGTTGAAAAATGTCTCATGTCCCCCTCTTACTCCAAAGTCAGCCCCGAAACCGGATCGCGTTGAGAATAAGAAAGAGATCGAACAGATGAAGGAAGCGTTCGAAAAACTCGACGGCATTCATATCGAGGAGATGAGCGGGGAGGAATGAGCGAATGC
>JAJZOL010000133.1 GCA_021811565.1 bacterium | reverse complement strand
CACCCCAAGCGATTTCGCTATTCTCGCATCCATTAGATAGTCCGCCAATTTAAGGACTGAAGTGATGAATGGTGTTTGAAGCTATCAATTATGATTACGGAGGAATGAATGTCAGCAAACCTATTCACCCCCCTTCAAATAAGGAAGGTGAGCTTTAGAAATCGAATAGTGGTATCCCCGATGTGTCAGTATTCCAGCGAGAATGGTTTCGCGGAAGATTGGCATCTTGTACATTACGGATCGCGGGCAATTGGTGGGGCGGGAGCCGTCATCATGGAGGCGTCGGCGGTGTCACCCGAGGGACGTATCAGTCCGAATGATCTCGGTATTTATTTGGATGAGCATGTCGAACCTTTACGGAGAATTACTCGGTTCGTGGAGAGCCATGGGGCGGTTCCAGGAATTCAAATCGCCCATGCTGGACGTAAAGCCAGTTGCCAGCGACCATGGGACGGGGATAGCACGGCGGATGAAACCAATGGAGGTTGGCGGCCGATTTTGGCTCCAAGCCCAATTTCTTTCAACACGGGATATCCCGTTCCCGAAGAGCTTGATGCGAGTGGCATCCAACGCATTATAGCTTCTTTCGGTCAATCTGCGAAACGAGCCAAGGATGCAGGTTTCAAACTTATAGAGATTCACGCCGCGCACGGGTATCTGCTTCATGAATTTCTCTCCCCTCTAAGCAATAAAAGAAAAGATGAGTACGGAGGCAGTTTCGAAAACCGCACGCGTATCGTAAGCGAGGTGATATCAAGCGTACGAAATAATTGGGGCGAGGAGTATCCGTTGTTTCTTCGATTATCCGTCACCGACTGGATGGATGGCGGGTGGGATTTGGAGCAAAGCAAAGAGTTAGCGAGAATAGCGAAATCGCTTGGGGTGGATTTGATTGATTGCTCCTCGGGAGCATTGGTACCTAATGCGATGATTCCCGCTGGCACAGGTTTTCAAACCGTGTTTGCTCAGGAAATACGTTCCGAATGCGGCATTAAAACAGGTGCGGTGGGATTGATCACCTCCCCGGAACAGGCGGACCACATCATACGAACGGAACAGGCGGATGCTGTATTGCTTGCGAGGCAAATGCTAAGAGACCCTTATTGGCCTCAAAAAGCCGCCAAAAAACTACGTCAAACGATTCCCACGCCAGTTCAATACTCTCGCGCGTGGTGAACCTTTCATACAAAGGCATGCGTTCTTTGGGACGCATGCCTTTGTATGTTCCAAATTAACAATTAACCATCTTCATAGCCGCTTCGGGATAACGAGAACCGTAAGTCGCTCCCTTTGGAATAATGGAATCAATTGCCGCTAAATCGATTTCAGTTAATATCACATCCAAGGCTCCAAGGTTTTCTTCTAGCCGGGATATCTTCCTGGTTCCAGGAATTGGGATAATATCCTCGCCTTGCCTGAGCACCCACGCCAATGCCAATTGTGCCGGGGTGCACCCCTTCTCCTTTGCCATATTTTCAATCCGTCGAACCAACTCCAGGTTCTTTTTGAAATTCTCACCCGTAAACCGAGGTTGATTCCTACGAAAATCATCCGGCGCGAAGTCATTAGGGGACTTGATTTGTCCGGTCAGGAAGCCTCTGCCCAAGGGACTGTAAGCCACGAATCCGATTCCCAACTCTCTGCATGTCTGCAAAATCCCTTCCTCAGGGTCTCTTGTCCACAGTGAATATTCGGTCTGCAAAGCGGCGATAGGATGAACCGAGCATGCTCGGCGCATCGTTTGCGAACTGGCTTCCGATAGCCCGAGATATCTCACTTTGCCCTCTTTAACCAGTTCCGCCATTGCGCCGACGGTTTCCTCTATCTGCGTGTTTGGGTCCACACGATGCTGATAGTACAGATCGATAACGTCCACCCCAAGCCTTTTCAGACTCGCCTCGCAGGCTGATTTCACATATTCGGGCTTTCCGTTTACGAACCGGACCATTGGATCGTCCGTGCGCACGATGCCGAATTTGGTGGCGAGGAAAACCTCGTCTCTTCTTCCCTTAATGGCTTTACCCACCAAAAGCTCGTTCAGTCCTCTGCCATACATATCCGAAGTGTCCAGAAACGTGCAACCCATATCCAGGGATTTATGGATGGTTGCGATGGATTCCTCGTCATTTCCGGGACCGTAAAAATCGGACATTCCCATGCATCCCAGCCCTATAGCTGATATTTCTGTTTGCGTATTCCCAAGTTTGCGATACTGCATAATATTCTCCTTCATAGAGGTAATTTACAAATTCGCCAATGAAGCGAACAGCGCTCTATGCTTCATTAGTGAAACACCCAAGTCGCGAATTTTGGAAAATACCTTAATACAACAGATTTTTAGTTTTTTGCGAACAATTTCTCGTCCGGTGTTATGTTATACGTTTCTATCCGCTACGGTAATAGCAAAAAACGCACCATTATGCCTTGGAAATGAATCAGTCGAGCATCTCATATGTTAACAGAATGGCTTCGGGCGCTTTTTCAGTGGTTAAGACGATACCGTTCATCAACTCAGCACCGGAGAGTATCCGATCCTCAATATGGTCGGTCGTATGTACAACATATCTTTTGCCGGATTTGATTCTTTTCAAATGAATGGTCAAGGCGTTATCCGGACATTGGATTCTGCGAAATGCGAGAACCATGCCCTTGTCGTGCGCTTCATCATGGTACTGATAAGCCATCCAAACATCGCTATCAGTGCTGTAAGATGTGAGCGGATAATAATCCTCGAAATAGAAATTCCGAACTTTTTTAAACGCATTGACCAGTTCCAAAGCCTCTTTGTAAGGGAAGGGGGCTTTCGGATCCCAATGCACCCAGGGAAGATACTTATCGTAAACATCATAGGGCGCCACTCCGGTCCATGGAACCCAAATCACCACGCCGCTATTGATGGCACTCAAAAAGGAATAGGGATCGGGATACCCGCACCCCGTGCTGGTCGTTGGAATGTAATAGCTGATACCGTAAGTCTGTGATTGCATTCCCTCCGGTTCGTAATACTGGTAGTCCGAACGCCAGAGAAACACGCATCGATCAATGGTCTCCAAGTCGATCCTTCTGCCTCCGCTGGCGCAGTTATCTATGATCAACCCTGGATTTCGTTTTAGCAATTCGTCCCAATAGGCGTATAATCCCTCCACATGCCGTATCTCGGTGATCCCTTGTCGATCCGGTGTGTCGTTCGCTCTCCAGAAGGGGAGGGGATCGATGTTGAAGTCCTGACGATATACGCTTATACCCTGTGTCCGTATCATGTCCGATATGTGGTTGGTAAGCCATTGTCGGGCTTGATCATTCCCCAAATTCAATAGTCCGTTGGGATTGCCGGGAAGATGAATCACCCAATCATAATGCTCCTTGTCTATATCCGTTCCTTGAAACACGCGTTCGGGCTCAAACCATAAGATCAGCCCTTTCATCCCCATCTTCTTCAAGGCGTTTGTTAGGGGTTTCATGCCATTCGGAAAGCCGTTTTTCCGAGGGACCCAGTTTCCCACGCCATTGGGCCATCCTCCCTCATACCATCCCGCATCAATCCAATAGTATTCCACCCCATATTGCTTGAATTTTTCCGCATAAGCGAGTTGATTTTCGACTGTGGCGGTATTCGCTTCGTCCGGAGGCCCCGAGGCGCCGCATGCGAACGGGCAAAACGGTGTTTTTCCGTTGATATGCGGTGAATGATGCCGGATCGCAAATCGCCGGAAGAGATTGTGCCCCACCATATAATCGTCCCCGTTCCAATTCAACAGCGAAATACGAGGGCTGCGTATTATCTCCCGAGGATGTAATTTCAGATGTGTCAACTCCATTCCGGCTTGAACGGTAACGCTTTTATCATCGTTCTGCATAATGTTCGCCGCCCATTGCCCGGTCCAGCCAATCCCCAGGATCACGCCGCCCTCGCCAACCGCCTCTATGTTAAAGAACGGTAACGCGGTAGTGCTTGATGAGCGTCCGCCGACAGGCGCCAAGTGAATCGGGGCGCTCATTCGCAATGGATCTGACAGAGGAGCGAAATCGTTTTTCGATGCGTTGCTGCCTAACGAATGATGCAAGACAAAATCCCCCCGTACCCTCCTTTCCAGCGAAATATCCAACGCTTGGATGCTTTCTATGATGGGCGTGTCCTCCGATCCATCGTTTTGAAAATGGAGAACCCATTCCGTGGCGGGAAAATCCTTGTACAATCGACAATCGAACGTCACTTGTAAATTCGTAGCGGGATCTTGATAGATGAAACGGCATTCATTCCGTCCTCTTCCAGCGGTAGGCACATCCTCGGTAAGATGCCAGTCTTTCAAAAAAGCGGAGGAGTGTTTCCCGTCGTAAACAAACGAGAAGGGGAGTTCTCTTCCACGCGCCATCTCGCGCAATTTGTCCGTTTGCAATGTGGGATTATTTTTTTTGCCTGCGATCATTTGAGAATCGAACATCGCAGGCGGCTCTGCATCAGCGTTTGCCGCCGATGGGGCGAATAACATCAATGCCAGGGAGCCACCACCAACCAAAAAACTTCGTCTCGATAACTTAATCGGATCTTTCATAATTGCAACCCCCTTCAGTCAGTGAGATGAGTATCCTAAGAACCGGACTTGTCATGGATATTGTACTGTAACACGGCGTTTTCACCCAATTCTTTCAAAACTATTTGAGGTGTGTTAATGCTACTCCAATTCCATGAATATCTCCAAATATGCAGCTAATAATACCTGTTTCATGGATA
>JAJZOL010000191.1 GCA_021811565.1 bacterium | reverse complement strand
GGAAGACCCAAAGCGGTATTTCAGCGGGATGGATTGACGACAATGCGTGATGGTATCGCAAATCCACGGTCCATAGACAACACCTGTCAACCATTCCGGCTCCTTATCCTGAAGGTACCGGTAAAACCAATTCAACTCATTCCGTGTGAAACCTTGCGGGGAGAGCCACATGCCGGCTTCTGGATGATATTGACGAAGCAGATTGGAGCTCCTCTCCAGAAACTCCATCAATATCTCCGCCGGAATGTCGCCAGGGTCTCCGCCGGGAACGAACACGTGGTCGATGCGTGGCGTTTCCGCATATAGCCTTTCCCGATCATGAAGCATATGGTTCCAGCTCAAGGGGTCGGAGCGGTTCCAATCCTCATTGGGCAGCCAGAGCCACAAATCCGTATCATAGGAATCGAGGAGCGCCGATAACCTCTGCGTCATCTCCCAGGGCGCCACGGGCATGATTTCGGTAGGAGGTTCCTCGGGGTTTAATGTGGGCGTTAATTCCACGCAGTTCGCACCGAAGAGAAGCATGTCTCGAACGTATTGCTCGTATTTGTGCACATCCCAGGCGTCGTAAGTGTTTGGCAGGCTGCGGTATCCCAATTGGTGCCCGCGCAATGGAAAACGTGGCGAGGAGGAGCACAGTGCACCGGGAGAGTGATCGGGAAGGAGCAGCGAGCCATGATCGGAGAACTCCATGAGCAGCCTCAACAATCTCCCGGCTCCGTGGAGCAAAGCTCGCCCGCGACCGCCGACGATCCAAATGCGTGGCGGATTGGCGCTGTCATTTTCCAGGTGAATGGTGTATCCCTCCAAGCCTCGCGTCGGAGGGATTAAATTCGCAGGCGGGGTATATCCGGACGGAAGTTGATCCCACAGCCCGAAGATGATAGTCGGGCGATGGCCTTCAGCGGCTTTTCCCTGCTCGCAGTTCACCTTTGTTCGGAGATATAACTCCTCGCGGAGCATCGTCGCCGCCTTCCGAGCGAGATACTTCTCATCAACATCAGGGGTGATAATTACGGCGTTGGATAAATCAATCATCGTGCGCCTCCCGCAGTGTGCTGTATCAATCATACACCAATGACGGCGGGTTTTGAAATCAGTGGTGAAATAACCGGAAAACGAGGATTGAGGCGATTCCTTGTAAGCGTCGCAAGGATACTAAGGATACTAAGGATGCTAAGGTAATATGGACTACACGACAGAGGTGGGAGATATCCATCCCATAATCCAACAGGATATCCCTCGCGTCTCGTGAAAAACACATTGCGCATACGTGGGACTTTGAGTTTTTTGTAAACATTATTGTACTCCCGTGCAGATCAATACGATCTCCAATGTGGAGTATCGCATGGGGGAGCTAGGTCCTAAAATGGCGATCGGCGCAGACGGTGTAATTCATGTCGTGTGGGAGGATTTATGGTCCCCAGGGGTGAAAACGTTTGTGCGGTATGCGAGAAGTGTGAATGGCGGTGAAAGTTTTGAAAAAGAGCAGACGCTTTCCACCATGAGCGGTGTGGATGGCGTGTCCGTTGCTTCGGACAAACAAGGGAATGCTTGGGCATTTTGGCATGTGATGGATCCACCCAAGGCCGACGCACCTGACGCCACGTGGCTGTGGATGGCGCATTCCTCCGATAACGGCGAATCTTTTAGCGAAAATCAACGCATGACTGTCTCAAACATAAGCCCTCTTGCATGTTCCATGTGCATGACATATCCGGTGATTGGCGATAGCGGCGATCTCTTTTTGGCATATCGCTCGGCGGTGGATTCCATCCGGGATATCTATGTTCTCAAGAGCGTGAAACCATGGTCGACTTTTACCGCCATCAGGGTGAATCACGATAATTGGCGGTTAGATCAATGCCCGATGTACGGCCCGTCCTTGACCCTAACCCCCGCAGGCGATCCGCTTTGCGCTTTCATGTCTAAAAATAGGGTTTATTGGAGCGTTTATGATCATCGGCGACAAGAGTTTCATTTGCATGCGCCAACCCCTGACAATCAAGATGGTGAGAGATATCCTTTCGCAATCCAAAACCGCTTGGGACAAGTACTTTTCGTATGGCAGGTTGGGCCGATGTCCACAAACGGAAACACTTCCGTTAAATGGGCTTTGTATCAATCCGATGGACGATACGAGGGCGGAATGGGAACCGCCGGAATCGGAAGCTCGGGTACAAAACCCACGGCGTTCATCGGAAGGAATAATGAGTTTTACATCATTACAAGCGCCAAATAAACCGAAAGGATCACCCGTAAGCGGTCAAGACCGCCGACGGATGATCCCTCATCTCCATTCGTAATTGACTATTGCGGCTGACTTGAAGGCGCTGCGCCCCCTTGTTGTGGCGCCCCGGCCGGTATTTTGTACGGACTATAGGATCCGTTAGACCCTTTCTCCTTCCACGGGGGAACGCCAGGAGTGTAATGAACGCCCGCCGGTGTGTGCGGTGAGCTGTAATAATAAATCCCCCAGCCCAGCACCGCAACCAACACTACTATGATCGCCACGATAATGGCTGGATGAACCTGCTTGCCCATGTTGTCTCCTTTCAAACGTATTTATATTTGTCTCTAATCCTACGGATTGCCTTACTGTTGTTTGTC
The DNA here is from genome assembly GCA_021811565.1 of bacterium. Lineage (GTDB taxonomy): Bacteria > Armatimonadota > Chthonomonadetes > Chthonomonadales > CAJBBX01 > DTKV01. The sequence continues at coordinate 2,123 of JAJZOL010000191.1, read as the reverse complement.
CCACATTCCCACGGGCCATAAACCATAGGACTGCAAGGTGGCTTTGTTCGGATCGTTATCCTGATTTCCGATGGTCTGATGGGACTGGCTTAATGTCATCCATTTCGCATGACCATCGCAGAAGGCGTAGTTGCCACCGCCGCTGTGCTGATATGCTCCACCGCCCTGCATGGTGAACTCACTGTAGTTCCAGAAGATCTCCGCAGCCCAGTCATAACCCCACTGATGATACCAGTTTGGTCTCTCAGCGATGAAAATGGTTGTGGCGGGACTGGTTATGGATGCGTCAGCGGAACCCGCCGGCGACATTTCGCCCGTCAAGGAATTCGCCCCCCATCCGCCGTCCGGAGGCCAGCAGAAGTTCTGGCTGTAGGTGACAGGAATGACACCGCTACCGCGGGACCATGCATCGTCAGGGCATAACCAAATATTCTTGTTCTTGATGTAGGGATCAACCTGTTGCCACCAAGGCTGGTAATTCGGAGCCCAGCCAAACGCCCAGCTATGCTCCTCATCGAAATCCTGAATATACATCGATTCCCCCAGCATGATCTCCTTCATGTTGGAAAGACAGGTGATCGCTCGCGCCTTCTCCCGCGCCTGAGCAAAGACAGGAAAGAGAATCGCGGCTAGTATTGCGATAATTGCGATAACGACGAGCAATTCAATTAACGTGAAAGCCCGAACCTCTCGCTTTGAACGAAGTGAATTCACATGCATTTCAGTTCTCCATTCTGTAAAAGTGTTGATAAAGTAATTTCAGACGGATTTCGCTAAGGTATCCCCCTGAAAGAATGTAACGGGTATTTTTTTCTCCTGTATCTCCCCATCCTTCGATTGGATGAGATTGTCAAGCAGATCAATGACTTCCAAAGCCAGCAAATCCAAATCGACAAGGATCGAATCAAGAATGTGAGGGCTGGCGCTGTGCCATCTCAATCCATCGTATCCAATGAGCGAAAACTCATCGGGAATGGAGATGTTATTGGCATAACACCAATCCAGAATCTGATAACCCAAAAGATCGTGCCAGCAGAAGATCGCCGTGGGATGATTTGCCGAGGAGAGCAACCGGCTTAAAGCTGGTCCATAGCTGTCGGGATTGAATTCGCTCACCGGAATCACGCACGACTCAGATGTTTGAATGTCAAACTCCAACAGGTATCGCCGCAGCAAGTTTACGCGTATGATGGCGTCGGCGTTCTCACCGGAATCGTCGGAGAGCATGGCGATGTTATGATCCCCCAATGAGGCAAGTTTCTCAGCGACGATGCGCATCCCCTGATTCACATCATCGCGGACGCTGGAAAGTTTGCCCTCCTTATCTGAAGAGCCTATCATGACAACCGGCATGCGCGAGGCTCTGAGATAAGATAATAGAGGGTCATCCTGATGAGGAGCGAATAGAATCACGCCATCCGCCCTTCCGCCGTTAAGCATCTGGTAGGTCTTCTCAGCGGTTCTCATGAAGTTGCAATGCACGAGAATATCGTATCCTCTCGCCCCTGCCGCCCTCTCGATCGCCGTGGAGAGCCTATCCATGTAGACGTCATCCTTGCGCCGGTTACGGAAAGCGTTGAAAAATGAGAGCACATTGGTTGCGCCGCTTTGCATCGAATGAACCAGCAGGTTCGGGGAGTAGTCCAACTCTTTCGCCGCCATTCTCACGCGGTGATGCGCCTCCTCCGAGATTCTTCTGGCTTTCGCCTTGCCGGTGAGGACAAGGGAAGCCGTGCTGACGGATACGCCCGCCTTGCGCGCCACGTCGCTAAGAGTGGTTCTATTTGACTTTGTAGAATTTTTAGCCATAAGGTTTAGTCAAATACTTTAGCAGATTGCCAAAATACTTTAGCAACTACTAATAGCTTAACATAATCTTTATTACATGTCAAGACTTTTTTTCATCCTTTTTTCATTTTTTTATCGCGTGATCGTGCAAAAGCATCTTTCGCTTTTGGAATGGTCATCAGGCGCCAAAAAATATTGCGTTATCAATTTTTCGAATTTCACTATCCTCCTTATTGTTTGCAAAACAGAGATACGGTATTCTGAATCCACACTGAATAACATGAAACTGGAGCGTTATGCATGACATCAAACACAAATGACCAATTCGTAATCCC
>JAJZOL010000015.1 GCA_021811565.1 bacterium | reverse complement strand
GAACCGAAGACCCTATCAATGGGCCAATCTGGTTATCGTTGACGAGGTGGGATACACTCCGATTGACAGGGAGGAGTGCAATCTGTTCTATCGCTTCGTTGCAATGAGATACGAGAGAGTCAGCACGATCATCACATCGAACAAGGCCTTTGACGAATGGGCGGAGCTTTTCAATGACACAATTATAGTGACAGCCATTCTTAACAGATTGCTCAATCACAGCGTGATTGTAAACATCAAGGGCGATAGCTTTAGGCTTAGGGGACTGAAAGAAAAAGAGGAGGGAAAAAACATGGAAACCTAATAAACATGTACATTTTCATTCCGCTAAAAACTGTGCATTTTCAAGCCGTCATTGACACCTGTGAATCTTCAATGGCGTTAAGTCGGAAGTCGCCGAAGAACTGTTCATTACTGGCAATCCAATCGCAGAGCACCACATGACCAGCGAGTCGCATACCGAATGCGCTAAGATCGGACGGGTTGGTTGCTGGAAGGGCAACAATAGATAACACTTGTTGTAGCATTGCATAGAGACGGTCTTGCGCTTTCCTATATTGTTCACCAACATCACGTGCAACTTCATCCCAATATCCGTGGTGCGCCGCCACAGCACGAGAAATGGAATCTGCCGCATATCCATCAATTCCTTCCGCAATCAGCCTTTTGTTTATAAAACGCGCGGAAATGCATTCATGCCTACATCGGACGTCACCCGTTTTTTGATATCCGTTATCCGTCAATTCCGTCGAAAAATCAGGAATCTGATGTTGGAAAACGGAATCAGCCTTCCCTATGTCATGCAATCCAGCCAAGAACGCTATTTCTAAACTTTTCCAACCAAAGCTATTTTCCAAAATAGGCAAAGCCATGGAAACCGCCGCAACATCCAGCATATGCTTCCACAATGGATGCCGAGGGTTGCTCTTCGCCCATAATATCTTCCAATTAGATATTGGATCCGCTTGTCTTTTAACAGGTGTGATTTCCTCTTGGTCCATCTGCATCATTGCCTCCTCATGGATATCAAAGTTTCCTGTCGATTCGCGCACCCGACTTGGTGGTGTGGGAATTATCACCAACCAAAATAATACGCTACCATGTAACCAATCTCATTTATGATTATCATCCAAGCAATGGAAAAGCGGAAATTATTTTTTTAAATTGGTGCGATGCGTAAATCCTCCATGCAAAAGGCTATCATATTCAACTATTTGACTCATTCATCACTTGTTTTGCATTTTTTCAAATGGGTTGAGCGAATTGCATTTTACCTTGGATAAGATCTAAATAGCGTTACAGTCAATTAATATCATCCTTAGTTATTATCGCTCTCACGTGGACTATACACTCTGTATTTGTAAATGCGCTCCATCTCCATCGGTTTTCGCCAATTCCACTTCAATCATGAGTCATAGACCACCTCCGTCGATTCGAGGATGGCCTCACGACGTATCCAGTTGGCGCTTTTTTCCAGGTTCTTGCAGTCCACGAGATCAACGGGGCGTCCGAACAACGATGAGAACTCCTCCTCGGCTCTCGCCATATCCATGAGCGACCATTGTTCGTCCGGTTCGAATTCAACTAACAGATCAATGTCACTATCCGGATGGAGTTGACCGGTATGCGCGGAGCCGAAGAGTTCCATCCGTCGAATCTTCCATTTCCGACAAATCCTACTGATGTCGTCGGGTGAGATATCTTTGTTTTCGACTCTCATTCTCACTTCCTCCCGTACTTTCTCCATTTTCAGTTGCCGCCTTCTCCTGCGGATACACGAAATCGTTATCGCTGAAGTCTGTAAGAACTCGATCAACAGCCCTCATGTCGCTTGCGGTTATCCCCAATGAACAAATACTATCGTTAAGCGTTCTCTCGGCCGCTTTCCTAACACGATTTAGCCAATCTCCGCTCGACATTTGTTGTTTATCCGGTTTTCAGTTACGGTTTTTTGTATCATCACAGTCTAATTCAGCACAATGTCACCAATCTCCTTTATAATTATCATCCATGCAACTGAAAAGCGGAAATGAAATAAATATTTTTTACGGCTAACCTCGAATGAATCACATTTACGAAAGGCGAATCTTATTTCTCCCCTCCCCGCCGCGCATTTTTTTCAAGAGGTATTGACATAATACCACCATTGTGATATTATAGATCATCACCCAATGCAGGGACGCGCATTTTGGCTTCAAACGGAGACGTTTGATTTGCATAAGGCTTCGAAGCGTTCTCTCATAGGGTGTGTCTATCTTTCAATCTATTTCACATCGCACTACAGGGACGAAGCGAATCCGCAATTATCGGAAGCAGCGTCCTTTTTTATTGGCGGATGTGACAAGGCGGTCAATTCCATGAAACCAGGAAGAGTTCTCATCGCGGACGACGAGATCGTTATCCGTATGGATCTGCGAACGATGCTTTTGGACCTCGGACACGAGGTGATCGGGGAGGCGGATAACGGGGAAACGGCGTGCTACCTCGCCCGAAGCTTGAAGCCCGATCTTATCATACTGGATATCATGATGCCGAAAATGGACGGTTTGCAGGCGGCGGCGCAAATCAACAAGGAGCGAATCGCTCCGGTGCTGCTACTCACAGCCTATAGCGAGGCGTCCATGATAGAGCAGGCGACCCAGGCAGGCGTTCTCGCCTACTTGGTGAAGCCGTTCAGAAAGGAGGAACTGAAACCCGCAATTGACATCGCCATCGCACGTTATCGTGAACTCGCCGCCTTGGAGGGGGAGGTGGAAAACCTTCAGGATCAGATTGAGACCCGCAAACTTGTGGGAAAGGCGAAAGCCATCCTGATGGCGAATCACAACCTTACCGAGCGCGAGGCGTTCCGAAGACTGCAGGCGCAAAGCCTGACACTGAACAAATCCCTCAGGGAGATTGCAGAGGCGATCATCCTGGCGGACGAACTGAACGTGATGAACAAATAGTCGTTTTGTTCCTTGACTTTGAGACCAAACTGACGTAACACCACAAAATCATCCGACGTCTGCGTCGCCGTTGGACTTGAATCCGAGCCGTCACCGGTTCACCGGGTTCTCCGTCGAGCCCAGCGGATAAGCTTCACTTTACTCCGCCCTATCTTTCGGCAAATTAAACAATCTCAGAAATTACGTCTTGATTGCGGCCCCTGCGGGATCGCGCACAGGTGATCACACCTGATGCGTTTCCCTGTGGCTCGGATCGCTGTTTCCATTACACGGCGTATCGCAAGAGCCATCTGAGCGGCTCGCAACGGCGGGAGGAAAATGATGATGAAAATGACGCAGAGCGGGATGATCCCATGGATATCGGCATTGGCAATCTCTCTTTTGCTGGCGCCTGTGCAACGTGCAAACGCGGACGCCCCAGCGAAGGCGAACGATACCCCCAAGATCACTTTGAATGGCTTGATAGACATGTATTACATGTACGATTTCAATCACCCGGCTCCGGGTGCACTGGTATCCGGACGGGCGTTCGACGTAAAGAGCGATTCCTTTTCGCTCAGCTTGCTGGAACTGAATGTCAACAGGGCGGTCACCAAGGCTTCTCCGCTTGGTTTCACCGCCACGGTGACTCTTGGCAAGACTGCGGATATCGTGAACGCAACCGAGCCCGGAGGAGTGAATACATATAAGTACCTGCAACAGCTTTACGCGACCTATTTGCTGGGCAACACCACCGTGGATTTCGGCAAGTTTGTGACGATGATGGGGTACGAGGTGATCGAAAGTAGTTCGAACGATAACTATTCAAGAGGCTTACTGTTCACTTACGCGATCCCCTTTTATCATATGGGTTTTCGGGTGACGCAACCCATCAGTAGCACGCTTTCCTCTCAGCTGTTTCTCGTGAATGGCTGGAATGATGTGGAGGATGAGAATGGTGGAAAAACGATAGGGGCCGATCTGAACTGGACGCCCAACAGCAAGGTGAACTTGATTCTGAACTGGCTAGGCGGTGACGAAGGATCGGCGACAACCGGTGGAGGAATCGGATTTGCCACGCCGGGAATCAGAAACACCCAAACTCTGGATTTCGTTGGAGTGTTCAATCTCACTTCAATCCTAAAGCTTGGATTGAACGTGGATTACGCCAGCGCGAAGGGCAAGGGGGGGGGCGTCCAGCGGGAATTGGAGCGGCGAAGCCGTATACGCCAGATATCAGATGCCACGCGGTAACGCCGTCGCGCTCCGGATGGAGCATTTCGAGGATCCCAACGGATTGCGAACCGGTTTCTCCCAGGATATGAACGAGATCACCTTCACAATGGAGCACGTGTGGCGTTCAGATTTGATCACCAGGGTGGAGTTTCGACATGACCACGCCGGAGCGAACGGATTTTTCAATTCAGGCGGCGGTTCCGGGCGCGATCAGGACACCCTGACATTCTCGCAAGTCGTTAAATTCTAGGGGAAAGGAGAGATGGTTCCATAAGCGCCATGTCATAAACGCCAACATTGTTGTTGATGAAAGCGATGAGCTTTCCACTCTACGGATAAAAATCGGGCGCGACAAGGAAGTGCGCGGTTTGCGGGGCGATATTCGAAGCCGTCATGGTCGCCTCACCAGCCAACAAGTCAACCCGAGGGCTTAAACATCATGTATGCGCGAAGCAAGAGGTCAAACTAATGCTCCGTGCATTAAAGGAGAACGTAGAGATGTCAAAATTCAGACGGTATTGGGCACGTCCGATAGCCCGAATAGTATGCGCGTTGTTCTTTGTGTCGTATTTTTCCGTAGAGTGGAAAG
>JAJZOL010000121.1 GCA_021811565.1 bacterium | reverse complement strand
TGACAGATATCCGCAGGCACGTCTCTCACCACGAAAGTCGCCCCATCGCGTTCTAGTGTAACGGATGTGACGCCTTTCCTCGCTGCACCGTTTTTACAGATTGTGCATTTCATACTTTTCTCCTACGAAACACCTATTATATTCATTGCTCGTAATATATTTCTATACATATATATCCCCTTCGGGGATGGACAGAGCACATCAAAGGCTTGCACAAGGGGCGAAACTGTGTCATTCTTGAGGTTAATATTCCATCGAAGCTGAAAACCGATCCTTGCGAACCCGCAGGCGATCGTTAAGAAAGGAACACTGCTTCATGCTCCGCACCGTCATAAGATATCGCCATTTTGCCCTCTTCCTCCTTTTGTCGCTCCTTGCGCTTGCCATCCCCCGCCATTCCGTCGCGAAGGTTTTCTTCAATCATCCGTTCGCGCCGCAGGAGGGGTTGGTCGCTCAGCCCGAGCAACCTTACCGTAAGGAGATTTGCCTCAACGGTCTGTGGAGATTTCAGCCGATCGCCCTCCCCTCGAATTACAAGCCAGGGCAAGGCGCTCCCGCACTTCCCCCTCCAGCGAAAAACGCGTGGGACCGCACTCCCATACGCATCCCTTCGCCTTGGAACGTAAACTCCTTCTCCGAAGGGAATGGCGGGGATTTTCGATGCTTCCCAAGCTATCCCAAATCCTGGGAGAAGGCGAAGATGGGCTGGCTGACCAGAGATTTCACCCTTCCGAAGAGTTGGAGGAACAGGCGTGTTATTCTTGATTTTCAGGCGGTCGCGGGGTCATGCGATGTTTACGTGAACGGCGTGCTAGTGACGCACCATTTCGACAGTTTTCTACCGTTCAAGGCGGATATCACCAGCGCGGTGAGGTGGAACGGTTCCAATGTACTGCTGGTCGGCGTTCGGGAACCGGATCTATTCAATATCTCCAGCCCAATGGGGGGATACACCTATCCCACCGGCTCCTTTTGGGGCACGCACATCGCGGGGATATGGCAGGATGTCTACCTGGAATCCCTGCCCGACGTTTACATCTCCAACGTGCAGGTGGAGCCGCAAGTGAGCCAAAACAGATTGCTTCTGAACGTGCGGGTGCGGAATGATTCCTCCAAACCGATGCGAATCGGCGTCTCCGGTGAAGTCCGTAAATGGATTTCCCTGGCGGGGAAGAGCGTCATAGAGGCCCCGGTTCCAAAATGGAAACTGGATAAGCGCGTCTCCTTGCGCATGCCGGATGAGTCCGCAAAGGTCTCGCCCAATTCGGAGCAAACCGTCACGCTGTCCGAGCCTGTTAACGGTCGCCTCGCCTACTGGTCGCCGAATTCACCCAACCTTTACGGATTGATCCTTACTCTGAGGCGCAACAACGACGTGAAGGATCGCCATTACGTGCGGTTTGGTTGGAGGCAATTCTCCTTCAAGGGGGCGAAACTTCTGCTGAACGGCAAACCGATTACGCTGTACGGCGACGCTTGGCATTTTATGGGCGTTCCGGAAATGACTCGACGATACGCATGGGCGTGGTTCAAGATGCTAAAAGACGCCCACGCCAACGCCGTGCGATTGCACGCCGAGCCTTATCCCAGCTTCTTCCTCAACGTGGCGGATGAGATGGGCATATGCGTGCTGGATGAAAGCGCGATTTGGGCAAGTCATTGCGCGTTCAACTACAGTGATCCGGATATATGGCGTCGCTTCCGAAGAGACACGGAGGACCTGGTTCTGCGAGACAGAAACCACCCCAGCGTGTACGGATGGAGCGTGGCGAACGAGATCAATCCAGCGTTGGGCGTGGATCGTGCATCCCCACAGACCGTCAACGAAGTGGATGACAAGATCGCCGCTCTCGCCCGAAACATGCTGCGACTCGATCCCACACGCCCTTGGGTGTCCAGTGATGGCGATGATAACATGGACGGCAGATTGCCGGTAATCAGCAACCATTACGGCGATTCAAATACCTTCCGGCAGATCGCGGCGAGGAATCTGCCTTGGTCGGTTGGTGAGGATGGCTCGGCCTATTACGCCACCCCCGCTCAGGCGGCGCAATGGGCGGGAGATATAGCGTATACAAGCCAAAAGGGGCGTATGGACGGGATCGCCATCGAGGATTACGGACTTATCCAAGGCCAAAGAGAGTATGGCGCCGACTACTGCTCCATCTTCAACATAGTCTGGTATGGATTGCAACCCCTTCCCCTTGGCTTGAAGGACACAACCAAGCCCCCCACTTTGCAGGATGGGATTTTCTTCGGGCGTTACGTTCCCGGAGTTCCGGGAATGCAGCCGGAGCGGCTTGGAGCCTATTGCACCACCCTTAATCCCGGCTACGATCCGAGCTTGCCCCTTTACAAACCCTGGCCCCTCTTCAAAGCGGTGCAAGCCGCCTATGCGCCCAATGGACCGCTCCCCTGCCAATGGGATCATAAATGGGTCACCGTGCGTCCGCAACCGCCGGTTATCGCGAATCCTGTCAAAGAGGTGGGGTTCATAGGCGATACAGGAGGACCGCTTTACTACTCATTGCAAAGCGCGGGTATTCCCATAATCGACGCCAATCACAACTCAACCCAATATCGCTTTATGATCGTGGATGGCTCCTCGCTGGATTCGGCGAATGTTAACGCAGTTAGGAGCCGTCTCGAAGCAGTATTGGCTCAAGGTGGCACGGTGTTAATTTGGGGGGTGCCAACGTTGAACCCGAACCCATTAAACAACCTTCTACCGGAACCCGTGACGATCACCAACCGCCAATCAATCTCGCTCGTTCCGGTCGGCAAAAATCCGATTACGGCATCCATTCCTTTGTCTAATCTCTACTTCAATGAGAACTCCAGCGTGGGGCTTGTGATGCAATCGGGGCTTGGCGGTCCGTTCGTGGATAAGAACCGGGTCCTTCTCGCCGCATGCAACACCGACTGGCGACGCTGGAACGACAATCCGGAGAATATCAAGACGGGTAGCGTTTTTCGCTCCGAAATGGAGACGAAACCAAGCGGAGCGGCGTTGGTGAAGTACGCCGGCGGCTCAGGCAAACTGTTCTTATGCTCCCTGCAACCTCAGCTTTACACCGCACAACGCCTTCAACTGCTCCGATCCTTGACTGGCAACATGGGTGTGGCATTGGCTCCATGGAAGTCAACGGAACAGGGAGCGCCTGGACAGATTAATCAGGCTTTGGTTATCGGCGGTTTCCCTGCGACCACTTACAATGATGCATTCAACCAAGACTACATTGGGGGAGAATCCACGGTTATGCCATCGGATAATCAGGCGATTGGCGGATTAAAATGGCATGTAATGCAAGTAAACAACGAAGGCTTGTTCGATCTCGCGCCGTTGCAGTCATCCGGAGTTAATTTCGCTGCGTATCTGAGCTTCTGGGTCTATTCTCCTCGCGCCCTCGATCAGCTTCTCTCCGCTCCGAACGTGCCCAAAGTGAATCTCCTTGCGGGCTCGGATGACGGCGACAAGGTGTGGCTGAACGGAAAGCCGCTATTTCAAAATCCCGGCATCGGTCCGCTGGTCTTCGACTCGCAGCATTACGACGCGCTCCCGCTCAGGAAGGGCTGGAACCACTTCATGGTGAAGGTGGCGCAGGCGGGAGGCAAATGGCAATTCGCGGCGAGGCTGCAGTGCTCGGATTTGAGCGAGTTGAGGGGGTTGAAGGTCTCCGCCACGGAAGGAGGGAAAAAAGGGAAGTAGAAACGTCAAAATTGGGCGCCTCCAATGAATCGATAATGTCATACTCTCAGGATGACAAATTACAAAGGTTCCGGAGATCGATGTAATATAAGACGATGGAGAAGCTTATTGGATTCGTTCCGCACGCCTTGGAGCCGGATTGATCTAACGGTTCCATGGAATGATTGCGTTCGCCCTGCCGATCGCTGAGTAACAGACTCGGTTCCGATACCATAAAAATGCCTCGTAAAGTAAATATTAAATCATTCCTTTGCGTAGAGATCCGCACTTGGGATGCTTCTGTCTCGAAACAAACCCCAACGGAGTTACGCTGAATATTCCGGAGGTTATCCACGCAGTGAATTTGCCAATATCGAAAGATATGAATTCCTTGACGACGAATCCATCCCAGCTTATGCTGGCGAGGGAGGTGGATACCTCCTTCGCGATAATGGATCCCAGGGACGTTCCTCCCGCAATTTGCTAACGGACTTGAAGGCATTTCCAAAAATGAGGCGAAAATATCCGTAGCGGGAATTCATTGATATTTTACAACCATATGTTGAAATATCATTAAAACGGTGTTATAAATAATTATCAGAAGAGGTAATTGCAAAATTCAGAAATCTGGCGATTATCGCTCATTTCACATTCGTGATATACTTGGAAATTGATTTTTGCAATTACCTGAAACTGAAACAATTCAAATCGTCAACCCTGATGGCGATGCCCCGCAATGATGGGGGGTGATATCTTCAATCCAGCTTCGACCAAACATGCGGTCGTCGCGACTATCAACTACGGAGTGGCGTCAATAGCCGCTTCTCTTCAACGATTCCATTTTTAATAGCCCGTATAAAAAGAATTAATTAAATTACAATACTCGAACAAATGGGGTAAGTCGGTCATCACGGAACATGATGTGTATTCTGGTGGCGGTTAATGGATTTGGCTTTGGTTTTCGTGTTGGCATCTTGTACGAATTATATAACAAGGAAAAGAGTGGGATATCATGTCGGATCCTTGGGCGTCTCTTCGAGAAGCGATTAGCACCACCGATAGCGGTAGCGACTTTACAAACGATCTACTGAGCCCCCCCCCCGTAACTCCGCCGGAGTTAGG
>JAJZOL010000008.1 GCA_021811565.1 bacterium | reverse complement strand
AACCTGCAACGTCGGTCACTCATGATGATTATTTCAAACGTCTTTGATAGGCATCGCTCAACACTTCTCGCGCAGCGGAGACCATTTCCGCGTAGGGAGTGTCAGTCACATTCAAAAAGCCTATGTTGTAATTCTCCCCATCAAACGATCGCCCAGTCAATGGCTCATCCACCAACTGGAACCAATGGCATCCAACGAAGGATGGATTATCTATGACGCTGTGCAGATAATCGATGTATATCGCCGCCCGAGCTTTTTGATTCGGAGTGTATACCAGCCCAGGGCTGAACATCCCTCTGTCCAACGATCCGAAATGAAACTCACCGATGATGCAAGGTTTGTTAAACGCCGCAGTGAACGCCCAAGCCTTCGAATTTAGACGCGGGGCGTAGATGTTGAAGCTAACGACATCGCATACTTTCGCTGCGGCTTCCATCGCCTCGGGCGTTTTCCATGCGAATCTGCATCCAAGATAGAGATGGTTTGGGTCCAGACGATGCAACTCGTCGTGGATAATGGTGAAATATTTCAATGCCAGAGAGTAGACGAATGCGCCGAAATCCTTTGTCATCGCCTGATTAAGATGGTCGGCCGGTTGCCAAGATGGCTCCATTGCATCCCAGTTGACGAAGCTCGTGCCCCACGCTTTGTTCAATGCCGCGATATCTCCGTATTTGGTTTTTAGCTCGTTGATAAACGCCTGTTTCGCAGGCGAGGATCCGTCCTCCTTCAGTGCGCCATACGCCAGTCCGTATCTTCCAGCGTCATCGACTCCGCCTCCCCAGCTAAGCTCGTTATCAATGAAGTATCCGATACACCAAGGGTCGTTTTTCACTTTTTGAATGAGAGGATCGAGGCTGTTCCGAACATCAATGGCGAACTGTGGGTCAAAGGGATCGTGCATTTTACCCCAGTAATCGGATCCACTGCTGATGCGGCGATGATCCCCTCCGATGCCTCCTGTTGCAACATACGGGATGCGTTCATTGCGATAGTAGGATTGGTCCGACCAGTTGCCTATGGTGTTGAAGCCCCATGAAATCAAACGTGTAATTTCACGTTTTTTCCAGATGTTTTGGAAATCCGGCCCGTATTTGCGATATAAATTGGCTTCGAAAAAATTATAGGTTTTGCCCTGTTTCACCGGTCCGTATAAAACGGAGGAGTTGTATCCGTAAAATTGTGCCAAGGGGTCACCCTCCTTTGGCAACCAGGTGAACATGTTTTCTCTGCCGGTTATCATCGTGTCATTCGAGTAATTAACGCAGTCAATGCCCATGGAAAAAAAGAGATGTCCGCTGGGATCGACTAACCACCATTTTCCATTGTATTTGGTGGTGTGGAAGAATCCGGTTGCTTTCAGTTGCGGGCCCTTTTCCCATCCTCCGTAAATGTCTCGCCCGGGCATGGCGGGATGTTCCGCAATATCCCTGTTCTCCTCCTGCAAGCGTGTCTTGAATTCGGATTCGTTCAATAGTTTGCCATGCCATTCCCCCTTGGCGTATTGTCCGAATCGGTCCACGATCCCATCAAGGTTTACCGGTGGGGAGAGGCGTATATTATCTATGATGAGAGATACGGGTTTTGTCGGATGATCGAGGAATACCTGATAGGCGACGATATGTTTCGTGTTTAAAACATAACCCGATCCAACGGACATCTCAATACAGGAGGGATCAGCGGAGGGTAACCCTCGCATACCGTAACCCATCGGATTTTCGCTGAAGGTGCAGATAAAGGATTTTGTCTCCTCGGCGCCGATCTTCCCGGTTGCCTGCACGCAATGAGTGACGCCATTCGCCTTTGCATCATCGTCAATGCGGATATTGAAAGTAACAGGCTCCTTGCCGGGATTGGTGATATCCAACGCCAATCCTCCATAGCCGCTCCAATCCTGCGCTGGATTCATGGCGAAGAAAACGTTTGGCCATTGCTTTGTTTCGAAGTTGACCTGGAGGGCTTTTTGACCGTTAGTGACTCCTTTGTCGGTGGATTGAATCGTTGCGAAATGACCTACCGCGCTGTCTATGTCCTTCTGTGTTTCAAATGAGTGAAGCATTTTCCATGTATCCGCGGAAGCGTACAAAGCGGTGAAACATAATATAATGACCAGGGATATCATCAGGATCAGACGCATATCAATCTCCTTCCAGGCTGTTCCTCTAAAGAACGCCTCAATGATGTTTCAGAGAGTTTTTCGGAAATGCTCGCGAAGCATTTTTTCTGCTCCAGTTTTGTCGTCTGCGGGCAATTTTCCATCCAATATTTGATTGACTAGGAAATCCTTCGCCATCCTGACTTGGGGGGACGGAGGGATATTGAGTAGCTTCATGATTTCGCGTCCATTCAAGGGGCTCGTGATCTTCGTCACCTTCTCTCTCGCTTCCAAATCCGTCATGCGCGTTCTCAAAGCTTCGAGATCCGTCACAGGGGCGTTTGGATTCATTGCCGCCATGTCGCATCTTGCCAGATCGAAGAGAGAATCCATATGATCTCCCACGGCTCGAATAAGACGTTTGACGGCGGAATCTGACCATTCAGGACGCGATTCGCCTAATCGCATATGTAATTCCACCATACGGGAAACATCATGCACAACATCATTGGGAAATTTAAGGCGTCGCAGTATATCGGTCGTCATTTTCGCCCCCAAAAACTGGTGCTCGTAAAAATGCACGCCCTTCTCATCCTCCGTGCGTGTTGGTGGTTTCCCCACATCATGTAGAAGCAACGCTAAGCGCAGGTTCAATGGCGCTTCCGGTGGATGATTCCTCAGAACGCCCATGGTATGATCCCATACATCATACAGATGCCATGCGTTTTGGGTGACGCCTATCATATCGACGAGTTCGGGTATAAATTGCCGCAGTAAATTGGAATGCCGCAAGAGTTCCATACCGTCGGCTGGCCGGTCCGACATCATGATTTTGATGAATTCATCTCTTATTCTCTCGGCGGACACCACTGGAGAAGGATTATCGACAAGGTTCAACCTGCCGGACTCCTCAAGAATGGAATCCCAGGTTTTGGATTCGATATCGAATCCCAAACGAGTGGAGAAGCGGATCGCCCGGAGCATGCGCAAAGGGTCGTCATAAAAAGTGAGTTTGGGATCCAACGGAGTGCGGATCAACCCGGCTTTTAAATCTTCATACGCTTTGCCTGTGATATCCAGCGTCTCACCGGTGTGCAAGTTGCGGAGAAGCGTGTTAATTGTGAAATCCCTTCGCATAATATCATCACGCAGTGAAGCGAATTTCACATCGGGCTTGCGACTGTCCGACTGATAGCTCTCAGCTCTAGCTGAAACTAACTCAACTTGCACCCCGCGAATCGTGAGCATGGCGGTTCCAAAGCGGGGGTAGATCACCGGGGCGTGGTCTGACAGACCTTTGGAGTCGAGAAATTTCGCCAAAGACGTTGCGTCCCCCTCTAAAACCAAATCCACGTCTTCGACAGGCGGGAGTCCGAGGTATTCGTCTCGAATGGCACCGCCGACTATGTATAAATGTCCGCAATATGGCGGGTCCGATGTGGCATCGCGTATCAGATCTAATACTTGGTTCATACCGCTATTATAGCGCCTAAGGACTATTCTCCTCGTAAACCTGTTGCTTGTTTGATCGTACGATATGGGTATTCCGTCCGGCAAACCCAGCGGATAGGATGAACACCATCACCCCCAAACTCGCCATCATAAGGAACATGCCAAGTCTAAGGGAGAATGGTTCGAAATGAAATTGAACCAAGTGGCTGCCTGCTGAAACGGTTATTCTTCGATAAACATCATGAGCGAGGGAGATCGGGGTTTTCTGCCCGTCCACCAGGCATTGCCATCCAGGATACATCTCGTCCGCGAGTGTCACTTCGCACGGGGCGGAAGTTTTTATTCGAAAAGCGACGCGGGTTGGTTCGTCCTTAAGCCATGTCGCTTTAGCTTCGGGCGATGAGACTTGAATACGTCCAGGCCCTGCGAGCGGATCCATGTAGATATTATCCAAATGAATTTCGCCATTCATTCCCAAAGGGGTGTCGCTAAGAATCCATTTCGCCCCGGTGATCGACCAGGCTTGGTCGGGAATACGCTTGACGAGTACCATATTCCCCACCTCCGGCGGACTGGAATCCTCGCCGTCTAATTGGTCCATCAAACGTTTGTATCTTCCCGGAAAAAGCGAATCATACCCCTGAACATCCCTCAATCCGAACACCGTTGCGCCGTTCGGGGGAAGCACGCCCGTTGGTCCGAGAAAACTAAACCCATGTGTGTTCAGGGGAAGGATTCGGTCGTGCCCGATATGTGCGGCGAGAAAACGCAGTGCCGTGGTTTCCGGGTAGATTGTCAAGTTTCTCGCGGAATGGTTGTAGTTTATGCCGGTTGCGGCAAGATCGGCGATGAGAATAACGAGGAACAGCAGCGGCGTGTATTTAAGGGATAACTGTTTGGCAGCCACCCCGAAAAAGAGCAAAAGGGAGAGCACAAAGAGGGCGATTTGCCGAGTCAATTGCGGATTCCAGTTTAGTTCGCCTCCATGACTTGCGGCGAAGTTCACGGCTTGATTCAGAGCGGGGATCCCCATCGCCAAGGAGACGCCGCACAATGCGAATATTCCCGCCAACGCCAACCCGCCCTTTTTCATCAGCCCTGGGACATTATCCTGAACCTCCTCCAAACCGATTGCCCCCAATCCCGCCATCGCAAACACCCACATGGCAAGCGATCTCCCGGGGGAGCCGCTTTGCGCAAAGCCGGGTATGAGGAAGTAAAAGAGCCGATCCAACACCGATCCCATCGCCATTAGCAGAGCGATTACCGCCAGTATCCCGAGGAATGCCGACAATCCATGACGTTTACGCAGAGCGACGAGACCTACGCCGATGAGAATGAGAGACGTGATTCCGACGTAGAGCGCCCCTTCGGCGTAGTTGAAATACATCCCTCCAAGACTTTGTCCGAAATATGGTGCGTCAGGACGGGAGGGGTTGCCATAAAAATCGGGAAGGAAAAGTGTGACGAGAGAGTTAGGATTAACGGCGTATGCGATATATGCGGCGTATCCTTGCGAGGTTGGAGAGGTGGCGCGATGGGATTGTCGAGCCAACTCCATGGAGGGAAGCATTTGCGGCGCCGCAAGAAAGAGGGCTAACACCAAGGCGAAAAAACCCCATCCTAAAAGCGGACGGAGATGATTTTTATATTTCATTCCTCCCAGCCATCCCAGATAGAGAATGGCGGTGATAAGGCAATAAAAGGCTATTTGAAGATGCCCGCCCAACAAACACATTCCCAGCGACAATCCGAGAAGGACGGAGTTTTTCCCATTGGGATACTCAGCCAGGCAATGCAAAGCCAGCAATATTAACGGCAGCCAGCAGAAGGTGCAAAGGAATGTCGGTAGCTGAAGCCACGACACCTGCCAGGTGCAATAGGAGATTAGAATGGCTCCGTAGGTCGCCGAGCTTTGACGCAATCCCCATTTGCGCAAGAGAAGCCACATGAATAACCCCAATAGCCCCAAATGAAGAGCAGCGGACCATACAAACGCTTCGCGCACCGGCATCAGCAAAAAGAGAATGTTTCCGGGATAGAAAATGGCGCTTTGGCTGTTGGCGTAAATCGGGTAGCCGCAAAACTGAAACGGATCCCAAAGAGGTAACCGGCCTGAATGCATCATCCGGGAGTAAAAGAGCCTCCATGGATAAAACTGACCTATGGCGTCATAGAAAAGAGGGTTCCAGGGAGGGAGCGTATTGCGAGGATGCGATTGCGACCACGGAGCAAAGTACTCTAGGACGTAGCCGGGAAGGAAGGATCTACCTGAGAGAAAAGGAAGACGCAGAAAAATCAGCGAAAGGCAGACAAAAGTAACCCAAACCCAAATTCGAGAGAGTATTGGTTTGATTGCTACGCATTTCCATTCATAACGGAGTGTTTGAAGTTATCAATTCGGAATCAGAAGAAGATGATATTTTTCTGAGCGGTTTCGTTAGTGGGATCCATCCGCAATACAGCGGTGAATTCCGCTTTCGCTTCGTTGTTCATACCTAACATAGCGTAAGTAAGCGCCAAGTCGTTTCTCGCCTGAACATTATGCGTGTCCAAGGAAACGGCCCATTGAAGTTCACTCAGTGAATCATCAAATTCTCCGATGAATCCGAGTACCAAACCGAGTTGATGATGAGCCTCGCAAGAGTTGGGGTCTGTGGAAATCGCGTCTCGGAGTTCCTTCTCCGCTTCCTCATAATTACCCGCTAATTTAAAGGCTATCGCTCGGTCCAGATGCTGGTTCATTACCATGCCCATACAGGATCTCTCCCCTTAATTCTTAAACGATTACAAGGAATAAAGGTATGATTGCCGAATAGAATGTACTTCATAGATGATTAACTCATATTATCAGAGAAGAGGAAAAATGTCAAGTACTTTTATACGATTTCATTTTTTATATGCAAGGACGCATATGGCAAAATTTTATAACGAGTTTACCCTTTAAGCGTATAATTGTATACTCTGTAAAATCCGTGGCAAAAAAGCCGGCTTTAGATGAGCCCGCATAATCGGGATACGCTAACGGCATGTTTTCATTACGACTTTATATTCCTCTTTCGTGTATCCCGCCGTTGTGTATCCTTTACGGTATCGTTGCGAGGCGAAAGGCGAAGGAATCATGATCTCTCATCCAATACGCTTGTCCGCTTATCGGCAGTTTCTCCTGAGCGCATTCTGGTTTGCAATCAATCTTCTATGGGGTGGTCTCTTAATGATCGTCATCCCCAGCCAGATAAAGCGTATCTCGCCATTGGCCCCCGCTCAAACCTTAGGCTTCATACTAGGGGTCGGAGCCTTTCCCGCAGTTATCATCCCTCTGATTGTAGGTCCATTGAGCGATAGGTGTCGATATAAATGGGGGAGACGCAGCCCGTATATGCTTGGCGGAACCGTAGTGAATTTATTCGGGTTATGGCTTATTTGGTATGCGGGTTACAGACTTAACTTATGGTTGTACTTCCTCGGTTATCTTGTTGTGCAGGTTGGAAACAATATCGCCACCGCCGCATACAGCGGAATCATTCCCGACATCGTGCCTGAAGCGCAAAAAGGCGAGGCAAGCGGTTGGATGGCGATGATGAGCCAACTTGGAACGATTGCTGGGGCCGGAGTATCAGGAATACTCATGAGATACGGAGACCCGGGGGCTTGTTTCTTATTCATCGGGTTTTCGATGGCGTTTTTTCTGTGGATCACGTTAGCCGGAACCAAGGAGAAACCGTTATCCGAGCCTCCCCTGCTAATTCCCTTTCGGGATATTATTAGGAGCCTGTGGATCGATCCGCGTAAACATCCTGATTTCGCATGGGTGTGGATAACGCGCGCGTTTGTGGTGATGGGGTTGTGGACTATCCAGGAGTATCTCCAATACTACCTCACCGATATTGTGCATGTGAGCGACAAGAACAAGGAGATCGTGGCTGCGGAACTGTTGATATGCATCCTTCTCTGCGCCTCCGTAACCGGTTTCCTTGGAGGGATGATCTCCGATCGCATCGGGAGAAAAAAGGTTGTGTATGCATCGAACATCCTTATCGCCGCGCTTGCAATATCCCTGCCTTTCGTGCATACGTTATCCTTGGTGTTCGCGCTTGGCAGTCTGTTGGGCATGGGATATGGCGCCTATTACAGTGTGGATTGGGCTTTGGTGTGCGACGTATTGCCTAGCCCCGAGGATAACGCAAAGGACATGGCTGTTTGGCATATCGCCTTGGTGCTTCCTCAGTCCGTGGCGATGCCGATTGCCGGCTGGTTGCTTGGTTCCTTCGGCGGGCGTAGCGCAATGTCCCGCAACGGGGAGATTATCATGCATTACTCCCAGACTGGCTACGAGGCTCTGTTCGCATTGACGGCTTTGTATTTGATACTCGGAGCCCTGTTTTTAAAAAACGTTAAAGGGGTGAGATGATGCCGTCGCGACTATCTGAAGTGCGGATATCCAGCTCCTCCTCTTTTTTCGGGAATGTAGAATTCACCTGGATAAAAAACTCGTATTATTCCAGCGGAAGGATAGGTGATAATCACATTTATCTGTCATAATAATAATAGCGAGGATTAAGTCTATGTTGTTACTCTCCGGGTTGTCTTCGTCCGAACTCGGTTATTCTCCGATTTTCAGGCATCCACCCGTCAGCATCCCGACCTCGGGTATTGAACTTTTTGTCGGGTACGAGCTTCTTCTCGCGCCGAAAACATTAGCAAAACTAAATATCTCATGAAAAAGGGCGCTTCAATAGAGGCTCCCTTTTATTTTTTGCCTGTGAATAAGATTTTCAGATTCTATCACCGGCGAAAACCAGGTTCCGAACCTCAATGACACCTCAAGTCACATTTGGGTTCGATTGCGGATCGGAAGCGACATCAACTACATAACGCGGTTAACGTGATTAATTTGAAAGGATACCGTGATGACACGCAAACTGGTCACGATAGATGGTAACGAGGCGGCGGCGTACATAGCCTTCAAAACCAATGAAGTGATCTCAATTTATCCTATCACCCCCTCCTCTCCACTGGGAGAGTTAGCCGACGCATGGGCTGCGCAGGGGCAAAAGAATATATGGGGAACCGTTCCCTATGTTCAGGAGATGCAATCCGAGGGAGGAGCGGCGGGCGCATGCCACGGCTCCATGCAAGCGGGAGCTCTCACAACCACATTCACGGCAAGTCAGGGACTTCTCCTGATGATGCCGAACATGTACAAGATTGCTGGCGAACTGACCAGCGCGGTATTTCACATCACCGCGCGATCCATCGCGGCGCAAGCGTTATCGATTTTCGGCGATCATGCCGACGCCATGGCTATCCGATCCACCGGTTGGGCGATCCTCTTCTCTAACTCGGTGCAGGAGGCTCAGGACATGGCGCTGATAGCTCAAGCGGCGACGCTTGAATCTCGCGTGCCGTTCCTTCATGCTTTTGACGGATTTCGAACCTCCCATGAGGTGATGAAAATTGAGCAGTTATCCGACGAAGACATCAAGGCGATGATTGATGACGAACTCGTTCGAGATCATCGAGCACGCGGGCTATCCCCGGATCGTCCCTGCATTCGCGGAACGGCTCAAAACCCTGACACCTATTTTCAAGGCAGAGAGACAGTCAATCCCTATTACATAGCCACACCAGGCATTGTGGAGAAGGTGATGGCGAAATTCGCCTCCATCGTTGGGAGGGAATACCACCTGTTCGATTACGTGGGTGCGCCTAACGCCGAAAGAGTTGTGGTGCTGATGGGCTCCGGTTGTGAAACCGCCGAAGAGACCGTCAACCACCTCGTCAGCCAAGGGGAAAAAGTCGGTGTCATAAAAGTCCGACTTTACCGTCCATTCTCCGTGGATCATATGATGCAGGCGATTCCCTCCACTGTGAAAGCGATCGCCGTACTGGACCGCTGCAAAGAGCCGGGTTCGATTGGCGAACCTCTCTATACGGATGTGGTAACCGGAGTCGCTCAGAGTGTGGCGAGCGGAAAATACGCTTTGAAGAGTTTTCCGAAAATCATCGGTGGAAGATATGGTCTCTCCTCCAAGGAATTCACCCCGGCGATGGTAAAGGCGGTGTTGGACGAATTGTCAAAGCCTGAGCCTAAGAACGGTTTCACCGTCGGGATCATTGACGACGTAACGCACACCAGCCTTGACTTCGATCCGAACTTTATCACCGAGGGAGAGGATGTGGTGCGCGCAATGTTCTGGGGCCTTGGTTCCGACGGAACGGTTGGGGCGAACAAGAACTCCATCAAGATCATCGGCGAAGAGACCAACAACTACGCGCAGGGATACTTCGTTTACGATTCCAAGAAATCCGGTGGCGTCACCATTTCGCATCTTCGATTCGGGTCAAAGCCGATACACAGCACCTATCTGATAGGCCATGCGAATTTCGTGGCTGTGCACCAATTTGGGTTTCTGGAGAAATATCCGGTGCTCGAAGCAGCCATGAACGGAGCCACGGTCCTCATCAACAGCCCTTATCCTTCGGATGAGGTTTGGGATAAGATGCCGCGCAAGGTGCAAGAGGAGATAATCCGTAAAAAACTGAAAATATACGTAATGGACGGTTACAAGGTGGCGAAGGAAACTGGCATGGGGGTGCGTATCAACACCATCATGCAGACCGGGTTCTTTGCATTGAGCGGCGTTTTGCCACGAGAGGAAGCCATCACACAAATCAAAAAAGCCATCAAGAAAACCTACGGCAAACGGGGTGAAGCGGTTGTGAATATGAATTACGCAGCCGTTGATGCAGCACTTGCTCATCTGCACGAAGTGAAGGTTCCGGATCAAGTCACCAGTACGATCGAACTTCCGCCTGTTGTGTCCGAGAAGGCTCCCGAATTTGTGCGCAAAGTAACCGCTGAGATGATTGCGGGCAGAGGGGATATGATCCCGGTCAGCATGCTTCCCGTGGATGGCACCTATCCTTCGGGAACGACCCAGTGGGAGAAACGCAATATCTCTCTCGAAGTGCCGATATGGGATGAAAAGCTCTGCATCCAATGCGGCAAATGTACGCTCGTTTGTCCGCATGGTGTGATACGCGCGAAGGTTTACGACTCCGCCAAATTGAAGGATGCTCCGGAAACCTTTAAATCCACCGATGCGAAATGGAAGGAGTTCGCCGGATCAAAATATACGATTCAAGTGTCGGTGGAGGACTGCACCGGTTGCACGTTGTGCGTGGAGGTCTGTCCCGCCAAGGACAAATCGAACGCATCGCGCAAGGCGTTGGAGATGGTTTCTCAGTTGCCTCTCCGCGAATCGGAGAAGAGGAATTGGGATTTCTTCCTTGGATTGCCAGAAACCACACTGAATAACAATCTTATCCGGTTCAACACCGTTAAGAATGTGCAGTTGCTGCAACCTTTGTTTGAATTTTCCGGCGCTTGCGCCGGATGCGGGGAGACCCCCTATGTGAAACTGTTATCCACGCTCTTCGGGGATCGGGCGTTGATCGCGAACGCCACCGGATGTTCCTCCATCTATGGCGGAAACCTTCCAACCACGCCTTGGACGGTGAACCATCAAGGACGAGGTCCGGCTTGGAGCAACTCGCTCTTCGAGGACAATGCCGAGTTTGGCTTGGGAATGAGGCTGGCGGTGAATCATCAGGCGAGATACGCCGTGCAATTGGTTGAGAAGCATCAATCCGCCATTGGCGAGGATTTAGCGCAGGAGATTATACATGCGGATCAGGCTGATGAGATGGGCATTGAGAGGCAGCGTGAGCTTGTCGAACAATTGAAAGAGAAGCTAAGAGGGAACAACGATCCCGATGCCAAAGAGTTACTGAACGTCGCGGACATGCTTGTGAAGAAGAGCGTATGGATCGTCGGAGGCGACGGATGGGCGTATGACATCGGGTATGGCGGTCTGGACCATGTTTTCTCAACGGGGCATAATGTGAACATTCTTGTGCTCGATACGGAGGTTTACTCCAACACAGGAGGACAAGCGTCCAAATCCACGGCTCGCGGTGCTGTGGCGAAGTTCGCAGCGGGCGGTAAACCCGCATCCAAAAAGGACTTGGGACGCATGGCGATGACATATGGAAATGTGTATGTGGGCCAAGTGGCGTTAGGCGCCAACGACGCTCATACGATACGCGTTTTTCAAGAGGCGGAGGCATGGAATGGTCCTTCCCTCATCATTGCATACAGTCATTGCATTGCACACGGTTATGATTTGGCCGCAGGCTTAACTCATCAAAGGATGGCGGTGGAGAGCGGATACTGGGAACTATATCGCTACAATCCCGCACTTGAAGCGGAGGGCAAGAATCCGTTCCAATTGGATTGCAAAGCCCCGACCATTCCGCTGAAGGATTACATATACACGGAAACCCGATACAGAATGCTCACACAGAGCGACCCCGAAGGCGCGAAACGATTGCTTGAGGAAGCTCAGAAGGATGTGACCACAAGACGCCGTCTCTACGAACAGATGGCGGCATCCGCGCCTTTGACTTCGGTAAAGGAAGGAGAATAGACAATGGACCTCACCACTAAATACATGGGATTGAAGTTGAAGAACCCTTTGGTCGCTTCGGCATCCCCTCTTTCCAGATCATTGGATAGCATCAAGCATCTCGAAGACGCTGGCATAGCGGCGGTGACGATGTATTCGTTATTCGAAGAGCAGATCGATCAGGAAAGCAAGCATTTGGATCATTTCCTGAGCTATGGATCCAACAGCTTCGCAGAGGCCCTCAGCTATTTCCCCGAGCCGACGTCATTCAATCTCGGCCCCGAAGAGTATCTTGAGTTGATCCACAATGCCACACAGTCCGTTGGCATCCCTGTCATCGGGAGCCTTAACGGCGTGTCGCAGGGCGGTTGGACTCGATATGCGAAACTGATTCAGGACGCAGGCGCGGATGCACTTGAACTGAACGTCTACTACATTCCGACCGATCCGTCCATGCCGGGATCCGAAGTGGAGGAGATGTACAAAAATGTTGTCTCCGATGTCAGAAAAAGCGTCAGCATTCCGCTTGCGGTTAAAATTGGCCCCTATTTCAGCAATATGGCTTATTCCGCCAAGCAAATTGTCGATGCAGGCGCGAACGCCCTCGTTCTTTTCAACAGGTTCTATCAACCAAATATCAATTTGGAGAGCTTGGAGGTGGAACCCGATCTGAACCTCAGCACATCCTTTGACATTCGTCTGCCTTTGAGATGGATCGCCATTCTCTTCGGAAGATTATCCTGCGATTTCGCCCTTACCTCAGGAGTGCATACGCACGAGGATGTTCTGAAGGCGATGATGGCGGGAGCCAACTGCACGCAAATGGCTGCGGAACTGCTGGAGCATGGATATGACAGAATCGGACAAATCCTCCAGGAGATGACCCGATGGATGGAGGAGTTCGAGTACGAATCCGTGCAGCAGATGAGAGGCAGCGTGAGCCAGAAAAACGTGGCGGAACCCGCTGCGTTTGAAAGAGCCAATTACATGAAGGTGTTACACTCCTTCCGATTGGATCCAACTGGCTGGTCCATATAAATGAAGGGTGAGAGCCCTCGTCGATGATTTGACGGGGGCTACTCCTTAACTAAAACCATCGTTTGATAAGGGGACATCTCCACAACCGCTTTCCTCTCAAATTCAAAAGTCCTGCCGCTTAGCAAATCTTTCCATTTCCCTCCCATGGGAGCATGGAAAGCGAGTTCGCTTTTCGTGAGTTTCGGATTGAAGCTGATCAAAACCAACGCCCGTTTTTTTCCGAGGCTTCTCAAACAGGAAAAGATCCCGCCACTCGCCTTCACGGATTGGTAGTCCGCTTTGCCGATGCTGAGAACAGGCATGCGGTTGCGAAGACCGTATATTTCGGTGAGATAGGGGATGTTATTCTCCCCTTTCCCACCGTACAATGCGGGGTTTTCGTCGCCTTGGTAGAGCATCGGCACGCCAGGGATGTACGCGCAGAGCGCCATCAAAGCTCTCATTTTTGGAGCCCCGTAGATTTTCGCCGGACGCGCCTTTTGGAAAGTCCACGATACGGTGTCGTGGTTGCTTATCCAGCGCATCTTTAACGCCCCAGGGGGAAGGGTGAGTTGTTGATCATCGAGAAATGTTTCCAGACTTGACGCCCATTCATCAGGCGTTGCGTTGTTGGATTGCAAATCACCCATCAGATAGTAGAATTGAGCGTCGTAATCCAGATCCGCATAACGATAAAAAATATTCGCACCAGTGTAATTCTCGGGCAATAAAACCGCGTCGCCGTTCACCTTTACAAAACCGTCTCGAATGGATTGGTTCATCGACAACCCACCGCCAAGCGTTGAAAAGCTTGGGCGGTATGGAAGCCCCGGTTTCCAATTCGGGGGGCCTCCGGCTCCGCAATCCACACGCGCTCCTACAGCGTCAAAGGTTTTCGCGTCCCATTCCGCCGCACGTTCCATGTAATTCCGCCATCCCGGCTGGGCGTAATCGAAGGATAGTTGTCCCCACTCGTAATGGTTGGTTCCATCCTGATTTTGTTCAATCCATTCCGGATGGTCCTTAGCCAATGGGGTGAAGTCCGGGGGACCATGCGGTACTAGGTCGAACATAAGACCAATTCCATCGTTTTTAGCATCCGCGCCTAGCTTTTGCAGTTCTTTCTGAGTGCCAAGAAGCGGATCCACTTTGAATTGGTCGAATGGTGCGTAAAGATTCCATCTTTTGTCTGTTCCATGGTACCAAGTGGGTAATAGCCACATCAGGCTGATCCCCATTTTTTTCAGAGTTGGGAGGTATGCGTCCATTGCGGGGAACCCTCCGTACCCTGAGAAACCCATTTCCGGCGTTCCGCCAGGGTAACCGCAATACAGGATTTTTCTCGCATGATTGGGGAGATGGTTGGAAGGGGCTTTCAAACCGATTATGGAATAGACTTTTTGCACTCCTTTCAACACCGCATCCCGCGTTCCGTCCAACACCCATATATATTGAACACCAGGGGAAACTGCCTCTCCCGGTTTTAAGATCATTTCAATCCTTGGCATATGCTGGATGGCGACACCGTTTGCTATCCTTTGCACGGAAACGGGGGAGAACTCCGCTTCATCGTCAAACCACGCCCCCACGCCTATTTTGCTATCGGCGTCCCATATTATCGCCAATGGGTCTTCGCCACGGGGTGAAAGAACCCCATTTTGAGGCATGGAACTCATAGGGTTATTCCCGACGGGCAGCGTCCCGGGGAAGATCACCGATTGTCGGCTGCCGAGTGCGATGGGAGGAGTAACACAATTAAGCCCGTTCAAGGTGAGATCCTTGGCTGAAATATTACGGACGATCAATTTCCGGGTGAGGTACGGACTGTCGCCCAACAATGCGTATTCGAGTGTATATTGCAAATCCCCTTCATGTGTGGTCATAGCAAGGATTCTGTTCGAACCTTCCCGCATGGTGGAAAAATGATCGAGATGGTGACCTGGCATGACGGGGTTGCGTAATGCCGAGGTTAATCCGATGAGCACGGGTCCTTGCGTGATTCCACCGTCAAACGCTGCGTTTGTCACCTTCACCAATAGGGTGTTCGTTTGACGCAGAATCGATGCAGGGACGGGATAGACTCTCGGGGTTTCCCAGTGGAATGGCGTCTCGATTCCCGTGGCTCCCACCTCCTTGCCATTCACGTAGGTGGTATCGAAATCATCCACGGCACCGATAATCAGGGTGAGATCTTTGCCGTCCCAATCGCTCGGGAGGCTGAATGCGGTGCGATACCAAAACACGCCTACGCGATTATGCAAACGATTGTCTCCCACGCCTCTTTCGCTGGGTATGGGAGTGGCGATCCAATCGCCGGTTTGAAATTCGCCTTGCAGATATCCCGCCGCTTTACCGCCATTTGGAGGGTCGGGGGTGAATTTCCATCCTTGTGTGAGAGTGATGGCGTTCCCCGCTTCCATAGCCTTTGATATCGTGTCGGTGTTCAATCGGGGCAGCCAAAGATGATCCATGATACTGTTGGATGAACCTGCTGTGAGTAGCTCTCTCCCGCTTTTCCGATCGATGAACCCTTTCCAGGCTCCGGTCTCTTTGTTAAATTCGAGTTTAACGGATTTATTTTGTAGAACAATCATGCTATCCTTCATTCCAAACGCATTGATGTAGCACATCATCGTTAATGAACATAGTAACAAACAAAGGGTCTTTTTCATTGCGCAACTCCCCCCCATCGTCCTCATGAGCAAATCTTGAAAGGATTATATTCGAATTTCAACCATCGCATGACAATCCAGTTTCGGAAGGGTGAAGCGCACCCACCCGTTGTCGCTTTGAAAATCGATGGGAGCGCCATCTGGCGCACATATCACCCCGCAAACCTTCTCTCGAAGTTTCAATGCGCACGCCACGTTATAAAGCGGATATAAATCCTCGATGATGTCCACCGCCTGCAATCTTCCTCCCCAGGTTCCTTGATCGGCTCCCCGTCGTACGGGAACTCCGAAAAGGAGATGGAGCACATACCGATTTTCGCTCTCCTGCATCATCAGTGAAATTCTTGCGGTTGTGGGGAGATCGACAATCACGGATGGTGATATGAGACTATGCATCGCGTCCTTCACCATGTCCCGGTATAGCGGTTGCCCGTAGAGCCGATACCGAGTGAAGATATTGTGAGCGAAATACGCAATGTCCCCGTTGCTGACGATTGCGGGATAGGGGCTTGGCTTTTCATCCGGAGTATGCTGATGGGAGCAGAAATGATCCCAATCCCTGTTAAAATACGGTTCGGACTTGGTCGCTAATATTGTGATGGCGTCGTCGATGGGGGTGACATTCCATGAACCGTCATGGATCACAATGGGCGAACGAACCGGAGGGGTTGGGGAAAGATCCGTTGGCGTCAAATAATCCGGATCCGATTCACTTCGCCCCTCAACCTTTAATCCGAAATCAATGGCGAAACCATTGCATTTCGGGTTCATTCCGCTGCAACCGGAGAGAAGCAGTTTGCCGCCTGCTTTTAGATATCGGCGCACCTTGTGAAGGAAGGTGCCGGACAGTGTAATCTCATCTGGAAGAACGAGTAAGCGATAGCTTTCAAGCTCATGATCAAGGTCAATCACGTCAAAGGGAACGTGTAATTCCAAAAGCATTCGAGCTGCGCCTTCTTCGGACGCATTGGTGCGTCCCGGCCCTCCAGGCTTGTCCGCGAATAGAGCTTCGGTGGAGACCAAAGCCACGTCATTTACGGGAACAGCCCCCTTGCACCATGGCTCCTTTGCTTCGACTTCCGCGTATGCCGCTCCGATCAAATCGTAGGTGTCCCTATTCATAACGCCGTTTGGGTGGAGTTGATCCCCGACGCTGCATTTGCTACCGAACGCCAGCATCGCCGAGCATTCGTAACGCAGAGCGTTCTTTCGCTTGAATCCGCCAAACTCCCCCCAGGTGGTATGGAACTTTCCGGTTATTCCGAGCACATCCATCCCCGTGGTTGCGGCGTATTTTGCGGAAATTGGGAAGTGATCGTATCCCCAGCCTCCCGTGGGAAGGCTTTCCAACTCCAGATGCGTGTTCCATTTTAATACGTCCTTCGCACCTTTGGAGATGTGCCCGGAGTTATGGAAAACCCTTCGGTTTGGCATGTTTTTCTTCGCGGATTTCGTGGTGCGCTCGTAATACCTTTGCAAAACCATGTATCCGTATTTGATAACCTCGTCCTTGTTTTTGGGGTCCATCCCTTCCATTTTCATTCCCTCCAAACACTGCCGGCAGTAACAAGCTCGGGGGGCGATGATATCCAGGAAAATTCCATCTGGAGCGTTGAAAAGATCAACCACCTCTTCGATTTGTGCGCATAGATAATGAAGATACGGGGTGTTGAAACAGAGAGGCTTAAATCCTGGTTGCAGAGGAGGGAATGTTTCACCATTTGGACCCTTGACGCCCCACTCCGGATGTCTGGAGAGGATGTACTCATCGAAACCCGCTGAAATGTAGATAGGTGTTTTAACCCCAATCTCCCTACAAGCAACAATTTGAGTTCGCAACAGATCAAAATTTAGACCCGGATGACGTATTCCAACTGTTGTATCGTGATAAGACAAGCCATGATGACATTTCGAAAAAAGAGTGATGGAGTTTACATGTCCAAGGAGCAATGCGGATTGAAACTGTTTGGGATTGAACTTATCGCCGACGTTTGGTATCTTCTCGCTCGTGTGAAAATCCAAATGAACTTGCCGGTATCGAAGCGGCTCGAATTCAGGCATTGCAGGCTCCTCCGGTGGAAGTATTGACGTTTTCATCATGTCATGCAATTGGGGAAGGAATCAAGCTTAAGGGAGAATTCAGGATAGAATAGGCGGTGCATTTTGGCTAAGTATGGACGCCGTCCAGGGCGTCCGTAAGAATTAACGTTTATAACCATCGCGTCAAAAAGCGAACGCAATGGTTGCACTTATTTGGCGGGCAGGATGGTGATCTCCGTACGATATTCATTGTCATCAAGCCACCGGATGCCTGCGTCCACCATGCCGATCCGCCAGATCATCTTGCCTGGATGCTCCACCTTAATGTATCCGGTGACTGTTGCGGTTTGACCGGGCTGAAGCGGCTGGGGCAGTCCCCAGTAATAGGGCCAACTTCCACCCGTGCGCTCGGAATCCACCCTCAAATAGATCGATCCCTGCTTTTCCTGATAACCAAGTCCCCAGAAATTCTGGTCTTCGTCGTAGGTGAAATTGTCGGTCGGCTTGCGGGCGGGCAGCGCGAATGGAGCGAAATTTTTCAAGGTGAACACCACCTTAAGCAATTCTCCGACATGGAGCGTGGTGGGCGAGAAGCTTGCGGTGATGATGTGCGGCACCTGATCGGCGGGCACCTTTATTGTAAGAGGCATGGGTAGAGATGCGAATTTACCATTGACCACAACTAGATTGAGAGATACGCTGGAGAGCTTATGGCTGGGTCCGTTCAGAACGATCTCCGTGGGGGTGGCTCTAACTATGTCCGCAGGCTCATTGTTAAGCAACACTTTGGATTTGCCTTCAGGGTTCGTAAGGTATTCGCCCTTGATGACTACTTGTTCACCCGGAGCCACAGGGTTGGGCGAAATGAAGGTGATGCAGGGTGCGTTTTTCGGATAATGGTAGGGTACGGCGAATGCGTTGGACATCTCGCCGTTCATCCACACCTTCACAACCGGTTTGGGACGATAGGTTAGGTTCCAGAGATCGCCGGGCAATCGGAAAACGATCCTGGGGCCTTGACTTGCCACGATCTGCATGGGAATCGAATCCACCATGATCAGCGGTGGGGCGGAGTTTTGCGCACCCTTGAACCCTGTCGCGGTGATATCCCAACCCATTTCGGACGGAGCGGGGGCGATGTTCGTGACTTTAATGTTCAGCCTCTTCTTACTCATCGGCAGGGTCTTGTTGTCGCTTTGAGTCAGCATGCTCGGCATATCGGTCTGTATGAAATTCACATCCCGCATGGTTCTGAGCATATCCTTGTTGCCTGCCACTTTAGCTGCGGTGTGGTTCAGGTAGATGGGATGATTGCTGTTATAGAAGAGATTGTTCTGGATGAGATAGGGTCCCGATTTAATTTCTGGTCTGCTGGTCAGGCGAAGGAGAATCTGAATCTCCGATGGATTGGAGGTGTTTCCGAAAAGGTTGCGCTTGAAAATATCGTTTTGCCCGCCTTCGATCTCCATTCCTCGGGTGCTATTATTCAAGGCGATGCAATCCAGCACCCTGTTCCAACGGCTTAGCCCGAGCCAGAACCCGTAATTGCTGTAGGAGCAGTTATCCCTGATGAATACGTTGCGGTCGCAAAGGTCCGCTTCAATCGCATTGTTGGGGCTGTAGGAGCAATCGCATCCGATGATCTGGTTGTCGTTACTCGCGTTTTTAGGCGGTACAGGCACGTTTGGAGTGATCGGTCCCTCATTTGCTCGGATGTATACGCCGTCACCTCCGTAGCGCAGGTCGCAATCCTCTATAAGATTGTGCATGGATGCGTGTTCGATGAGAACCGCTGCGGAATCGTAGGTCTGCCATCCCGATATGGATTGCCAGAGTAATCCCTCGCCTGTGGTGCACCAAATAGCACGGTTGTGTTCGAACCGGTTGCGGGAGGAGAGCCAAAAGTGTACTCCCCAGTTATTGAGATAGGAGAAATCGCAATATTCGATGTTGTTGTTATTGGAACGCACCAAATCGATTCCATCCCACTGGTGGTTCGCAGTGACATGCCTCACGACGCAGGAATCGGAGTCACGCAGGAGTATTCCCCCCCCATTATTATCCTGAGGCTGAGCGCCACTCTCGTCTATGACGGTGCCGACGGGCAGATCTGCATTGCGGCTGAAATCGCCATTGGAAATCCTCACTCCATGGCTTTTTTCCACTATAACTCCCCATTGACAGTGAGAGACTTTAGCGTTTTCAATTAGCACGTTTGAGGAGTTGATAACATGAATCCCCACGCCTTTGCCGTTTCCCATGATATCGCTTCCGGAGAGATTGATTGTGATATTGTTTCCGGATACCACGATGATTCCTTTCCCCGGGTCGGTTAGGCGATAATTCTCTTTTTGAAATGTTATCGAGTGTCGAATAGTCATTCCCGCTTTAATACGGACGGCGGAATGTGCGGCGGGAAGGCATGCTACGAGGATTGCCATGCCGATAAGACAGGCATTTAATGTGGATTTCATTTTCAGATGGTTTCCCCTTATGATAATTGTCCGGTTGAATTATCCCTTCAATCCGGTTAATGCTATACCCTGTATCAGATAGCGTTGCGCCAACAGGAAGATAATGATCACAGGCAAAAGTACCAATACGGAAGCCGCCATTTGCAGCGGCCAATTTGTATTTCCAAAGGAATCCTTGAAGAGTGAGAGCCCAACTTCAAGGGTGCGCATGTTCGTGGTGGTGGTCGCCAGCAATGGCCAGAAAAAGTCGGTCCATGTGGAGATAAATGCGAATATACCCAATGTGGCTAGAGCCGGGCGCGCCAGCGGCATGGAGACCCTCCAATAGATAGCGAAGTCGTTGCAACCGTCTATGCGTGCGGCGTCATCCAGATCCTTGGGCAAGGTCATGAAGAACTGCCTCATGAGAAATATCCCAAACGCGCTGGATATACCCGGAACGATCAGAGCCCAGTAGGTATTCAGCCATCCGAAGGATCTTACCAGAAGAAAGAGAGGGATGACGGTCACTTGACCTGGGATCATCATGGATGCGAGGAAGAGCACGAATAGCCAATCCCTGCCGGGGAATGATAGTCGAGCAAATCCGTACCCCGCGAGAGAGCACAATAGGAGTTGGCAGATCACCACAAAGAAAGTAACCAGCAGAGAGTTTAAAAAGAATCGAATGAACGGCACCGAATCCATTGTGAGCACGGTACGGTAATTATCCCAATGCCATATCTTTGGCATGAGATGGGATGGCGTAGGAGGGCTTCCGTGGGAGGGATGCAACGAGGCGATAAGCATCCACAGAAACGGCGCGAACGTGAATAGCGCAATGACGAGTACCATCAATAGCTTAAAAATGGATATGATCCAATAAAACCTATTCGGCTTATGTTGTTTCATTGCAGGCTATACTCCTCCAATCCTTTGCTAACCATCTTAAATTGGATAACCGTGATGACGAGAATCACAAGGAATAAAACATAACTTTGGGCGCTTGCCATGCCCATATGGAACTGCCTCCACGCTTCGGTGTAAATGTGATATCCCACCACATCCGTCTTCCACATCGGCCCCCCTTTGGTCATCATGTAGATCGGCGTGAATATCTGCAACGCGCCGATGCTGGAAGTGACAAGAATGAAAAACGTCGTGGGGAGCAGCAGCGGCAATGTGATATGACGAAAAGTCGCCCAATATCCCGCTCCGTCTATCTCGGCGGCCTCGTACAGGGCGTTTGGGATGCCGGTTAAGCCCGCAAGATAGAGAATCATTCTTGGGCCCAGCCCGGTCCATATGCTCATGAAGATGAGAGCGGGCATCGCCCAGAACGGATCCTCCAACCAGTCGGTGTGCGCCCATTGATGCATCCCCATGGAACGCAACATCCAATCAATCATCCCATGATCCGGCAGATAGATGAACGTCCATACCATGGAGATGGCGACCGTGGATGAAACCGCTGGCAGATAGTAAATTGCGCGAAGAGCCTGCATGCCTCGGGTGTTTTGTTGGACTAGCAAAGCCACTCCCAAAGCCACGATCATCCCCAGAGGCACACTGAGCGCGACGTAATAGAGAGAGTTGCCCATGGCGTTCCAGAAGAGCGGGTCGTGAAAAAGCACGATATAGTTCGCGAGACCCACCCAAGGTTTGTCCGGCTTTAATACATCCCAGCGATGCAAGGATAGGAAGAGGGCGAAGACTATCGGAAACAGCACGAAAATCGAGAGATGTACAAAGGATGGAAAGATGAACCACAAGCCACTTTTTGAATGTTTCCTTTTCATTTGTCTTCCTCATGCTTGTGCGTTTTCATTCATTGCTCTCCAACTCCGCATTAGCGCGAGCCGTGGCGGTTTTCAACGCCCGTTCGGTGGGGACATGTCCAATCAGAACCTCATCCATCATCTCGGTGCCGATGTCCTCAATCACATCATAATTCTCCACCCTGGTTCCCCAAGGCGCAACGCCATATTTGATGTTATCTAGAAACTCCGGCTCAAGGGGATTCGAGTTGCGATAGGATTCCGCCACGCTTTTAATTGCGGATATCCCGATTCCAAGTTGGGCTTTCATCTTTTGAACGTAATCCCCGCACATGAACTTCACATACTCCCATGCTGCATGAGGATGTTTGCATCCTTTGGTGATGGCGTATCCGCTCTCATATATAACGGTCACTCGGCGTTTGTTTTGAGGCAAGCCGACCACCCCCACATTATTCATTGAGATCGTTTCGCTTGCTCGCAGCGGTACGAGGTCCC
>JAJZOL010000019.1 GCA_021811565.1 bacterium | reverse complement strand
CAAGAGGTCAAACTAATGCTCCGTGCATTAAAGGAGAACGTAGAGATGTCAAAATTCAGACGGTATTGGGCACGTCCGATAGCCCGAATAGTATGCGCGTTGTTCTTTGTGTCGTATTTTTCCGTAATAGTCGGGGCTTGCCAAGCGAGCACGCCGCAGCCCGATCCCGCCGGTATTGTGACAGGCGACCGTACCACTGCAACGGATGCGGGGGGGAATTCGTTTGCGGTGAGCAATCCCGGTCCGAACGCCTCTCCCGACCAGACTAAGGCTTACGAGGATTACCAGGCAATGGCTGCGAGAGAGCCATTGGCGGAGAAGCTTGCTGATGACGTGGGGCATCTGCGCGTGGCGACGAACTTCGCATGGACTTTGAACACTGGGTATCTGGTGCTCTTCATGCAGGCGGGATTTGCGTTGCTGACGACCGGTCTGGTGCGCAAAAAAAACGCAGGTCACCTGATGATGCTGAACTTCGCGGCGTATGTGATTGCGTTCATCGCCTATTACGCCGTAGGTTTCGCCTTCATGTACGGTGCGGCGGGCATCAACGCCTCGCCGACGCAATTGGGCGGGACCCCCACCCTGGACAGATTCCTAATAGGCTCCGGGACGATGGGTTTTCTCGGCGGGAAGGGTTTCTTTCTCGTCGGTCCCGCATATGACGCCTCCGTGAACGCTTTAATGTTATTCGAAGTGGTCTTCATGGAGACGGCGGGCTACATCATCGTGGGAGCCATCTGCGAGCGCATCACATTCTGGGCGTTCGTGGCGGCGGAAATATTCGTGGGGACGATCCTCTATCCGGTTTTCGGATGCTGGGTGTGGGGCGGCGGTTGGCTCTCGCAACTTGGGGTTACGCACAATCTAGGTCACGGGTATGTGGATTTCGCGGGATCAACGGTGGTGCATGCAATAGGAGGGATGTGCGCAATGGGCTTGGCTATCGTCCTTGGTCCTCGTCTTGGAAAGTATGACAAGGATGGCAAGGCGCGCGCCTTTCCCGCGCACAACTTGGTGTTTGTTGTAACGGGAACGTTCATCCTACTGTTCGGATGGATGGGCTTTAATCCAGGCTCGACTCTCGCCGCTACCGATTTACGCATATCCGTCGTGGCAGTGAATACGAACCTTGCCGCCATCATGGGAGCCGCAAGCGCGATGATTTTCTGGCATATCAAATTCGGGAAGCCGGATATCTCGATGGCGTGCAACGGAATGCTTGCCGGATTGGTGGCGATTACCGCTCCATGCGCCTTTGTGGGGCCGACATCCGCCGTAATTATCGGTTTGATCGCGGGTGTTCTGGTGTGCGTTGGCGTTCTTTTCAACGATAAAATACACATCGATGATCCCTGCGGAGCGATATCCGTTCATGGTTATTGCGGACTATGGGGAGGAATATCGCTGGGTCTCTTCGCGGACGGAACCTATGGAGCCGGTTGGAACGGCGTTGGCGCATCCAGCTATTTGGGACATGCCGGACAAGGGGTGACGGGTCTTTTCTACGGGGATGCGCATCAGTTTCTCGTGCAGTTGATTGGTGCGTCCGTATGCGCTATCTGGGGATTGGGCAGTACGCTCCTAGTCTTTAAAACAGTTAACGCGATCAAGAGCATGCGAGTTTCGCCGGAAGTGGAGTTGGAGGGTTTGGATGTGCCGGAATTCGGTTCGTTGTGCTACCCGGACGATATCATCACCGCGCCGGACGCAGCGACAGGGATTCAAACCGGTATTTCCGGGGCTGCCAAAACCACCCAGACTGTGTCATAACATCGAATGGAGAACGGGAGGGGGGGGACTCCCTCCCGTGGGAGAAAAGTATGAAGCAAACATATGGATGCGCTCGAAAATCGTGTAAAATGCAGAGCAAGGAGCGGATTGCACGGAAAGCGGCTATCCAGGCGAAAGTGGAGAGTGGAATGCATGTCGTCGGATTGATTATGATCGCCATGACGGTGATAGCCGGTTTTACGTTGGGTTTTTATCCGAAAGTTTTCGGCTTGCAGACAAGCAATCCCGCTATCGGGTTCGCCATCGCCATACTCGTCGGAATCCGATTGTGGGCTTTGCGGATTGAACTGAAAAAGGAGAGGCAGGCGAACGCTTGAGGCTTTCCGTCCAAATAACCAATGAGAACAAGCGGAGAAACCTGCGGTGTTATTACAGGTTTCCCGAAAGGAGAAAGAGATGATAATGGTGGAGGCGTTGATTCGCCCTCAGAAGCTGGATGATGTCAAGCAGGCTTTAACTGAGATTGGCATCAAAGGGATGACTGTCACGGAGGTGCGAGGAGCGGGCAAGCAAAAAGGGTTCACCCAGCACTACCGCGGCGCGGAGTACACCGTAAACCTCATACAAAAGGTCAAGCTCGAAATCGTAGTCCCGGATGACGAGGCGAAGATGGTGGCGGAGACCATTGCAAAATCGGCACGAACCGGTGAGATAGGAGATGGCAAAATATTTCTTATCCCGGTGGGGGAGGCGATACGCATTCGGACAAGCGAGGAAGGCGACACGGCACTGATTTGACGATGAATGACTTGATCTCTCATCCTCTTCGAGATTCATTGTGGGGGCTTCCCTTTGAAGCCCTCATTTTTTGGTCGCCAGGCATCTTTTTCACATTGATTCATGTCACGAACCGCTTCGATACCTCCCGTCATTTCCATATATCCCAACGAGCATATTGCAACGCTATCGTTCTTGGAATATACTTTTAATGGTTTCTTAATAACAGTCGATGGCTGTGCTCGTTCAGTATCGAACCGGAGGACAATGCAGTGTTATTTTCAGGAAAAAAATCAGAATTCTTTCATATGTTGGAATTACAATCCAAAGCGGCACATCGCGCTGCGGAAGAGTTCTGCGACTTAACCAAGGATTACGAAAATCTCGCCAAGCATATCAAAAAAATCGAAAAAATTGAGCATGACGCCGATGAGATCACTCACCAACTGGCGAATAAGATCGATGCGACTTTCGTCACCCCATTCGACAAGGAGGATCTGAGGTCCCTTTCCGGTGCCTTGGACGATATTACGGATCATATCGAATCCGCCATGCAGCGATTTTTCTTATATCGCATTCCCGAACTAAGAGCTGACCTATCCCCAATGCTGGTGATATTGGAACAGATATCCAAAGCCACTGATGAAGCGGTTGGCGTTTTGAAGAAGAAACCCAACCGCAAGTCGATGCAACCGTTGTTCATTCACATTCATGATTTGGAAACTCAGAGTGATCAAGCCTATAGGCAGGCTTTAGTGGATCTATTCAATATGGAGAACCCCGACCCTTTGAATATCATCAAATGGAAAGAGATTTACGACAAGGTCGAAATGACTGTGGATGTGTGCGAATACGCCGCCAATATCGTTGAGAGCATGGTGGTGAAGTATGCCTGAAATTCCCGCTCTGATCGTGGTGATCGTGATAACGGCGTTAATTTTCGACTTTATCAACGGCTTTCACGATTCCGCAAACGCCATTGCGACTGTGGTGAGCACCAGGGTTCTGTCGCCTCGGAATGCAATTTTAATGGCGGGTATCCTCAATTTCGTAGGGGCGTTGGTATCCACCACCGTGGCGAAAACCGTTGCAGGCGGATTGGTTGGCACCAACCAGTTCGCCTCCAGTGAAGTGCGCAGCGTCCCAATGTTCCTGCAAACGCTTCAATCATCTCAGGATCCTGTGACCACTTACCTGCGATCCCATTTTTCTCTGAAAGGCAGGGAGCTTTTAGCCACCTATAAGCCCGGATATCTCATCACCCGGCAACAGATGGATATCCTTCTTAATGAACTCAACGCAGAATTGGAAGATCCCATGCTTTATTCGCCGCAGAGGTTCGAAGGGATAAAGCTGTCTCGCGACACGCGAAAGATGATTGCAGGCGTGATCCCGCAATCCAAACTCCCCGAGGTGAACAGAGCTCTTCTGGAGGCGGCGTATCCCGGTTATTTGGAACCGAGTCATGCGATCACCCAATCCTTGATTCTCGCAGCTATCATTGGAGCAATCGCATGGGATTTGATCACATGGAGATTTGGAATCCCGAGCAGTTCCTCTCATGCGCTAATCGGGGGGCTGATTGGGGCCGCAATTGCGCGTGGAGGGTTTGACTTGGTTATGTGGAAGGGATTATGGGATAAAGTGATCCTTCCATTGATCTGCTCTCCGATCGCCGGATTCATCATCGGCTTCATTCTGATG
Source organism: bacterium (assembly GCA_021811565.1). Classification (GTDB taxonomy): domain Bacteria; phylum Armatimonadota; class Chthonomonadetes; order Chthonomonadales; family CAJBBX01; genus DTKV01. Next base: position 18,435 of record JAJZOL010000019.1, on the reverse strand, counting down.
TTGACGATATTCGCTTTGTTCTCGCATGTTCATCCGGGAAAGGTCAGTTCCATTTTTCGCAGAATGCAGATGCTCTCCGCAGCCGCGATGGCATTTTCCCATGGGCAGAATGATGCGCAGAAGAGCATGGGAATCATTACCTTGTCCTTGGTGGCGATTGGCGTGTTAAAGCATCCGAACGTCCCAATTTGGGTGATCATTATTTGCGCCACATCCATGGGTTTGGGAACCGCTGCTGGCGGCTGGCGTATCATCAACACCATGGGACATAAGATAATTCGTTTGGAACCGGTTCACGGTTTCGCAGCAGAGACATCCGCAGCGTTTGTCATCTTTTTCGCCAGCCATTTCGGAATGCCGGTGAGTACGACGCACGTGATTTCGGGCAGCATCTTTGGAGTGGGATCATCCAAACGACTCTCCGCAGTTCGGTGGGGAGTGGCGGGGGATATGATCATCGCTTGGGTGCTCACCATCCCCGCCTCTGCCATAATGAGCGGTCTCGTCTATGTGATTTTCAACCTAATCGGGATGAAGTGATTAGTTTGTCACTTCGCTATGATTTTGGCGGTTATCTCCGCAACGCGTTTGCCCTGATGATGCGCCACTTGGAGATCAGCATCCGTTGGGGGAATGTCCGCCCTTCCTCCGACCACCGCAGACGCTCCATAAGGTGTTCCTGCTTGAAAGAGAATCGGATCGGTGTATCCCGGAGGCACGATAATCATGCCGAAATGGCTCATGGGAATGAAGAACGTTAGCAGAGTGGTCTCGTTACCCCCGTGCGTTGTTGCGGTTGAGGTGAACGCGCTGCCCACTTTGTTCGCCAACTTGCCCTCCGCCCAAAGGCTGGCCGTTTTATCCAGATAGAGCTTCATCTCCGCGGCCATGTTTCCGTATCGAGTGGGGGTTCCGAAAATGATGGCGTCAGCCCATTCCAAATCGTCTATCCGAGCCTCGGGGTATTTCGCCCGTTGAGTATCCCGCGCTTGACGCCATCCCTCATTGCTCGATATGACCTCCGCAGGTGCGAGATCATCCACTCGAACCACACGAACTTCGGCTCCGCCTGCGAGGGCTCCCTCCGCCTCGGCGTCGGCAAGTTTCGCAACATTGCCCGTGCGACTGTAGAAAACAACAAGAACCTTTGGTTTCATAAGAATGCTCCTTTTAAATTAACATACTCATTCTGATGTGAAAATCATCCCCGTATTTGCTCGCTATGGGTTATGATACGACGCGAAATATGATAAGCCGTTAGCATTGGCGCAAATGAAACTACGGTCAATTGATGTAATATCAAAAAACAGAAAGACAAGTCAGCATAAACCGTATTACGCATCTTGTGATAAAAGAGATGCATTCGCTGACTCCACATGACCTCTGATTAGCGGCTTTATGTCCAAGTGTTATACGAAACAGGCGTGGAAATTGTTTTCATTGCTAATCTTCCAATTGTCGGTTATAACGCGTAACATTGATCGAGGTTATCAATGTGGGATGAGAATTCCAATTCCTGAAGGAATTAAGGTATCTTCAAATAACTGTGCCGGATTCAGAACTGCAAACCCGGTATGGTTGGCTGATGTACGGCGACAGGATATGTTACCGACATCTCACCATGAGGGATTTTGCCTTCACCGAGGGGCATGGGAGATCATCTCTCCCTTTCGCTGCCGTCGGTGATCTTGAAATCTTTTCAATCGAGGTAATTGCAAAATTCTAAAAATGTGGCTATTCTCGCTCATTTCACGTTCGGTGAAATACTTGGAAATCGAATTGTGCAATTACCTGAATCAATGATTTAAGCGGTCTTCACAGGGTTATTATCCCAAAAAGAGTGATGGATAATCAGGCTGAACGATATTGTTATCGGAGGATGTGAAATGAATAAGGAAGAGCGTATGAAGGACTTTATTGTCAGACATTTGGAAATTGTTCGACCCTTAGGCAAGGATTGCAGTCTGGCATGGTGGGAGAACGCCTTGACCGGTTCGGAAGAGGCTGCGGAACGAGCTGCAAGTCTTTCCGCGAAGCTGATGAAAATATATGCAAACAAGGAGGACTATGCGTTCCTGCGCGGTTTCAGCGCGGCGGATTTCACCGATCCCTATATTGCACGCCAACATGATCTGCTGCGTCGCGGATATCAAGGGGAGCAGATGTCCGATGAGATGATCGAGAAAATGGTGAGCCTCAACAAGGAGGTCGAACAGGAATATAATACGTTCCGCGCCAACGTTAGAGGCGAATCCTGGACGGAAAATGACGTCAAGAAGGTTCTTCTCGATTCGGACGATTCAGAATTACGTAAAGATGCTTGGATGGGAAGCAAGGAGATTGGAGCGAGAGTTGCGGATCGTGTGATCGAATTGGTCCATCTAAGAAACGAAGTTGCGAAAGAGCATGGCTTTGCGAACCACTATTCTAAAGTATACGCTCTGGACGAGTTGGATGAGGATAGGGTGTTCCGCATTTTTCAGGAATTGGCGGATCTGACAACGCCTGCGTGGACGGAATGGAAACATGAGTTTGATGCGGCACAAGCAAAGCGTTTCGGGATTTCCATCGAGGAGATGCGTCCATGGCATTATCCCGATCCATTTTTCCAGGAGCCTCCTAATAGCGAACTGAATCTTGACCGATTATACGCGGATAAGAACTTGGAAGACCTTACGCGGAGTTTTTACGCAGCGATAGGTTTGCCGGTGAATGAAATCTTAAAACGCAGTGATCTGTACGAAAAGCCCGGCAAAAACCAACACGCTTTTTGCACGGATATAGATCGCGAAGGGGATGTGCGTATTCTCTGCAATATCCGTCCTAACGATCGATGGATGGGCACAATGCTGCACGAATTCGGGCATGGAGTATACGACCTCTACACGGATTACAGTCTTCCATACATTCTGCGCGGTCCGTCCCACACGCTCGCAACGGAGGCGATTGCGGAGTTAATGGGCAGGTTTGCCACGGACGGGATCTGGTTGCGACTCTACGCAGGAGCCTCGGAGGAGGAATCCAAGGCAATTGACGCGGTCGGACATCAGGAGACAAAGGTTCGGTATCTGATATTGACTAGATGGTTCCTTACGATGAGCTTCTTTGAGCGCGAAATGTATCGGAATCCGGAACAGGATTTGAACAGTCTTTGGTGGGACACGGTGGAAAAATTCCAAGGAGTAAGACGACCGGACAATCGTAACGAGCCGGATTGGGCTGCGAAAATTCATCTCGCTTGCGCTCCTGTTTACTATCAGAATTACCTCTTGGGGGAGATGTTTGCAGCACAACTTTTGCATTGTCTGAGAAACGATGTTCTTAGAGGCAAGCCCAAGGAGGCATTGTTCACAAGTCCGGAGGTGGGGCGTTGGCTCAAGGAGAAGATATTCCATCAAGGCAACATCCGACCATGGGAGGATGGATTGAAGTTTGCCACAGGAGAGTATCTCAATCCAAAGTATTATGCCGAACAAGTGAAGTAAAAAACGAAGGCGGATGAGGTCGAATATCCATCCGCCTTCATTCACACAATTTTATTCGTCGAAAGAACATACGCCGTAATCCCTCGCAGTTGCGCGTGATTATTGTATGGCGTATAGGTTATTATCTTCGCTTCCCACATAAACCGTTCCATCCGCTCCGATGACCGGTGTGGATCGAACCGCCCCTCCGGTGGTTATTGTCCATTTCACGCTTCCATCCGGGTTCAGAGCGTATATGTTCTTGTCATCGCTTCCGAAATAAATCGTGCCGTCCGAGGCAATTGACGGAGAGGATTCCACAACACCTCCTGTTGCATAAGCCCATTTTTTCGTCCCATCCGGATTAATAGCGTATAGGTTCTTATCGTCGCTGCCCACATAGACAGTACCATCTGTTGCGATAGCAGGCGATGAGACGATATGCGCACCGGTGGCGAAAAACCAATTCCTAATGCCGGAAGTGTTAATGGAGTAGAGGTTGTTATCGTTGCTTCCGACATAGATGGTGTCATTTGTTCCGATGGCGGGTGAGGAGTTCGTTATTTCATCACCGGTGGAGTAATTCCATTTTTCGCTGCCGTTGGGGTTCACTGCATAGAGGTTGTGATCGAAACTCCCAACGTAGATGGTGCCATCCGACCCAATCGCCGGAGAGGAGAAGATATAACCGGCTGAACCGAACACCCACTGCTCAGTCCCGTTAGGGTTAATCTTGTACATGTTGTTGTCGCTAGCTCCGAAAATGATATAACCATCGGGACTGATAACGGGAGAGGATTCTATCGGCGCATTGAGCGTGATCACCCATTTTTTCGTTCCGTTCGGATTGAGCGCGTATAAATTCGCATCTCCGCTCCCAAAGAAAATTGTACCATCCGAACCAATAACCGGCGAAGATAAAATCCAGCCCTGCGTTGGGAACGACCATTTTTTCGTTCCGTTGGGATTAAGCGCGTAAAAGTTATAATCATATCCCCCAACGTAGATCGTGCCATCCTGAGCGATGGCGGGGGAGGAGTTCACCCAATTGTTAGTGGGAAATGCCCATTTTTTTTGGCCGACCGCTGTTGCGGCGACTCCTCTTCCAGCATGGCTTGGATTTTGATGATACATCGGCCATGGGGAACCCGCCTGAAGGGTGTAACCGGTGACAGTGCCGCTGGAGGATGATCCACCCCCGCCGCCGCCGCCGCATCCCGTTAGCGACGCAAACATTCCAATGGTGGATAATCCAGCGAGTCCTCCCACGACGCGTTGGAGAAATTCTCTACGATTTATCGAACGAGACTGATCCATTTTATGCTCCTAAAATCATTGTGGATTTAACGTTGAAAGGTTCAAGACACATGATTACATAATACGACCAAACGAGATTTTCCTATCCTTTGGATGTCCAAGAGATTTCAGAATTCGCGTTTCAGACATTTCCTGAAGGGTCATAGGGGCATTGCACGCTTCATATTCTGATATTTGCCATCATTTTCTTATCCTAAGCCAATCTGAATTGAGACACAATATCGATTTGTCATGTCTGCAAGATGGAAAAAACTTAACTGGCTTCACTTGGATACATTGTCAAGATCATAAGAGGCGGAAATGCACTTTCTGATGAATTATGAAAACACTTAGTATTGCATACGTGAAAAAATGCGAGGATTGTCAAAGATTTCAACAACCAAGCGCGCACATCCCTTTGAGAATGATATTTTATTGTTACATGTTAATAGTTTCTAATAGATATTATATTGCGCTTATGTGAAAGGGAGATGAAATATCAGTTGAAGGTTGTGAAAAAAACCTGGGGGATTTCTTTCTGATACCATCCAATTATTCAAAAAACGAATGGGTTTGCTGTTCGTCGCCATAGACCAACAAAAACGTCCCGCATCACTTATGGAGGCTCCCCCGGGGGAGGGTGATGCAAGGTGCATTTCGGAGGTATCTGGCTCCGAGGCATTGTTTTATAGATGACTACGGGACACCATCGCGTGGCGCGCATTCCGCTTTCAGCGCAAATCGGCACCCTAACCATCGGGTCGGCGGATGCGGGGGGGCTTTGGGTTGGCGGGGGCGCGATTCTCCCCTGTGGCTCACTTATTTTTGGCTTTGGAATAGTGGGCTGAGACTGGGCGACATTATTATCCGACGGAGTGGGAGTGATTGGCGACATGGATGTGTTAGAGTTGTCCGAGGTCGGATTTGATGAATTCTGATCCAAGGATTGCCCGTTTTGCGTTGAATTCATTGAGGAGTTCACTGCGGGTTGAGTTGATGCGTTTCCGCTGCTCCCACCGGATCCAGTTGATGACTGAGAAGCGCCATTTCCCCCTGAAGGCGGATTTGAATTGTTTGATTGCGCAGGATTCGCCGCAGCTTGGTTGGCCTGTTGTTGTATGGGCACGGCTTTAAGCATGAAATCCCGCCATATCGGAGCGCAAACCCTGCCTCCCGTTCCGCCCGGCATCGGCAGATAGGTGCGAACTTTGCCTTTGTTCTTCCCAGTGGTGTAACGCACTTCGTGCGCCGCCCAAATCACGGTGGTCAATTCCGGTGTGTACCCGGCAAACCATGCGTCTCTGTCATCGCTGGTGGTTCCGGTTTTCCCGTGTGCGTTGGGCACGGATTTCGCGGCGGTGCCAGTTCCGTACAGCACCACATCCTGAAGAGCCTCGTTGATTTCCTGTATGGCGTTGGCTCCGATATGAGGATCCGACATTTGCGGGACGTGTTCGTCATACAGATTTCCACTTGAATCATAAATCTTTGTGACGGACAATGGGATGGCTCTCAAGCCGTTGTTTTCAAAGATGGAGTATGCGGAGCATAGGTCTATGGGTCTCACTCCGGACGCTCCTAAAGCCAATGTGGGGTAGGGAGCGATGGGTGTGGTGATACCCATTCGTCGGGCGTAATCGATCACTCTCCGTAGCCCCGTGAGCATTGCCACCTTAACGGCGATGGTGTTGATGGAATCCTCTATCGCCTTTCTCACCGTGACAAGGCTGTAGGAATAGTGTCCGCCATAATTTTTGGGATGCCATTTATTTCCTGGCAACTGTCCGGGGAAGTTGGGATCATCACGATAGGTTGAGTCCAAATTGCATATCCCATTATCAAACGCCGCAGTGTACAGAATGGGTTTGAACGCCGATCCCGGCTGGCGAATTCCTAAGGTTGTGATATTGAATTGGTCCTTGTTGAAATCAAGCCCGCCGACCATCGCCCGAATATAACCTGTTTTCGGGTCAATGCAGATCAAAGCGGCTTGATTGGCATCGCCATAGGAGGCTATTCCATTTCGGAGTGCGTCTTCGGCGGCTTTTTGAATTCGCGAATCCAAGGTGGTGTATATTTTCCAACCGCTGAATACATTGGATGCCCCGTATTCCTGCTCCAATCGGCTCACAACATAGTTCACAAAGTAAGGGGCGCTGTAAATGTTGTTGGTTGTGAAGGATTTGTCATATAGCTTTAAATTCTCCGCTAAAGCCTCTTCCCTTTGCGTTTGGGTTATCTTCCCGATCTGCTGCATGGATTTGAGCACCCAGTCCATACGGCGGAAGGCTGCGGCGTGGTTCATGGAGAGGGTGTAAGGGCGGTTCGGCAATCCGGCGAGAAAGGCGGATTGGGCGATATCCAGATCCTTTGCGTCCTTTTTGAAATAGGTTTCCGCAGCCGCCTCAATTCCCCAAGCTCCATCCCCGTAGTACACGTTATTCAGATACATATTCAGTATCTGATCCTTAGTGTATATCTGCTCCAGTCTTATCGCGAGCATCGCCTCTTCAATTTTACGGCGGATGGTTTTTTCACGGCTAAGGCCAAAGGCGTTGATATTCCGCGCTAGTTGCTGTGTGATCGTACTAGCGCCTTCCGCAGTGAGATCACCGGATAGTATGTTGGTGTACGCCGCTCGAATGATTCCCCGTATGTCAATCGCGGAATGCTCGTAAAAACGACGATCCTCTGCGGCAATGGTTGCCCATTTCACATATGGACTGATTTGATCCATTTTTACCGGTTGGACGTTTCGTCTCGCTAGGACGGCCATTACGGGGCCATCTGCGTAATATATGGTTGTTCCGGTGTTTTGGTGGATGGAGTCGATTTCCGCGATGGAGGGCATCTCCTTGGAAACCTGCATGAATACGACGAGGATATATACGGCACCGATAGCGACAACAGTAAGTCCGACCAACGTCACGAAGGCGAAAAAATTCTTTATTTTTTTCTTCAGGCTGCTTTTAGGACGCACCGGATTTGAACGGTGCTTAGCCAGAATGCGAGCGGTACGCTTATTCATAATTGAATTATATGCCTAGCTTCATTTGTCTGTCAAGCAATGGAGCATATGGGCGATATTTTCAGCATGTTAAAATGAACAAGGAGGCATTTTGAAATAGTGCGAATGGCATATCTTCCATATCATGTCACATCCCGTCGCTAAGAGATATCACTTGACGAGTGTCCGTCGAAAGTGATCCGCGTGGATGGTTTTTTTTGCGTAAAAGAGTGTGATGGAGTTAGCAATCCTGCTTCCGCCAACTCCATCCTTTCAAACCCGCCTTCTATGTCTTATCTGATCCAAAGTGACTGCAAGTATAATGATAAAGCCGGTAACGATCTCCTGAACCCAGTTTGAAAGGCCGAGTTTGGTGCATCCGATGGAGATAGTTGTCATGATCAGGGCGCCTACGAGACTGCCGAATACAGAACCCTGCCCCCCGGAGAGGCTGCCTCCGCCGATCACCACTGCGGCGATGATGTTCAGTTCCAACCCGTTGGCGGTAGTGGGATCACCGATGGTTAAATAGGAGAATTGCAAAACCCCCGCCAGACCGGTAAGGGCGGCGCCGAGTGTAAAAATAATGATTTTTGTCCGGTTGATGGGCACCCCGCAAAGCCGAGCCGTCTGTTCGTTGGAGCCGATGGCGAATATGTGCTTTCCCACTCTGGTGTATTTCAACAGTAAGGAGACGAGGACGGCGCAAAAGAGCATCATCCAAACACCCACCGGGAATATCATCCAACGTTGATGGCGGGAGAGCATGTTTAAAAGGTTGTTCAGCCATGTTTCTGGAGGGATAACGGTGTTGTCATGTGCCAACCCTTTCGCAACACCTCGAACAGCCCCCCACATGCCCAGGGTGACGATAAAGGAGTTAAGATTGAGTTGTGTTACCAAAACACTGATTAATAGCCCGCACGCAGCCCCTGCCGCGATCCCCCCCAACGCTGCAACAACCGGCGGTAAGTTATCGTTTAGAAGCAATGCGATGGTGACGGTGCATAGTGCGATATTGGAGCCAACGGAAAGGTCGATGCCCCCGGCGATAATAATGATGGTCATTCCCAGAGCCGACATGCCCACCACTGCGGACTGAACAAGAATCAGTTCCACATTGCTCATGTTAAAAAATGTGTCCGGACGCAATATGGAGAAGAGCCCAAATACGAAAACCAGTCCGATGACCGTACCCAACTGATTCAGAAGCGTTTTCCAAAGGGGTGTTTTGCGAATAATAGGTTCCTCGTTTGGCGACCGAGGTGCGGATATTGCGCTCAATCTTGTCTCCTCATTCAATGACAGTCTTATAATATCCTTATTTATTGGAGGTAATTGCTTAAGACGGAATACGAGGCGGAAGAATGAAAAGCCTGAAACGCGAAATATGCAATTACCCGATTCTTCGTGATTATCATGCCGTGCCGATTTCGGTGCCGGTGGCTTCAAGCATGATTTGCTGCTCGTCAACTTCGGACACTGGATGTGCGGGCCCCAGCACTCCTCTGCACATAACGGCTATTCTGTCACAAATGCCCATCAACTCCGGCAGATAACTGCTGACGATCAGCACCGCCTTGCCCTCTATAGCGAATTTATCTATCAATTGATATATTTGAGCTTTCGACCCAACATCGATACCTCGTGTCGGTTCATCCATTAGGAAGATATCCACATCGTGGTATAGCAAGCGCGCAATGGCGACTTTTTGCTGCGTGCCACCGGAGAGATCCGCGATGGGCTGTTGCACGCTGTCGCATTTGATCAAGAGTTCCTTCACCCAATGCTCGCTCTCCCTTGCGAGTTTACGCGGGGAAATAATAGGTGTCAGTCGGGAGAGGGTCAGGTTATCCAAGATGCTGAGGTTTGTCGCCAAACCTTCAGTTTTGCGATCTTCGCTGATGACGCCCATCCCATGCATCCAATTTTGATGCGGGGTGCGACGCACGGATGTGAATCCTGCGATTTTCACTTCTCCGTTTCTAACGCGATCAAGTCCGAATATGGATCGGATCAGTTCCGTCCTTCCCGCCCCCACTAACCCCGCGATGCCTAGCACTTCGCCCCTGCGGAGTTCAAAACTGGCGGATTTCGGATTTTTCATTCCTGCTAGGGAATCGACGCGCAGCAATGTTTCCCCGAACTTGCGGGGCGAATGCGGATACAACTCCTCGACGTTTCTCCCCACCATCATCGAGATGATATCCTCCACTTTGGCGTCGGAAGTTTTCCCGCCCCCCACACTCTTGCCGTCGCGCAAGACGGTATAGCGATCGGATATCTCCTGGACCTCCTCCAAAAAATGGGAAATGTAAATAATGGCGTGTTGTTGGGATTTCAGGAGACGTACCAGATTGAATAGAAGCTGGATGTCCTTTCGAGTCAAACTGCTCGTGGGCTCGTCAAGCACCAGCACCTTGCTGCCAATGGCGACAGCGCGTGCGATTTCCACCAATTGCTGTTCGGCGACGGAAAGGCTTCTCACCTTGGTGTCCAGCGGAATGTGGGGATGACCCACGCGTTGCATCGCTTCCGAAGCGATTCGCTTAATGTCCTTCAATTTAAGAAAGAAACCGACCTGCGGTTCCATGCCTAAAACAATGTTTTCCTCTATGGATAGATCCGGCGCAAGGGAGAGCTCCTGATAAATCATCGCAACGCCTTTCCGTCTTGCATCCAGAGGATTTCTGGGGTGGTATGGTTTTTCATCAAGCCACATTTTCCCTTCATCCTGCTGATACGCCCCGGAGAGTATCTTCATCAGGGTGCTTTTGCCAGCCCCGTTTTCCCCTACCAAAGCTAAAACCTCCCCCGATCTAACCTCCAGATTTACATTATCCAGAGCGATGGTGGGACCGAATCTCTTATAAACTCCCTCCATTCTAAGGATAGGGGCTTGCGTCGAGTTTGTCAAATCAGAGTTATTGGATTGCGAAAAAACCATAATTTCACTCAATCGGGATTGTTTGGAACGGACTGCGATTATAAGGAATTCCTGCAAGCTACTGGTGCCATGATGATTCCATTGGTATGAGACCGCCTGAATGGTGCGCTTAGGAGCCAAAAGTGGCTTTTTCATGGATGGGAGAGGTGCGCCGACTATGGGAACACCCTCCCATTCGCATGGAAATCAGCCCAATATGCGTATTAGCTCCTCTTTGCAACTTACATGGCGGAGTTTCCATAGATCATCTTTTGGGCGGCGGGAGTGTTGATATTAGACATATCCAACACCTTCACGCCAGTGTCAATCGTCGCCGGGACTTTCTGTCCGCGAATATAATCGACCAATGTCTTGACTCCCGTGTATCCCATTTTGATCGGATCCTGAGCCACAAGTGCGTTGATATCCCCGGCTTTCATGGCGTCAACCAGCGGCGGAGAGGCGTCAAATCCAACGAATTTAACCTTGCCAACCAGGTTATTCTGCTTCAGTGCAAGGAGCATGCCCAAAGTGGATGATTCATTTGGGCAGAAGATGCCATCAGCTTGCTTGAGAGTGTCAATCATCGCCATGGCTTTGTTTTTCGCCTCACCCTCGGTGGCTCCCGCATATTGGTTGTCGGAGATCATTTGGATTCCGGGGTATTTCTTCATGACACTAAGGAAACCGTTTTCGCGATCCACGGTACTTGCGGAACCCACTTCGTAACGCAGAAGAACAACCTTGCCCTTGTAGTTCAACAGTTTGGCGAGATATTCTCCGCCGAGTTCGCCCCCCTTGGTGTTATCGGTGGCACAGAAGGATACGAAATCCTTGCCGGGAGTTCCCTGAAGGGCGGAATCGATGATGACAACGGGTATTTTTTTGGCTTTGGCATCCTGAACCGGACGTTGCAACGCCACATCATCAAGCGGCGCGAGCACAATGCCGGATACGCCTTGAGAAATGAACTGCTCAACGATGGAAATCTGCTGAGCACGGTCGTTTTCCTTCAACGGTCCGTGCCAGATGATATTCACGCCGAGGTCCTGCCCGGCCTTTTCCGCACCGGCTTTAATAGATTTCCAGTATTCATGCGTCGTACCCTTGGGGATGACTGCGATGGTTAATCCGCTCTTCCCTCCCCCTTCCGCACCGTTTTTACCGCAGCCTGCGGCAAATGCAAGGAGCGCGCAACATGCTAGTAACAGTACCTTTTTCAATTTTTCCTCCCTTGCGCTTGTACAATATTCAAGGCAAATGCAAAACACCTGCAAACTTGGTTTCCATGGGACACATCCCTATGGGAGCGTGATGGAAAACCGCCCGCTCCCATGGATCATCTGAAATTCCGTTCGGCCGGACAAACGTAATAAGGATTTCCCAATGGAAGGATGGTAAGATAATATCACTTTTTCACGTGAATTTGCATATGTGCGGCATAATCCATTCCAACGTCATCTCTCGGCGCGAACGAAGGTTCGGCGAAGAGCGAAAGGAGGCGATTCTGGCGTTGGTATCGTTACCATGCTCTCCATGACACTACGTATCATCCCGCTGATCATCCATGAAACTCAGGTGAAGACTATAACATATTACTCATAAACCCAATCCGATACAATATCGCCGTGAAATAGTTGTCGTCTGATTCCGTATGAAGCTTTGGGAGTAATGAATGCGAACTCCTCTGGATATCTTTTGATGTATCCAAAAGGTTTCTATTTTCAAGGGATGTGCATATTAATTCGTGAAAGGGGGTTCGTCTGGCTTCATTTCCGATTTAGTGAATTGCACGCATAGCGATTCTTTAATTCCAAAGTGTTAGATGATCTCTGTTTTCGGATGTCAGGCGTGTCAGGGGAATAATATTAAAAGGTACGTTTTGATGAAAGCAACCACTATCGCCAAAAGATCCTATATCTACGCAATCCTAATTATCATTTTGGCGTTTGCAATATTACCTGTTGCGTCCTTGGCGCAAACGCATGCCGCCTCCGTTCAACCTATGGTGACGCTTCCGCCCCCCACCCATCGCATTATCGTTTACAATCGCATTTGGGATTTCATCTATTTCTTCAGGAGGTTCTGGCTATTCGGGGGACTATGGATTGCGATCATGATGAATGTCGGTGCGGCTTTGCGCGACTTGGTAAATAAAATCACGCGCCGGTCGTTTTTCAGGATTGTTCTATACTGGGCTTTTCTCAGCTTCGGCATACTCTTGTGGAACTCCCCGATAAACTTCGCAGGCTATTTGATAGATCGTGCATACGGGTTCGCTTTGCAGACTCCCGCTCTATGGATGCGGGATCAAATGGTTGACTGGCTGTTCGGATTCACCACAGTGATTCCGATATGGCTTTTCCTCCATTATCGGAAAACCTCTCCTCGCAGAGGATGGATTAAACTTTGGTTCTGGTGCGTTCCGCTTTTGTTCGTGTTGTTCATTCTAGAACCCGTTGTGTTTGAGCCTATGTTCAATCACTTCAAGCCTCTTCCTCCTTCGCCTTTGCGCACCGCCATCGAGGCTTTGGCGAAGAAGGCGGGTATCCCCAACGCTCCGATACTCGTTTCCAACGTCTCCATTCGCACCAGTCGCTTGAACGCATATGTAACAGGTATTGGCCCGACCGCGCGAATTGTGATCTGGGATAACACTTTGCATGAGTTAACACAGAACCAGATATTGGCGATCCTCGGGCACGAGATGGGGCATTATGTTCTCCATCACATTTGGTGGAGTTTACTTTTCGCCATTATCGGTTCGTTCTTCATACTGGGGATCCATGCATGGCTTGTGGATAAAGCCTCGGAGCGGTTCAAGGGAAGGTTGCATTTGCTTGGACGCGGGGATCTTGCCATCATTCCCATGGCGCTTCTGATTTTTCAACTCTTGGTTTTTCTTCAAACCCCCATCGCGAGCGCGATATCGAGGGTTGAGGAGCATCAGGCCGACGCATTCGGTTTGCGCTTGACGCATCTGAACAAGGCGATGGCGGAGGATTTCGTCAAATTCGTGGTGAATGATTACGCCGATCCCAATCCCCCTCGATTTATCGTATTTTGGTGCTACACTCACCCACCTATAAGGCAGCGGCTGGATTTCGTTTTGCATTATAACGACGGAGTGAAAACCCCGAAATAAACGGATGGTGTCTCTCACAAGGAGGGGTTCGTTTGGTTTCCATCATCAACGCCAAATCTGATTTTTCACGAGTGAAATCGTCTTTGTAGCGCTCGCGGAGGTTGTGACCCACTTGCCGTACCCGCCCGGGGCGGGTAGAAAGATGATCGCGTCAGGATGCGTCGCTTCGACGGATTTCAATAAATTGTCCACGCTTTCCGGACCGTTCTCGGATTCCCCCATGAAGAGAAAACCGCGTTTATGCAGGATGTCGCGGGTCAACAGGAAATTCTCAATCTTGCTGGTATCGAAAAGCGCATCGTCATCGAAGATGATCCTCCGATCCCCCGTCTCCTTTGAAAAGCTTTCAACGGATTTCAAAAACGTATTAAAGGCGTTTGCGGTGCATCCCACGGTTGTCGCCAAAATGGGTTTCATATAGGTTTGAGTGCTTCTAACCCAAATATGCTTGTCCACCGCCATCCAATACATAGGTGTCTCCTGATGTATCAATCGCGCCACCGCCACAAAAGCAACGCCAAGGCGGGATTGTATCCAGTCCTCCCATTTTCGCTGCAAAGCTTTGGGGAGCGCTTCCAATTCCGCCACATTGCCGGGAGGAGTTGGACTTGCATGCCAAGAGTGCAATGAGGCGGGGTTGAAATCGCCGAGCAAAGCTCGCGACGGGGTGTTGGTGATCTCGTCCCAGCTTCCTTTGCATAACCGCCCGTTAAAAGCCGTCCATGGAAACTCCACCCCCATTACGGATGGGTCCGAACGCATCGCCTTCAGACACGCTCGAACATATCCTTGGAACTCCTTCCATGCGCGGGTGCGTCGCTTCGCCTGATCCGCCAGCCACGCCAGACTTAAGGTGTCCCCGACGCTTACTTGGGATGATCCGCCGTATCGCATCAGAGCGTTGTGATGCTCCTTAAGGAACCAATTAGGGGGTGTAAGGAATTCCAGGGAGGGGAAAGCGTATAACCCGTTCGCTTCGAGAATTTGTCTGTCATGGTTCCAGTTGCTAAAGTCAAACACACCCGGGGCGGGCTCCACTTTACTCCAGTCAAAATCCCCAATGAGTTTGTAAACGCAGGTGAACCCATTACGTTTCCAGAGTGATACTTCCTTGGCGTTTAACGGCCCCCAAGCGATGAAAAGGGCTTGCCCTCGCATGGAGGGAACCGATGGCGAGCTTTTCGCCTGTGAAGCCGGAGCGCATGCCAACGGAAGCAGAAATGCCAGACACTTCACCATTTGCGCGAAACTAATTTTGGCGATATTCTTGGATGGCTCGCTGTGCATACTCAACTCTTCACCCCATGTAATCGATTTCTCGGTTTTCCGATATATCGTTAGTGTAGCGCCTTCGAGATGAGAGTTTCAATTCCATGCAGGTTCTATTAAAAGTGGATTCATTTTGTGGCACAAGAACAACTTCTCACCTTGACATCAGCGCGAACACACCCCAGCCCAGGTATTCACGGGTGTAAGATGCATAGCGCATTGGCTCTGAGGTCAGTTTGGATCGAACCTCTTCCGCGAACTCATCGGCAGGATTGGCTTCAAGCCATCTACGCATGGTGAGCCATTGTGCCGCTTCATATCTATCCCAACTGTCTTGGTCAGCCAGAACCATTTCAACAATGTCGTAGCCAAGATGGTCAAAAGACGCGAGAAGTTCAGGAAGCAAGAGAAAGTCGGAGATCGAATTGGCCAGACATTCCTTGGCATCATCTTCCGTCGACGGTAATCGCCGCCAATAGGGCTCTCCGATGAGGATGATTCCTCCCGAGCGGAGGCTTTTCGCCAGAAGATCAATGGTGCCGACGACTCCACCACCGATCCACGTGGCGCCGAGACAGGCTGCCACATCGACCTTTTCGACTGCTACGTAGCCAGCAGCGTCGCCGTGGATGAATTCGACTTGGCAGGCAACGCCTAGTTCTTCCGCACGGTGTTTCGCTTGATCGGAGAACAGTTGACTCATATCGATACCAGTGCCAATGATTCCGTAATCGTGTGCCCAAGTGCATAGCATCTCGCCTGAGCCGCTGCCGAGGTCGAGGACACGGGTCCCCGGTTCCAGGCGCAGTGCCGCGCCGAGAGTAGCGAGTTTTTCCGGAGTGAACGGATTATGGATGCGGTGAGCACTTTCGGCGATGTTGAAGATACGTGGAATGTCCATTTTGTGGAATCTCCTTTTAGGTGTGAATAGATTCAGAAATGACCTACGTTTTTGTTAAATGGGTTCCAATATCACTGCATTCATGATTGAATGGGAGTGCCGCAAAACGCACTATCAACTGAACTTTGGTTGCACGTAACGTCTGCCAGAAAGTATCAATCCTTCATTTGTTCTATTAAAAGTTAGGAGACAAGGCTCTCGGAAAGGTTATTGAGATGAAGTTTCAATTCCACGCTGGTTTAATCCTCGGGACATCGGGTTTCGCGTATCGGGTATCATGCCGATCGAACGAATAAGGGAGGGGCGTCATCGGTCACGGAAACGCCCCCTCATAGCCGCAATCGCCATGCCGCTCGCCAACCCGGATTCAATCCTCAAATTGGCGAGGCTCCGTCTCCCTTAGAATCTGAGCCTTTTCCTCTGCCAATGTGTCGTTGATGAACGCTCCTGCTCCCGCCTCGGAGCCGGCGAGGAACTTCAGCTTATCCGGGGTGCGATAGGGTGGATAGAATTCGATGTGAAAATGATAATACGGATACTCTTCGCCATCGGTGGGCTTTTGGTGCATCACCATGATGTACGGCAAGGAAAAATTCCATAGGTTGTTGTATTTCCTGATAACAACCTGAAGCATTTCCGCCAATGCGCGTTTTTGCACTGGAGAAAACTCCGAGATCGCCGTGTGATGCTCAGCGCAGAGGATATGGACTTCGTACGGGTAACGAGCGTAAAACGGCACCATCGCCACGAAATCGTTGTTTCTGGCGACGATTCGTCTGCCATCCTCCATCTCTTCGCGCAGTATGCGGCAAAGCAGGCACTCCCCCTTGACGTCGTAATGATTTTTGCAGCCTCGAAGCTCTCTCTGCAGCGTTGGAGGGATGAAGGGGTAGGCGTATATCTGACCGTGGGGATGGGGAAGCGTGACCCCTATTTCCTTGCCCTTGTTTTCGAAAATAAAAACGTACTTTACCTCCTCCCGTGATCCCAACTCCTCGAAACGATCCGCCCACACCCATACGAGCTTTTCGATCTTTTCGATGGGCATCTTGGCGAGCTCCGTATTGTGATCGCTGGAGTACAGAACCACCTCGCATATTCCCTCCGCCTGACGAACGGGGTACAGTTCCGTCGATTCCACGCTGGGTTGAGGGGAGTTTCGGCGCAGACTGGGGAATTTGTTTTCGAAAACCACAAGGTCGTAATCCTCCGCGGGCACTTCCGTGGGGAAAGCTCCGGGTTTGGTGGGACATATGGGGCAGTATTCCGGCGGAGGGAAGAATGTGCGATCCTGTCGATGGGTTGCCGTAATGACCCATTCCTCAAGTACGGGGTTCCAGCGCAATTCAGACATTTTTGGTGGTCCTTTCCGCCGGCTTGGAGTTGGAAGTTTCCGACTTACGGGATTTTTGATCGCTATTCTCGGAATCCTTCGTTTCAAATTCGTAAAATATCAGATAACGTCCGTCTTCCTTTATAATCTGTTTCTTGTTAAGTTTCATTTGATTTCCATCTTGTTCTATTCGATGTGGTTGGTGTCTTTTCAAGACCGGATTGCATGGAGGACTCTGTTTAACCGGTCATTTGCAAAATTCCTTATTCGGGTCTTTCAACGCGGTGGGAATGCTAAGCGCAAGTGTGTTTTCCCAGTCTTGTACTTGCCCGCCGCATCCGAAAATCAAGAATTCGGCGGTTGTATAGCATTTTAAAACGGATAGATTATACCCCTTCCGCTTTTCCGATCGCTCGGAATAGGAGTTCCGAGTGAGTTGCCAAAGAGCGAGAATGAAACGGAAGGCGAACTTATTAGTATCTTATCAGCCTTTTTGCGTGTTTTTCGCACATGAATCCTGCAGCATTACGCTGTAGCCATTCCCGCCATGGACGGTATGACGACGATTTGTCTTAGTTTAAGAGCGGTGATTGCTGCACGCTTGCCAATTGTCGTCAGATAGTACTTGTATGTATGTCCGATTTTTTTGATAAGACCATGAAGGCGCAATCTTTTTAGCAAGCGAGAAACCTGAGATCCCGACAGCCCGTTCAGGTGTTGGCGCAATGAAGCGTTATTGAACCCGCTTATGTGGAACTCTCCACGAAGTAGAGTTGTAAACAGCTCCAGGTCGGATTTGGAGAAGAAATTGAAGCCGCGATAGGTACGTTCTTCCTTACGCACCGTTTCGGCGATTTTCTCGACGGCGGGCAGTCCAACGGACGGATCGTCCAGTTCGGAGAGGAAGTCCAAATACCTCCGATTGGCCGCTTGGAGTAGTTCTCTGAGTGCTGGAAGACTGTGGATGGTCTTCTTCATCGGAGCGAGTTTAGTCTCGCTGGAGCCATCCTTGTGTTCCACCCTCCGGTGGTGTTTGAAGAAGGTAACGTCGTTAACCGTCGTCTCAATGCGCAGGACAAGGGCTTGTTTGTCGT
>JAJZOL010000205.1 GCA_021811565.1 bacterium | reverse complement strand
AGGCGGTGAAGGATGGGATGCGCGTGATGGATGCCAACCAGGCTAGCGCAGAAGCGGATATCATCATGATCCTTGTGAATGACGAATATCAGGCGGCGGTGTATCAGGAGAGCATCAAGCCTAACTTGAAACCCGGCAAGGCGATCGCCTTTGCGCACGGCTTCAACATCCATTTCGGGCAAATCATTCCCCCCAAGGATATCGATGTCTTCATGGTCGCCCCCAAAGGTCCTGGTCATCTTGTGCGCAGACAATTCGTGGAGGGTAAAGGCGTGCCGAACCTGATTGCGGTGCAACAGGACGCCACAGGCAAAGCGAAAGATATCGCATTGGCTTGGGCGAAAGGGATTGGCGGAACCCGTGCAGGCGTGCTTGAGACCACCTTTAAGGAAGAGACAGAGACCGATCTTTTCGGAGAGCAGACTGTGCTGTGCGGCGGCACGACGGCGTTGGTGAAGGCGGGCTTCGAAACATTGGTCGAGGCAGGTTATCAGCCGGAGATCGCATATTTCGAGTGCATGCATGAGCTTAAGCTTATCGTCGATCTGATGTATGAGGCAGGCATCGCCGGAATGCGGTATTCCATATCAGACACCGCACAATACGGAGATATGACCCGAGGTCCTGTGATCATTGACGAGACAGTCAAACAGCGTATGAAGAAGGCGCTTCAGGATATTCAGGACGGTGTTTTCGCTCGGGAATGGATTTTGGAAAATCGTGCCAATCGTCCCGTGTTCAATGCATTGGCTCGCAAGGACAAGGAGCATCTCATCGAGAAGGTTGGAAAGCAACTGCGCGGTTTGATGAGTTGGATTAAATCGGATGTGGCGGAAAAGCTGGAAGGTTAAGCGGAAAGGGGGCGTCTCTTTCAGGACGCCTCCATCCATCCTTTGGAAGGATACGATTTATGGCTCGACGAATATACATATTTGACACCACTTTGCGTGACGGAGAGCAGTCCCCCGGAGCATCGATGAACGTGCAGGAGAAGCTGGAGATCGCTCATCAGTTGGAGAGACTCGGAGTGGATGTGATCGAAGCCGGTTTCCCCATCTCCTCTCCGGGCGATTTTCAAGCCGTGCAAGAGGTCTCTAGAATCGTGAAAAACGCCACCGTCTGCGGTCTTACTCGTGCGGTGAGCAAGGATGTCGAGGTTGCCGCCGAAGCACTTAAAGGCGCTGTGCGTCCGCGTATCCACACGGGACTCGGCGTATCCGACAACCATTTGCAATATAAGTTGCGCATGACTCGCGAACAGGCATTGGAGCGCGGGGTAAGCGCTGTGAAGGTGGCGCGCAAATATGTGGACGATGTGGAGTATTTCCTGGAGGACTCCGGGAGAGCGGATCCCGATTACCTATGCAAGGTGATCGAAGAGGTCATCAAGGCGGGAGCAACGGTGATCAATATCCCCGACACCACTGGATACACCATGCCTGAGGAATATGGGGCACGGATCAGAATGGTGGTGAACCGCGTTCCTAACATCGACAAGGCGACCGTATCCGTGCATTGTCATAACGATCTCGGCATGGCTGTCGCCAACTCTCTTGCGGGCGTCATGAATGGAGCCACGCAAGTGGAATGCACAATCAATGGGATCGGAGAACGCGCTGGCAATACGAGTCTCGAGGAAGTGGTGATGGCGATGAAAACCCGCTCCGACTTCTTCGATGTTCAAACCGGGATTGTAACTCAGGAGATATATAATACAAGTCGAATGGTATCATCGCTCACTGGAATCCTTGTGCAGCCGAACAAAGCGATTGTGGGGGCCAACGCTTTTGCGCATTCCTCCGGGATTCATCAGGACGGAGTGTTGAAGGATCGCACCACTTACGAGATTATCGATCCCAAGGATGTTGGCATACCTGAAAGCAAGATCCTTTTGACAGCTCGTTCCGGGCGCCATGCATTGCATCATCGGCTGATGGAACTGGGTTTTCTTTTAAATGAAAATCAGGTTGACAAGGTTTATGAGCGTTTTCTTCAAGTCGCTGATCAGAAAAAGATGGTGTACGACGAGGATCTCGAGGCGATAGTGGCAGACGAAACCTCCGCCGTGCACGTTAGTTATCAGATGATGCACGTTCAGGTTTCATGCGGCGATCACAGCATCCCCACCGCTACGGTGCAACTGAAGGATCAGGACGGTAATGTTTACATAGACTCCGATCACGGCACCGGACCGGTAGACGCGATTTACCGAGCGATCAATCGCATTGTGAAAGCGGAGAACGATCTGATTGAGTTTTCAATACAAAATGTCACCGCAGGCATCGACGCTCTCGCCGAAGTGACGATACGCATCAAGCAAGGGAATGATATCTATACCGGACGCGCTGCAGATACCGATGTGTGCGTGGCGAGTGCGAAATCATACATGCATGCATTGAACAAACTTATGGATAGAATGGTGCATGCGTCGCAAAAGGAAACGCTGGAGCATGTTTAGAGGGGATATCCGGCGTTAAACGTAGAGGGATTATGTTAGTCGCAGGCGTACTCGATAAGCATGAAGGAAGACGAGGATAGAATATTATGAAACAAAAAACGATGTTTGAAAAAATATGGGATGCGCATGTGGTTAGAAGCGAGGCAGGGAAGCCTGCTATTCTATACATTGATCTGCATCTGGTGCATGAGGTTACTTCGGCGCAGGCGTTTGACGGGCTACGCATGACCGGACGCAAGGTGCGTCGCCCAAATCTCACTGTTGCGACGATGGATCATAACGTGCCAACCACAGACCGTTCCGCTCCTATTAAGGATCCGATCAGCAAGAAGCAGATGGATGTGTTGGCAGCTAATTGCATGGAGTTCGGTATTCCTCTCTTCGATCTTCATCACAAGTTGCAGGGTGTCGTGCATATTATCGGGCCGGAGTTGGGGTTATCTCAGCCTGGCATGACTATCGTTTGCGGGGATAGCCATACCGCAACGCATGGAGCCATGGGTGCGTTGGCGTTTGGGATCGGAACATCCGAAGTGGAGCATGTTCTTGCGACGCAATGTCTTCAGCAACTGAAGCCGAAAACAATGCGGATAAATGTTCAAGGCTCCTTGCCCACCGGTGTGACCGCAAAGGATATGATTCTATCCATAATTGGTAGAATCGGCACTGACGGAGCGACGGGGTATGCGGTGGAATATACGGGTGAAGCCATGCGCAATCTATCCATGGAGGGGCGCATGACAGTATGCAACATGTCCATTGAAGCGGGGGCGCGTGCCGGGATGGTTGCCCCTGACGAGACGACGTTCGCATATTTGAAAGGCAAGCCCTATGCTCCCAAAGGAGCTGATTGGGATGAGGCGGTTAACAAATGGAAGATGCTTGCAACAGATCCTGGTGCGGAATTTGACACCACGGTGGAAATTGATGTCTCTAGATTGGAGCCCTATGTGACATGGGGAACCAATCCCGGGCAGGTTGCTCCAATAAGCGGAAGGGTTCCCGATCCGGAAACGTTCGCTAACGAGACCGACCGCAGGGCTGCTAAAGCCGCATTGGAATATATGGGGTTGGTTCCTGGAACGCCGATCAATGAAGTGAAGGTGGATCGAGTGTTTATCGGTTCATGCACCAATGGACGAATCGAGGACCTACGTGCCGCATCTAAAATCGTGAAAGGCAGAAAGGTGTCTCCGAATGTAAGTGCCATTGTGGTGCCTGGTTCAGGTGAGGTGAAGCGGCAAGCTGAAGCGGAAGGTTTGGATAGAATCTTCATCGCCTCAGGCATGGAATGGCGTGAAGCCGGTTGTTCGATGTGCCTCGGGATGAACCCGGATATTCTGCAACCCGGTGAGCGATGCGCATCCACATCGAATAGAAATTTCGAGGGACGCCAGGGAAAGGGTGGAAGAACACATCTTGTAAGCCCGGAAATGGCTGCTGCAGCGGCTATCACGGGACACCTAACGGATGTTCGACAGTTGTAATCCGCCCAGATTTTCGATTTGACTGAATGTTATGAAGAAAAAGAGGAAGCTTGAATGGAACCTTTTGTAAAAATAACCGGAATAGTGGCTCCTTTGGACCGCGCGAATGTGGACACAGATCAAATCATTCCAAAGCAGTTTCTAAAGCGAGTGGAGAGGACCGGTTTCGGTGAGTTTCTTTTTTATGATTGGAGATATCAAAGCGACGGGAAAACTCCCAATCCCGACTTCGTTTTAAATTTTCCACAATACGCGGGTGCATCCATCCTGGTGGCAGCAAAAAATTTTGGAAGCGGCTCTTCGCGTGAACACGCCCCTTGGGCGTTAATGGATTACGGATTTCGAGCGATACTGGCGCCGTCATTCGCGGATATTTTCTATAACAACTGTTTCAAGAATGGTCTCCTTCCCATTAAGCTCCCGGAAGAGACAATCCGGACTATCATGGATAACGCGGTGAACCAGCGCGGCTTTGAACTCACCATCGATCTTGAAAATAACAGGATCATGGATAAAAAAGGGTTTGTAGTTGAATTTGACGTGAATCCATTTAGGCGTTACTGCCTGTTGAACGGATTGGATGATATCGGTTTGACACTTCAGCATTCCGATGATATCGCGGCGTATGAATCCAAGCGCCCCACCTGGATGTGTGGGATCACTCTATAGGGTTCGATTCCTTGGAAAATAGTTGATTGCGATATTCGCCTCCCAATTTATATTGCCAAGGCGACATCTTGGATGATTTTCTGTGTTTCCGGTTTTTACAATTATCTCAAGCGATATTTTTTACGCCGTAGTATTCGCACGTATGAAAACTAATCGCATGAAATTCGCGACTTCAAATTGCATTTTTTATCATCGGCATGGATTGCGCGATGGAATATCCTCGCTATGCAGAGCTTATTCCATTCCTTGAGCTTGATAATTCCGTCTACAAGATAGTCCGGATTGTCTCTTCCGGGAG
>JAJZOL010000040.1 GCA_021811565.1 bacterium | reverse complement strand
TCGCTCCGGAGTCGGTGATAATATGGATCGGGTTGAAATGATCCACGTTCTTCATGATCGCCTCGGCAACCCTTTCGGATGCTTCGAGCCAGTGGTTCCGTTGTGGCGCATAAAGGGGACGCTCGCGATGTGAAAGACGTGGAGAAATTGCTCGGTGATTCGGTGAGGAAGGAGCGAGGCGGTAAGCCCGCATCCACGATATACGAGATCTCCACTTCCATGAGAATCTGCGTTCGCTCGGTGTTGACCTGCGAACTTCGACAGGGCATCTGCGCCAAGTGTTACGGAAGAGACTTGGCCACCGGAAGAATAGTGGATATCGGCGTGGCGGTGGGAATTATCGCGGCTCAGTCCATCGGAGAGCCGGGAACTCAGTTGACCATGCGAACGTTCCATACCGGAGGTATCGCAGGGAAGTATCTGACCGGGGTGGCAAACGTCAAACAAAAGCGTCAGAGCACCTTGAGAGAACTGCACGAGGATATCCGGTTAGGGCACGTGAAGTTCGAGGAGGAGGGAACATCGGAAAGGGAACGCGTTCGCTCTGTCCAAGCCGTTCTAAAAGTGCTGGAGGATACCGTAGGGGGTCTTCTGAGAGTGGTTGAGTTATTCGAAGCGCGCAAGCCAAAGGGGCAGGCGATCATCAGCGAACAGGGCGGCAAGGTGATAAGCATCGAATCCCGCGGGTTGCGACACGTGGTTATCCATACGCCCGTTAAAGTGGATGATACCACAAGCCATATCATCGGTGAGATGCTAGGCGAGGATATCATAGGCGTCAACGGTGAAATCTTAGCCGAAGCGGGTAAGCAGATTACCGAGAGCGTCTTCAAACGGGATATTCTCGGGAAGACCGATGTGGTGGTGCTTCGAAAAACCATCCTTGTACCTTACCGAGGAGACTTGGAAATCAAGGAAGGCGATGAAATCCAACCAGGTGATCGATTAACCGAGGGTCCGCTTGACCCGCAAAAGGTGCTTGAATTGCAGGGACCGAGAGGCGTGCAGGACTACCTAGTGCGGGAGATCCAAAGCGTCTACAAGGGGCAGGGCGTGGATATCAATGATCGCCACGTTGAGGTGATCGTGCGCCAAATGCTTAAGAAGCGCCGCGTTCGACATCCCGGCGATTCCGTCTTCCTGCCCGGACAGGTGGTGGATAAGTTCGCCTTTGAGGATGAGAACACTCGTTTGCAGAGTGAAGGGAAAGCTCAAGCCACGGCGGATTGGGTTCTGCTCGGGATTACCGAGGCGTCCCTCGCGACGGACAGTTTCCTTTCGGCTGCATCCTTCCAAAAAACCACGAGGGTGCTGACCGAGGCGGCTGTGCGAGGTAAAAAGGATGAACTCATCGGTTTGAAGGAAAATGTGATCATCGGAAGACTGATACCCGCCGGAACCGGATTGCCGCGTTATCGATGCATGGAGCCTGCGCATGAGGGGCAACCTGTAATCGTGGAGGAACCGATTTATCGTCCGGAGATAGAAATCCCTGCGGAGGACTTGGAGGAGATCAATCCGCTGAAGAGTATGATGGAGGAAAAGGAAGCGGAAGACTATTCCAGTCTCATTGGATTGGACAGAGGGAAGAGTTCATTAGACGGAATCTTAAGTACGTTGGATGACTCCGAACCCCTTTCGGATCTGGGAGCCTCTGATCAGGAGGAAATGGATGACATCTCAATGCCTGATGAGGACGTTGAGATTGACGTTTCACCATTGGATGACAATTTGGAAGATGATATTTAGATGTTCGTTTTCCGTGACGGATACTTTGGGGTCACCCGCCCGCTCTCTTTTCATGAGAGGGCGGGCTATCCCTTTCACAAATCCTCGTTTTATTCCGTATAAATACAAGTGACTGAGAAATACGCTTTATCAACATCAAAACGAGGCATAATCCATCCAAACTCATGGATGGGATTGCTTTATGGTCACAGGGCGTGAGTGTGTTCCTTTTTGTTGTCAGACCCTTCCATTACAACATTTCCATTACCCGTGAATCTCGGCATCATCGCATAAATTGTATGGATCGCCTTAAACGGGTAGAATAACAACTCCGAACGTTAACCGGGAGCGGATATTGGAATGAGGAATTATTGTCATCGCATTTTAATCCAATGCCGAACCGCCCAGTATTTGGTGTGGTCGTTAGCATTTTTTAGTCTGGCTTTATCGTCTGCATACGCAACTCCATTTCGACCAACGCCGCCTCCGGATATTAAAGCCACGTCGGCTATCTTGGTGGATGCGGAAACGGGTCAGGTCCTGTACGAGCGCAATGCGGATCAACCCCTGCCTCCCGCAAGCACAACAAAGCTTATGACGGCGATATTGCTCGAAGAGAACACGAAACCGGACGACATCCTGACCGCGAGTAAGAAAGCCGCCAATGAAGGGGGCAGCTCCCTGCACTTGGAAGAAGGTGAGAAAATATCCGCCCGCGATCTCCTATACGCGCTAATGCTTCGCTCGGCGAACGATGGTTGCGTGGTGGCGGCAGAGCATATCTCCGGCTCGGAAGCCAAGTTTGCCGACCTGATGACGAAAAAGGCGAGAGAGATTGGAGCGGAGGAAGCCTTTTATCATAACTGCAACGGCTTGAACCAAAATCCGAATAGTATCTCTGCGCGAGACCTTTCCATTATCGCCAGGTATGCACTTCGGATTCCCGCAATCAATAAGGCTGTGGGCACCAAGTATTACGTCGTTCATCGTTCCATGGATCAGCAGGACACACATTTAGTTAATCATGATCGCTTTCTTTGGAACTACCCCGGAGCGGACGGGGTGAAAACGGGCTTCACCGATCCTGCGGGTCATTGTTTTGTGGGCTCCGCGATTCATAACGGTTGGCGGTTGGTAAGTGTTGTGATGCATAGTCCTCACTGGATGCATGAAACCATAGCGCTGATGAATTATGGGTTTCACAATTTCGAACCGGTAGTCATTGCCGATTCTGGAAAGATTTACGCCGATGCGAAGGTGGCCGATGGTGTATCGCCAACAGTAGGAGCCATTCTGCCGCAATCAATACATTGTGTCGTCAGAAAAGGGACGAAGCCGAATTACTCCCTGAAAGTTTCCTTGGATGATATCACGGCTCCGGTGTATAAAGGCGAGCGAATCGGCACGCTTGAGACGTTTTTCGAAGGAAACAAACTGGATTTTGAACCATTAATCGCTGATAAAACGGTTCGAGTCTCTTCAATTGCCAAAATGAAGCATTTGGCGCTGCTATGGTTGTTGCTTCCCGTTGCGTTAGGAGGATTGCTAGTTCGGTATGGAACAACGATTACAAAAAATACTCGCGGCCGCAGGTATCGCATCGCGACGTACATGCGAATCAGTCATCAAGGCAGGCCGCGTCACGGTGAACGGAACTATCGTAGCGGAAATGGGGGCGAAGGCGGATCCCGAGAAGGATGACATACAGGTGGATGGCAAGTCCATCTCGCAAACAATCACGCATGTGTATATCGCCCTGAATAAGCCTGTGGGATATGTTTGCACTGTAAAGGACCCTCACGCGAGAAACACGGTGATGGATCTAGTCAAGAATATCACTGAGCGCATCTACCCCATAGGACGTTTGGATGCGGACTCAGCCGGCTTAATTCTTCTTACCAACGATGGAGACCTCGCTCACACCCTCTCGCATCCTTCGCATCAGGTCGAAAAGACATATCGAGTGCTCGCCCGAGGCGAGGTTTCGGAGTTCGGAGCGGCGGATCTTCGTCATGGGGTCATGCTGGAGGATGGCATGACTTCACCGGCGAAAGTTGAGTGGGTCGAGTATCAGCAGGAGCATAATGTCACTGTGGTTGACATTACCATTCGGGAGGGTAGAAACAGGCAGATTCGCCGCATGTTCAGTGCGATAGGCTATCCGGTAATTGCGCTGACCCGTACAAAGTATGGCCCCATTGAATTAAAGGGAATTGCGCCGGGAACTTGGAGAAAGCTTAGACAGGATGAGTTGCGTGCGTTGAAAAGTTAATCCGAACCGTCCAATGGGTTCGGTAGGGAATTTGAGGATACATGAATGCCCATGCAAAATGATATGCGCAAGGATCAGGATGCGTCAGCCAGACATACGCTAAGTTTTAGCAACTTTATGATGATTCTTCTCTGCCTTATCGTGGGAGCGGGTCTGTATCTTAGCAAACGTGATCATGTGTCCGCAACAAATAGCCATCCGGTCGTCTCCGTGAAAGACGGACGAGGAAGGCTTGTGCAACTGAGCAAGTACCCAAGCCGTATTGTCTCCATCGCACCGGCGGAAACGGAGATTCTCTTCGCCATCGGCGCGGGAAACCGTGTGGTGGCGGATACGACATGGTGTGATTGGCCTCCCGCTGCAAGGAGCCTCCCCAAAATCGGCGATATGAACACCTCCGTGGAAAAGGTTGTCGCTCAGCGTCCGGATGTCGTGGTGGGTAGCATATCGGCGAATGGCCCCGCCATACAAAGCATCGAAGGGGCGGGCATTCCCGTCTTCGCTGTGGATCCTCAAACCGTTTCCCAAACCTACCAGGCGATCCAACAGATCGGGCTTCTTACAGGGAATGAGAAGCAGGCGGATGCGGTTGTGAAGAAGATGCGCGAGCAGTTCGCTTATGTTCAAAGAAAGTTGCAAAAAGAGAAATCCAAGCCGCGAGTTCTCTGCATCCTTCAACCGTCTCCTCTTTGGGTGGTGGGATCGAATAATTTCATCGACGATTTGATACGCTCGGCGGGAGGCGTCAATGTCACGTCCGCCGATGGCAAAGGCTTCATATCCCTGTCTCCGGAAACCGCTATCGCTTCTAATCCGGATATCATCATCACATCTCCGGAGAATCGCCGTGCAATCCTTTCCTCGCCGATACTTCAAAAGCTGCATGCCGTTCGCGGCGGAAAGGTTTTTTGTCCCAATCCTGATCTCCTATCCCGACCAGGGCCAAGGCTTGGAGAAACGGTGATGATCTTGGCGCATTTCCTTCATCCTCGACTCTTTCCGGTTAAATGATGTCTTCCGCATCTGATAAAACCGTTCCCAATAGTTGCTCCGCCAGACCTTCCAAACGCTCTGCAATCTCTCTGGGCACTGGTTCGTCAGGTGTAGCGGGCGGCGGACACCTTGCTTTAATTTACGCTGCCGCCTTAGCCGTACTGGCGTTGCTGCTTGTCCTCAATCTTGCGATGGGTCCCGCCGCCGCTCATGTCACGGCTCTTCAGGCGCTTTACTCTCTCGTCCATCATCTGTTACCCATGATCCATATTCCTGCGCACGGTTTGCCATCGGACGCGGATATTATTGTATGGCAGTTGCGCCTTCCCCGTGCATTGATGGCGATCATGATCGGAGGCTTGCTCGGATATGCGGGAGTTGCGCTCCAGGGGTTGCTTATGAACCCCTTGGCGGACCCCTATACGGTCGGTGTTTCCGCCGGTGCGGCGGTGGGGGCTGCTCTTGCGGAAACTTTGGGTTTTTCAGTTCTATTGGGCGGGCTGGGCGGAATCGCCACCGCGTTCGTTCTTGCAATGCTTGCTGTTTGGTTGGTATACGCCATATCCAAAGTGGGCGGCAGGGTTTCCATCCACACTTTCATCCTCGCCGGCGTGGTTGTAGGGGGATTCCTCTGGTCCACCATTCCGCTTTTGTTGGTTCTCGCAAACCGTTCCAATGATCTCGCCAGAATGTTGTTCTATTTAATCGGCAGCCTCCAGCAATCTAATTGGAGTCAAGCGGAAATGTTGTTCCCGTTTCTGTTTGTTGTGGCTTGGTGGTTCCAAGTCTGGGCGCAGGATTTAAATCTGATGACATTGGGTGAAGAGACAGCAGCGCATCTCGGGGTGGAGATTGAACCGTTGAAAAAGCGTGTTCTGTTGCTAGCCTCTCTGGGGACGGCGGCGGCGGTATCCGCAGGCGGAATTATTGGGTTTGTGGGATTGGTGACTCCTCACGCGGCGCGTAAACTGGTGGGACCCGACCATCGACGTCTTTTGCCACTCGCCGCGATATTTGGAGCCATTCTTCTGATCGCATCCGACACTATCGTAAGAGTCTTTCTCAACGATATGCCCGTAGGCGTGGTCACTTCCATTGTTGGGGCTCCGGTGTTCTGCATATTGTTAAGGAGACGTAAAATAACCGGAGGAGCGAACTAAAGGTTCACTGTGTCCTTCCCAAAAGATCGTTGGATTGCGTCGATGTACAAGCCTGTGGTGTTCAACCAGGCGATGGTGCGTTGAACCTCCTCAAGTTCGCCGGAGAGATCAAGTTCTAAAAAGCCTTTTTCCTCATTTACTTCTGCGCGTATGATATTCGGCGTTACGAGAAATTTTTGGACGAGACGGTACAATATCGGTTCGCAGACCTGTTGCGGGGTACGTGTGGTGATGCGTACTGTTATCGATGCCATGAAATTTAGCCCTTTAAAGTATTATTTATATCATACCTGATACCACAATCGTTTGCAAGACTCATTCTCATCTCCTTCACCTAATTCCCTGAGATGATTGCTGACGCGGGGTGAAGGAAACCTTTGCACCGTTTCTCTTACGCGTATGAAATATGTTTCCATTGGTGAGATACTGCCGCTCATCCAAACTATGACGAACGACAGGAATTACTCCTTTCTGTCCTTATGGCAATTATTCCAGAAGTGGGTCAAAGCGTGCAACCCATGTTATTTGTATGGATTTGCTTTATATCATAAACCGCCCGTTACACGAATGCGATATTCCCTCACCCAAACGGTGCGTTATCACTCGGATGATAAAATCATAGGATCATATATCCGCAGTTTCCGAAATCCTATGTGGGACAACGCACGATCATATCCCCTATATTGCATTTAAGTTCTCGCGCTATAAGGGGGCACTTTACAATGAGTAGAAAGAAGATGGGTTTTGGAATACCATAGAGAGTTTCCAAGTTCCCTTGACCTTTCGCGATTATCATATCCGCTGTATTAAAGAGCCTTTGGAAATCCGTCGAACACTCCTCTAATGAGGTGCCGGGCACATCCGAACCGTTATCGATTACCCTGACTATCTCTGTTAGCCCTGCCGCGCGAGCATCGGCAATGGTTGCATCGTTGATCGCGGGAGCGCCTCTCACGGCTAGGGTTACCTTTTGGGTGGGAAGCTGTTCGATGAATAAACGGTCAAATACAATCTCGCCTGCGTTATCAGTCAGATACAATATGGATTTTGCTGTCTCGATTTTATCTCGGAATTTTTGTAACGCCTTCGCGTCCAAAGGCGCGTTTTGGGCTTGCTCTATGGTCTCGATCATTGCTTCATCGGAGAGACGCCTTTTCGGTCCATAGTCGATAATGTTCGCAGCGATTGCAAAACGCACTGCGGTTCCGAAGGGGTCATTGGATGCCAGCGTCTTCCTCTTTAGCTTATGATATAGCTTAAGTGCAAACTCATTGCTGTTGTCTTTGATTTTGCGATACGGATCCTGTACCCCCAATCTCGAACGGAGGATGCGCTGGATTTTTTGAGCCATCATCGGAGGTGATTCCCGCGGATCGGTTCTACGAAGAACATCCAAAGATTCATGAAGAATATCGGTTTGCGTTTCTGCATCTACGACGGTCTGTAGTATGGCGTCCACTGCCTGTTGCATTAAGCAGGGAAAGCATTCCAAATGCGTGTTCATTAATGATCCCCAGTATACTACGTTGTTTTTGGACAGCTTTCATCAGAACGTACGACAATTGCGATTTTCTGACATATGTCCGTGTCCTATCCATATGGATAATACCCCCTGTTTTTAAATAAGGGAGTGTTCGAGATAAACGTACGGATTATCAAGGGGTTTGTCTCATATTTTACACAATCTGTGAAAGACCAGTATGTGAATTTTGCAATTACCCGCACCTGTGGTGGATAATGTATCATGAAGCGTTCTGAAAACCGTGATCTCTTCGGAATCACATTTTTCGATAGTTGATGTATACCTCTCTCTCGTTTCGTATTATAGATGAGGGTTGAAATCAATTAGTTTGCGAGCAAGCCTTCATGGATAAGGTACTTTTGGATGCCATCCCTTCCGCTTTAGCGATTGCGGATAGGACAAATACTCTAATCCAAGTGAATATGTCTTGGAGCCGTATGTTGACATCTCTTTCAACCGACCTTGCGGATGGCGGAAAGGGAAACACCATAGATGCGGTGATTCAATTAATTGCGGATGAGCGTGATATTCATTCAATCCGCCTTTCGCCCGATTTGGATGCGTTGTGGGATAGCGGTTCGGATTCCGGGCAAATGTCATTCTCACTCCGTGACGATGGCGGGCGTATTAATCTGTATTTCACCCCTTTGCGACCCCGTCAGCCCCATCGCTTTTTGATACGTGCGGAAATCATCCCCCTTTCGCTTACTGAGGACCGGCACTCATCATCCGCTTCCTATGCCGTGGAACACGCCTCCACTCCGATAGTCTACTTGGATAGTGAGGGCTCGTATCGCTATTTGAACCGTGAAGCGTGCCGTATAAAAAACCTCCCTCGCTCAGAATTGATAGGTCGAAAGATATGGGATTACGATAGGAACATAACCCATGACACGTGGATCTCCCTATGGAGGCGGGCGAAGGAGGAAGGCTTTGTGCAAATGGAGTCCGAACTTCGCTCTCATGATGGCGCCTCCCATTATCTCATGAATATGTTTCATTATGTGTATTTTCACGAGCAGGAACTGCTTTTGAATCTTGCATATGACGTAACGGAGCAAAGGAGACTGCTCCATGAGAGCGGCGCGGTTGAACAAAGATACAGAACTCTGTTTAACGCCATACCGGACCCGATCGTGGTGGTGGAGAGACCCGGTCTCACGATAGTGGACCTCAACGTGGCGGCGGAAATCACATATGGTTATTCGCGGGATGAATTAATAGGCAAATCCGTACTCACCATTTCGGCTGAACCAAACGAGACGCATCGCGCATTTGTGGAACATTGGCCTAAGGTGTCTCGCCGTCTTCATAGGAGAAAAGATGGCACCACCTTCATCACCGAAATATTCGCTTCGGAATTGGACTACCTGGGGAAAAAATGCCAGCTTTCCGCAATAAGGGATATTACCGCGCGAGTAAAAGCCGAGGAGAGGCTGGCTGAGAGCGAAAAAAGGTTTCTAGCCTTCATGGATCATTTCCCGGGCATGGTTTTCATCAAGGATGCTCATAGCAATAACCTATTTGTCAATCAAGTCCACCGTTCGATGTTCGGTGGAAAGGATACATCCAGATTGACCGTTAGGGATTATTTGCCCAAGGAGATCGCGGAACAGATTATCCGAAATGATCAATATACGCTAAAGCATGGTTATTATTTCAGTACTGAGAAAATACCTCATCCGGATGGCTCCACGCACGTTTACGATACGTATAAATTTCGAATTGACACCGAAAGCGGCCCCTTGGTTTGCGGGATAAGCATCGATGTTACCGAGAAAAACGAATATCAGGAAAGGCTGTTATTGTCTCAGAGGATCGCAGGCATGGGGAATATCACCTATGATGTGAAAACCAGGAGACTGTCTTTTTCCGAAGTGATGTTCCCACTTGCCGGATTTGATCCGACATTTGGGGAGCCAAGCAGTGTTGCGTTTTTGAGTCGATTTCATCCCGAGGATAAACGGAAATTCGACGAGAGCTTCAAATTGGCTTTGACTCATGCGACGCCATCGGAGATGGATATAAGATTCCATCACACGGATGAAGGCATGAAATGGTGGAGGCTCATTCTCACTCCCCAGACGAATTCCAAAGGAAAGGTGTTCCGTGTCATCGGAACGGTACTGGATATCACCGAAAGAAAGAAACTTCAGGAGCAGTTGTTGCAGTCACAGAAAATGGAGAGCGTTGGGCGGCTTGCAGGGGGAATTGCGCACGACTTCAATAATCTGCTGACAGTGATCATAGGGTTCGGGGAGTTGATTGAGGAGAGCCTGCCGAAAGATTCCGATCAAACGCACGCCATCCAGCAGGTGCTTCGCGCTGCGAATCGCGCCTCCGATCTTACAGGCCAAATGCTGGCGTTCGCCCGCAAGCAGATGATGGAGCCGAGTACCATTCTTCTGAATGACCTTGTGTTGAACATTCAGAGCCTGCTCAAACGGACTCTTGGTGAAGATATCCAACTACTCACCCTGTTGGACCCGCGTCTGCACTATGTGAGGGTAGATTCAGGTCAGATGGAGCAGGTGATTTTGAATCTTGCGGTGAACGCACGTGACGCTATGCCGACGGGGGGAGTGTTAACACTGCAGACAACCAATGTACACTTTGATGAGTTGTCGTCCGCGCGAGAACACACGGAGGAGTTACACGGGGATTATGTGCTGCTGATTGTATCTGACACCGGGGCCGGAATCGATCCGGAGATTCAAAAAAGTATCTTTGAACCGTTTTTCACCACCAAGGAGGTGGGCAAGGGAACCGGACTGGGATTGTCCACATGCTACGGAATCATTAAACAGAATAACGGTTCCATCCAAGTGTATAGCGAACCTGGGCGGGGAGCCACTTTTAAGATATATCTTCCCCGAGCGGATGAGGAACGGATTATCGAGGAGCCGATCGAGCCTCGAAAAGTGACAACGGGCACCGAGACTATTCTTTTAATTGAGGATGATCCATTGGTTCGTTCCATCTCCGTCGCCGCGCTTTCATCAAAAGGTTATAATATATTGGATGCCGAGTCTCCTCATCAGGCTCTTGAGATAGCCAACTCCTATGATGGGGAGATTCATATGGTGTTTTCCGATATCGTCATGCCGGAGATGAGCGGTCCGGAAGTGGTGGGGATGATACAAAAGAAGCGTCCCAATGTGCGTATTTTGCTTTCCTCCGGGTATGCCGATCATTCGCAACTCCAAGCAAACAACGGCAACCAAAAGTTTCTCAAAAAGCCTTTCACTCCCTCCGCATTATGCCGTATGGTGAGGGAGATATTGGATGAGTGATGTTTGGGATTTCCCGCCAGACACGTACTGGTATTCCTGCAATCTCTCCCGCCTACGCCATGAAGTTGACCCTATGATTTTTTCCATCCATGATGCCATTCCAAGGGGATGCCTTCTTCATGAAACTCGTTCGGTTATATGTTTTCTTAAGTTTGATTGGTGAGAAACTTTCCCAATTCGTATCTGTGAATGCTCGCGTTTTTCCTGAGCTGTGGTTGAAACATTTCTGAAAAAGTATAATGGGGGAGGGAAATCCGAATTGAAAGGGAGGAAGTCCGCGAACATGAGAGACATGGCGATGATCGCCGCTGCGTTATGGGCGTTTTGCACTTTGGGAATGGCAAAGGCGGATGTGCGCATCCCGTTGCGACCCGATATGCTTATCAACGAATCCGCCATCGGCGACGCCTCCAAGATGGTGGATGAACAGACCTCCATCGGAGACCCGGCTTCGGGTAAGGGGTTGAAACCTGTAAGTCCATTCTTTCCGGGATGGACATCCTGGGAGTATCCGATTAGCGTGGTGATTGATCTCGGCGCACCATGTCCGGTGACTCGACTTTTCATATACAACAACACCGGCTCCGCGCCAATTCGGATATCCACTGGCGGTCCTCTATCCTGGAAAACGGAGACGGTGACATTGGATGGTTATCTCCAATGGAAAGAGTTTCCTCTGAATGTAACCACCCGTTACATACGGATAACCCTTCTGCAACCAACATCCATCTATGAGATCGCTCTTTACGGACAAACGGTCCCCAACCCCCCATCCAAACCTTCGCGAGTTCCGGAAAAACCGCATGTCCAGCCAACGATGGATCAGTTCATAGGAACCAACGCGTTTATCGACGACCCCGTGAAAATGCTCTCCGCAGCGGTGGGGTATGTGAGGGAGTATCATGACTGGACATGGGACACGGAAGGAGCCGATCATCTGCCGCGTTACGAGCCGAGCGGCGCGGCGGGGGGAGACGCATGGTTTTTTGATGACTACTATCGGCAACTGAAGCGTTCCGGGGTGACGGTCTGTCCGGCGATTCAACAGTCCGATCCGGTTTACTTCCCCGGCGCCTCATTGGATTCCAAGCCGATCCCCAAAGGAGCGAACCCCGAAGACCCTGTGTCATACGCCATTCATGCGCAGCATCTTTATCAGTACGCAGCTCGGTACGGCGATGCGCATGTTCCGGATTCCAAGCTGATTCTCGCACCGGGGCAGCCGCGTCTCTCCGGACTAGGCGTGCTGCGCTATATTGAGAATTGGAACGAGCCGGACGGAACCTGGCATGGAAGGGATGGATGGTTCAGCCCGTTTGATCTTGCGGCGATGTGCAGCGCGGATTACGATGGCAATCAGGGGCGCATGGGAAAGGAATATGGGGTTAAAAACGCAGACCCGCATATGCGCTTGGTCATGGGTGGATTGGCGGACGGATTAAACCTGGAGTATTTGAAAGCCATGAAGTTTTGGGCTGATGTGCATCGTCACGGGGATTTTCCGGCGGATGTCATCAATCTGCATCATTATTCCAATGATGGGACGCCGGAGCAACCGTTTCGCAATCAGGGGATCAGTCCCGAGGCGGATCATATCCGCGCCAAGTTTGCGAAAATCGTGCGATGGTGCCACGCCAACATCCCGAAATGTCAGGTTTGGGTGTCTGAATTCGGATACGACACGAACCCACGCTCTCCGATCCACGCCCCCGCCATCGGATCTTATACCAGCGAGGAGGTGCAGGCGATATGGCTTGTCAGAAGCTACCTGGAGCTTGCAGCGGCTGGCGTGGATCGAGCCGCGATGTTCATGTTCCGAGACGTGAAGACGGACGGAACCGGCGTATTCGAGACATGCGGAATGGTGACGGAGAAGGGGCAATGGAAACCGAAACCCTCCTATTACTATATCGCCACACTAAAAAACCGTTTGAAGGGGATGCGTTTCGCAAACAGGATTCCTAGCGGGAAGGATCATGTTCGAATCTATCGCTTTGCCGGGAAACCCGGTGATGCCTATGTGGTATGGTGTGACACGAGCGATGATTTGAGGGTCAGGAATGTGAGCTTCAGAGTGGGCGGCGCATCCGCAACGCGGATCGATTTCAAGGACGGCGAAATGAACGGATTGGCGGCTCCCATTCCCGTGAA
The DNA here is from genome assembly GCA_021811565.1 of bacterium. GTDB lineage: Bacteria > Armatimonadota > Chthonomonadetes > Chthonomonadales > CAJBBX01 > DTKV01. The sequence goes on along the minus strand of JAJZOL010000040.1, from coordinate 9,715 downwards.
GGACGGCGTCGTGTCGTTGGATGCTCGTGAAAAGCCTGTGATCATCATGATTCCAAAACGATAGCGAACTTACACCTGACCGTATTTTTTCAGGAATGCGATATTTTGGCTCAGTTCGTCCCGATACTTGGGCCACATTCCCACAATGATTCCGTCCGTTTTCTTGATTCCGGTCAATGCCGTTCTGAATGCATCCTCCACGGATGCGTCACTGTTGCAAAGCCAACCTGCGCCTAGGATTTTGAACAGAAGCAGAGGCTTTTTCACCTGTCTCGCCATCGCCAGGGAGTGATCCCGATCCGTATCGAGAAACGATTCCATCAAGGGCGCACCGCCCAGTTTGGCGCGAATCTGATCCTTGGGACGTGTCAGGTAATACGTGCAGAGCTGGTAAAAATCATTCTCCCAGCCATGCTCCTCCATATAAGCGATACAGTCAGGATTATGGCAGGAAACCCCCGCAGGGATTTGCAATGTGTCGTGCACCTTTTTCACGAAGTCATGAACGCGTTCCTGTTTACCCTGCGCGAAGAGATCATCCGTCACATTGCCATGATGGACCAGCCAAATGGGGTTGAACTCCGTTACATCCTTCGGGATATTCCCGCTCTCATCCAATGTGGTGAGATAGTAGACACGGATTTTCACACCCTCCTTTTGCAGATTCTGCAAAGCCGTTCGCCCCACGCCGCTATTGAAGCCAAGCCAGACATCGAGCCCGGATTGGCAGCATCTGCGAAGGTAGGCGGTGGTGCGATCGGCGTTGAAATAGTCCGTCATTGCATCGGTGAGATCCCGAACGTTATGGCTCCATCCACCGATCTGATTGCTCCCCACCACCATCCGAGGGATGGTGCGCCCGGCGATTGTGATTTGAGGGAGAGAGTCGGGAGTCGGATTAGATTCCTGTTTCATGCCGAGTGTGAGATCCTTTCCTTGGATGATGAGAGGTATCGCCAGTGACATTGCGGTGGCGTCTTGCAGAAAACGCCTGCGAGAGATATCCGCATGTTCTATTTCCATTTTCCCTAGCCCCTTATAGTCGTCAGTAAAGCCAGATGAAGCGGATGCGGTATGAGAGATGTGGAAACATTATAAGATGTCGAAAAGAAAAAGTCAATGAGGAATTAGCGTATTCATGCAGAATGAACTTTCTCGCTCTTGAATACGCTATCATTCCATATCCATCATCGCACAATCATGAAATCTTGCAGAATATCTCGCCAATTAGATTATATAGGTCTACGCCGCTTTTCGAAATATTCTTTCTTCGCGCGCACCCATTTTGAATCCTTCCACGACCTCGGTCAATCTGGCGGCGATATCCTTGAGATTCTCCGCAGTACGGGACACTTCTCGCGCGCTTGCCGACACCTCCTGGGCGCTTGCGCTCATCTCCTCTGCGCCTGCAGCGGTCTCCTCGCTTACGGACGCCACGGCGGTCACCGCTTCGGAGACGACACCGGCGCTGGATGTCATCTCATCAATAATTGAATGATACTCTTCGGCGACTTTTTGCACCAGCTCCACTGATGTAATCACGTCGTCCAATTCAACGGACATCTCAGTGGCGGATTCCGTCATGCGGGACATGTTTGCGGACACATCCTGAACGGTTTTCAGTATTTTTTCCAAGGATTCCCCCAACTCACTGCTCTTTTCCGTGCCGTGAGCCACCTCCTTGCCGCTGTTCTCCATCGCACTGACAGCTTCCGCAACGCCGGAGCGCACCGCGCTGATAAGGCTCTCAATCTCCTTGGTAGCCGATGTGGAGCGTTCCGCAAGTTTTCTCACCTCATCCGCCACCACGGCGAAACCCCTGCCGTTTTCGCCCGCTCTCGCGGCCTCTATCGCTGCGTTCAACGCCAGGAGGTTTGTTTGTTCGGCGATCTGACGGATGGTCTCCACAATTGTGCCAATTTCGCCTCCTTTCACTCCCAGGTCGTAGATAATCTTGGAGGAGGATTGAACGATCTGATTGATGCGGTTCATGCTTTCGATATTCTTGCTTACGGATGTCTTTCCTGCCAAGGCTGTCTCCGCTGCGGTTTGAACTGTTTCAGACATGCTCTTTTTGGAGGCGAAAAAGTCTCGCATCGCCTCCATGGCTTTGCATCCTCCTTCATGCACACGGCTAACGGCATCCATTTGCTTCTCCGCTCCCTCCTTGACACGCTGAATCGACCGATGCAGCGTGTCCATCGACTCCGCAGCGCTGGTGGCGGAATGCGCCTGCTGTTCGCTGCCGTTTGCGATTTCCGTGCTTGTCATGGCGGATTGCTCGGAAGCCAAAGCCACCTCCGATATGGAGCGTGAGATATCCTCGGAGGCGGAGTTCATCTCCAGAACGCTCTCCGAGAGCCGTTTGGTGACATTGCGTAATCGCTCGATGCTCTCCTTAAGAGCGATACGCAAGCTATCGTTGGCATCATGCGGAGTGATCTCAATCGTCAAATCCCCTGAGAGAAGAGCGTCCGCCACCAGTTTTAGCTCCTCGCTGAACGCGGTTTTGATTTGGCCGATGCTCTCCGTTAGATCGCTTCCTGGTATTCTCTCCACCCTATCCAAGTCAAACCCTGCGGAATCCATCAAATCCAAGGTGAATGAATCCGAAATGGCTTGTATGTCATAGTTAATAACCGTAGACAGCGCCATTTCCACCCGCCACGCCACCCATGGGGTGAGGAAATAATGTCGGCGTAAATACTTGGTCGCCAATTTGACATATAAGGCGTAACTGCCGATATACCATTTCGGAGGAAGGTTGATGAGGTTATGGATTTGACCAACTTTCAGTCTCCTCTCAAAATAGCTGATGCCGAAGGGGTTCTCTTTGCGAGCCTCATTGAATATTTGTCGGAAATACTCCGCCTGCGTCCTTTCCAGAGCCTGTCTCATGGCATCCAGTGTGACGCCTTTCTCCTTGGCGTGTTTCTCAAAAAATATCCGAGTAGGGGGGAAGGAGAACTGAAAGTCGTAAAAATCACGCGCTATCTTATCCGCCACCTTGTCCGCCCATCCTGCAGACGAAGAGAGTGTGCGTATCACATTTTTATCGAGTCCGATGAACTGTTTCCTACGATCCAAAGATTTTTCATCAATTCGATAAAACTCCGATAATGAGGTGGCTTTCATACCTATCTCCTTAATCACCACTGTTTTTTTGTAACTGCCTATTACGTTAAATTTTCGGATGGTTTGATGCGGAAATACAGGTATTATTCCGATCGTAGGATGGTAATATTCGGAGTATCACATGAATATCCTGGTACTGTACTCGGTTTTGGCACTCATCACCCCATTCTCCGGCGCTGGAATGAATCAGAATATCCGGGTTTACACCAATACTCAAAACGTGCGACATATCGCCTTGGGTAAAAACTTCGTGGCGTTCGCGACGTCGGGGGGAATTCGCATATATTCACGCGCAACAGGGGGATGGAAAACACTAACAACCAACGACGGTCTTCCAACTAACGACGTACAGAATGTGGCGTTTGATCCGGACCATCCGGATACGCTATGGATGTTGGGAATAATAGGGGCGTATAATGGCTGGAGCTCGGTCAAACACCAAGTGGCTCTTGCCTCCGTTGATTTGAAAACGAACTCCGTCAGCTATGTCAGCCATGAGTTACCCACATTTAATGAGATGTACCCCCTGCCTTACTTCATACCGAATACACTAACGGTGGGAACCGACCAAGTTCATATTTCGATTACTGGCAACTCCAATCTAACCTACAACCGTGACTCTAAAACTTGGATGCCGCAGCAATCATCTTCATCGATAAAGCCATCGAATCTGCAATATATGTACGGTATCGGTCCTTTCAAACTAATTGAGAATAACACACGGATTCTTCTTATCGGACGAGACAATATCATCGTGAGCGACAAACGGAACCACACATTCAGGTTTTATAACCTCCAAACAGTGGAATATAATTCATCCGTAACCAGGACGACATCCTATCCGTTTAACTTGATAGTTTCACCATCCTCCATCGTATATCACGTGATATTGCAAAATACACAATGGAATTTATTGAACTATCCCATTACTTACAGCAAGCTTTCCACGTGCCAACTGAACTTGGAAACCGGCAAAAGCAAAACCATCCGCATGGTTCCGCTATCCAACCAACAGGTTCGTGCGATAGCGGTGAAAGTTGGGGATGCTTACAGCGAATACCTTCACGGTGGCATACCAACGGATATTGCGTTTGATGGAGGATTGATTTGGTTCGCCACATATAACCTCCCTGGCATACACGCCCCTGGAGTGGCTTGGTATGATACGATAAAGAAGAGATGGGGCTACGCCCCTACCGATAACGGTCTGGCGGCGAATATGGTTTATCAGATCACGAGAAAGAATGGGAATATATATGTTGTGACCACCAATGGGACAAAGAAATACGATCGCCTGAAGGATCAATGGGTGATGTCAAGCGATAATGAAGTCAAAGGGGATGAATCTGAAAACAGCGGGGACTGGCAAAACATAATGGGTTCTCGCCAAACTCTTGGATACGTTTCCGCTCCAAATGGATATGACCCTTATAACACGTTCTCCGGATATCTTCAAATATTGGCGCAAGAGGGGGAGAGGTATGATTGGGTGCGATGGCATCCCAAAGGTGAGAGGACAAGATGGGCCGTCGGGCGTTATGATCGCACCACGCACACTATACAACCCTATGATTCCACAGGCGAACTGAAATTCATATCCGTTGGGTCCATGCTTTTGGAGGGTAATGATGCTTGGTTTATGGGCGGGGTTAAGCCTGATGGGTCAAACCAAGGGGTTTATTCTCAGCCTGCCGTTTTGAAGTGGAATCGGCAGACCAATCATATGCACCTTTATACGGGAAATCCGTTTGATACGGCATCCTCCATCGCTCAGACGGACCCCATCCCACGTCCGTTTTTCTTCACAGTAGGAGAAAGCATATGGATTTGGACTCCTTTTCAGAATACGCTATTTCATTATGTAGCCAAATCGGATGTGTGGAGGAGGGAAGCCTCGGACGCTCAAATATTGTATCGTTTTAACTTATCGAAGTCATTATGGGTTCGCTCATCCTCCGGCGCTTTATATCGATGGGATCCTCTGAACAGGTGGCGCAAACTGGTTCTTCCCGATGAGAATGATTTGAGATCTTACTTAAGCGGGTCTCTCCTGGAAGGGAACCGTTATTTGTGGCTCGGCAGGATAGGGCTGGTAAGGATCAACAGGGATATAGTGAGATTCGAACCCGGAACACCGTGAGGATGATTTGAAGCCAAGAGCGTTACTTCCAATATTGAGCATATGCCTTCTCTGTAAAATCTCCGTAGCTAAGAGCGATAGCGCGACGATGTGGCGTTCCTATACGGGGATCAATGTCGTCAATGACATAGCAGTGGGGAGGCATGACGTTTGGTTTGCAACCGACGGAGGATTGGTGAAGTTTGACAAAGCGTCCAAATCCTGGCGTCGAATCACGATCGATAACGGATTGCCCGCGCTGGATATCGTCGCTGTATCCCTGTCATCTCGACGGCAAATGGATGTTTACTTTATTGCGGTGGATCAGTATTCACACACTATGCTGTGCCGATATTCCATTGCATCACACAAGGTGGCGTATGTTTCCATCCCTTTCTCATCCGTTTATACTTGGATGAATCGTCTGGTACTGTCATATAATCACGGGAAGGTCTCCATTATAAAGTTGATGCCGAAAGACCACGTGCTTATCATTGAATGCGACTCCACTTTTCATAAATGGCGGGAGAAATCACTTTCAGCCAAACAACAACAGAGGATTAGCGCACGGTACTCATCCGTTAACCTCTGCGCGATTCACGAAGTGATCCCCGGAGGTAGGTGGGACTATATCATTTGCACGAATAACATAGGGGTGTTCGATACGAAAACGAATGAGTTACGCTTGACAGCATCATCCCCTTATGTGAGGAACATTTACACTTCGGTTCCCTTTCATTTCAATGCGAATGATGTGGAATTGCGGTTCGAGCGATTGGATAGTTCTCTCATCCATTACGGGATTGGGGTAATCACATATCGCAGGTATCTACGAAGTTATCTCCTTAAGCCAAAGTCTTTAGGGATACGCTGCCTGGGATCGCGCGAACTATCCGATTCATTGGCGAATCATTATCTATCCAAGATGAGATTGAGCATGCGCTCTCGTGCGGATATCGGTGATACGATGAACGCGGCACAAATCGTGTCGGACGGTAAATATCTTTGGTTTGCCGGGAATTTTCATCCTCGGGGATTTAATACGATCACGAAAAGGTGGCTTGTATGTCACCGCTTTCCAAATGAGTTACCCCTTGGCCAAAACGTTTTAGTTAATTTCCAGAAGGAACAAGGCGAGCCGGTTGTTTCGATGAACGGCCCCTATCAATATCGTTTCGATCGAGAGACGGATACATGGATTCGGCGGAAAAGGAGCGAGTATATAAATCGACCGAGATGGCTCAAAGTGCGCCTTCCGTCCTCCCCGTTGCCGGACGCTCCGCTACGGCAGATGCAGGGGTTGATAACGGCGGAGACGCAACGATATGAATGGTTAATTTTTGGCGAGGGAACGATAACTAAGTCACCGAGATATCCCTATCCGTACATCCAAGCCCCTGCGAGGGTGGATCGCACAAAGGGGAAAACGCGATTTTTCCACGAACTATGGGGTTACTGGGCTTACCGTGTAATACCCTACGGGGAGGGCGATGCATGGATATTGGCGAAAAAGGTGTCCATGAACATCACCCAGCCGGAAAATACGATACTATTCCGCTACGATTCCCATGAGGATAGGTTATATCGCGATGATTCAGGCGTTTTTCCCGATATGCTGGCTAGCGAAAAAAGCGACAAAATAGATTTGGTCGCCGCATCATGGGGCGCTTTACTATCCTTAACCTATCATGGCTTCGCGAATCAGGATGACCAAAGACTGCTGATGGCTTGGGATTCAAAGAAGGATCAATGGAGATCCATATCGCTTCCTGAAGGGTGGAGGATGCTGAAAACGTTTGGGGAGAATGATGTTTTGGCGTTGCTGATGGTGAACCCAAAGGGAGAATACGCTATTTGGTTTGTTAATCCTGCGAATTTGTCTTTGTCAAAGCTATCCATGCCAGCTCGGTATCAAAATTGCATGCCAAACGATCTTTTCATAGGTCGCAGATATCTCTGGATCGGTGGGCTTTATGTGATACGCGTTCCAATATCCGTGGTGAGCGCACCGCAATCCCGATGAGCGGGTATCCTATATGGGTTGAACTCCGCAATAACTCTCGTTTCATGTTCTCTCCTTGTCAATTCACGCTGTAAAGGCTCAATGCTTTTTCAAATCATATGATCGTATAAATGGAAAAATACGAAAGGTAATCCGAATGATTTACAAAACCATGTTTCTATTTTGTTTTGCGCTTTTTGTCTGCCATACAGCTCAATGCGCCAAGCCCGTAAAACAAAATGATTCTCAAGTTGCGAACGCCATCCTGAAACTCGGCGGAGTTGTGAAGCGGGATAAGACGCTGCCAGGTTCTCCCATCATCGAGGTTAATTTTCAAGCCTCATCGACCGGCAAAGTGATTACGGACAAGGACCTTGCGCTGATTCAAAACCTGAAACATATAAAAACGCTCTATTTAGGGTATGTGACTGTCACCACCGATAAAGGGCTCGTGTATCTCAGGAACCTGAAAAGCTTGGTGAAACTGGCTCTGCCGGATACCCGAATCACGGACGCAGGGCTAAAAAATCTGCAAGGTCTGGATAATCTTGAGGATTTGGGGATGCCTTTTTGCAAGGGGATTACGGATAAGGGTTTGAAGTATCTCAGGAATTTGAAAAAGCTGAAGGAGTTGAATGTGGGGGGGACAAAGGTGACGGACAGGGGAGTGGCGCAACTGCAAAAGGATTTGCCGAACCTGTATATTATTCGTTAGCTCCTAAAAGTATTTGGCTTTTATGATAAATAGCCACATATAGGGTATAATAGGTGTTGATATGGGCGATTGTAAAATATGAGTTTCAAGGAGCGTTGCATCGTTAAAAAGGCGGTGTCCGACTTATATTTCGTGATTTGCAATCGCTTCGATCGTTAGATCAGCACCGGAGCTTGAAATGGATTTTGTAATATCCTTCGTCATTTTGCCAATAGCTATGTTTGTGGTGTCCATTCTCTTCTCTATGTTAGGCCAAGGAGGCGGAGCGCTTTACACTCCCTTGCAGGTGTATTCGAGAATCAACATCCATACCGCTGCAGCGACAAGCCTGTTCCTCATCATGGTGACATCATTGTCCGCCACGGTGGTTTTCCGCAAAGCGAAGAGAGTGGATTGGCATTTGGCAATTGTGTTGGAGATTGTGACAGGATTAGGCGGCTTTCTGGGAGGGCTCTATTCAAGCCATTTCTCAAACTCAGCCTTGTCCATCTTTTTCGCAATTGTGTTGCTTGTCGCCGCCATTTTCATGATTCGGAAAATGGAACCCAAACAGTATGATCCATCAACTCCGCATGATCTGTTTCATTGGCGTCGTGAATTCAATGGGAGGTCATTTCTTGTCAATCTGCCATTGGCGCTGCCGTCTGCGTTTCTTGCGGGGTCGGCAAGCGGATTGGTGGGAGTGGGCGGCGGGATTCTGAACGTTCCCCTCATGGTTGTGCTGCTGGGCATTCCCGTGGACGTGGCTGTGGGATGCAGCGCCTTTATGGTGGGTGTCACAGCAACGTGCGGATTGGCGGGGCATCTGATTCATACGCACTGGGATTGGAAACTCGCGCTCCTTTTAGCCGTAGCTGTCTATTTGGGGGGGCAGATCGGGGCGAGAACCTCGTTGGTGGTTGACAAGGTGAAGTTACGTACCGGTTTCGGGTGGTTTCTCCTTCTGATTGCCGCCACGATGATTTGGAAGGCCATGCATTGATTTGATGGCGAAGAACGTATAAGTAATTAGCATGCGAATATTTTGTATATATGGTAAAATAACCAAGTATCAATCAAATGGAGGTGTGTGATGTCTGATGTTGTATTCACTGTGGAGGCTTCCACTGTAAATAGCACGCGTGTGGATGTGTGCGCCGGGGGGCATGCTTTCAGCATTGACGAGCCGGCGCGAATGGGCGGAACGGATGCCGGACCGAACCCCGTGGAATATCTGCTTGGGGCGCTCGCCGGTTGTTTGAATGTGACAGGTCATTTCGTCGCAAAGGAGATGGGTTTCACCATTGAATCCATGGACATCCGCTTGGAGGGCAATCTCGACCCCTTGGTTTTCATGGGCAAGAAGTTAGGTGTCCGAGCGGGCTTCAAGGAGATTCATGTTTGGATAGATATGAAGTGCGACGCTGGGGAGGAAACTTTGGCGCAATGGGCGCAAGCGGTGGAAACGCGGTGCCCTGTCAGCGATAACCTGCGTAACTCCACTCCGTTGAAAATCGCTTTCACACATTAGCGCAGGATTGAAAAGGTTTCCAAATAGGATATGGAATGCGTAGTTGAGTATAATGACTGTCATAAGTCCAGTTGACGCAATAGGACGAATTCACGAAATTCGTTCCTTTTAGTATCTTATCAGCCTTTTTGCGCGTTTTTTGCACAAGAATCCTGCAGCATTACGCGGTGGTCATTCCCGCCATTGACGGTATGACGACGATATGTCTTAGTTTAAGCGCGGTGATTGCTGCAC
>JAJZOL010000125.1 GCA_021811565.1 bacterium | reverse complement strand
ATCGGCAATTAAATAGATGATAAATTCTGTGAAATCACTCTTGATAAAGTTAATATATTCGGTGATATTTAATTGCCGATTTAATATATATGGAAAACGAATCTGATAAGATAGGCTTTTCAGGCAAGGCGGGGTGACTTTTTCATCTCCGCTGAATCCTTGGGTTCGTTTGGTAAAAATCTGTTTTTTGACGCATAACGCCTCTCATTGAAGACGGAAGAAAAAAACCGATTTTGCAGGCGAGACGATCGCTATCCCGGGCATTTCATTGTTCAATGAGTGAAACTATTGATATTTGAGAGTCAGATTGAGTTGAGGGAACACCCCATTCGCCGATTTTACTAGTCAACGCGGTGTTGTTTATTTTGAAGCGGGGTTTGCATATGGATGACGTGCAAGGGGTGAGGAATAATGGTTAAATGTGGAGTAATGCGCTGTCAGTGGGTGATAACATAATAGATCAGCAGCACAGGTCTCTCATCACATCAAACGGATGGCGGAGTAGCGACAAACTCATATGTCATACTTCGGATGACCAAACAGTGAAGGTAAGTGGATTGATATGACGCTAAATACACTATAGAGGCATGGGCGGTACTGGATTTGAACCAGTGACCTCTTCGGTGTGAACGAAGCGCTCTGCCGCTGAGCCAACCGCCCGAATAATCCGCACAGGGGAGGGCAATCTCCTTTAATTACGCCACATATCTTACCACATTCTTCGCGTAATTCCTACCCCGTGTGCGAATTCAGGATATCCGGCATTCGCGGGACTCCGCAACGCCCAAAACGGTTCGCCCATTTCATATTTTCTGGAGATACCATTTAAACGCTGTCGTACATCATATGAAAACGGAACGCCATGAAGGCGTTCCGTTTGGAGAATGTGACGAGGTTCATCGCTTCGCCAAGCCTCGATTACCGAGACCCTAAGTTTCGTGGTTTGCGTCACTCCACTCCGAATTTTCTGAATGCGGCATATTTCGGGAAGTCTATGGCAAAGGTGAAGATCAGCGAAAACAAGAGAATCGAAAACACCTCGTTTGCGGGAATTGGGGTAATAATGACCCCGTAAATTCCAAGCAACACGAAACCGATCAAAGCACCGACCGTAGAGAGAATCAAAGCGTTGCCAGGGATGGAGGACCAGAAGAACTTCCTCTCTCTTACGATCATAACCCGGAACTGGCTGGTGAACACAAGCATCAGCATTATCCAAGTCTGAAGATGCTTTAAACCGTGATGTCCGAGGCCGAAGTATGTCTGCCCCCAGATCACTGCGGCGATGCCCTCCACAACCAGCAGAATCCCGATCAGCAGGGAGGCGTAGGTGATATTTAACACGTCCCATGCGTTGGGGTTGGCTGTGTGCTGTACGTTATCCGTGGCGAGTGACATGGTTACGAAATCGTTCGCGAACACAAGCAGAGCCATTCCAAGCATCGAGAGCACCATTTGATGATGAACCATGAAAAAACCCACCGTGAGCAATCCGACGACTTGGATGACTTTCGTCACTTTATTGATGACCCAAGTGAGCATTCTTTGGTAAGTTTCCCTGCTGCGCTCAATCGCCTCGACGATCACCCTCACGCCTGGTTCCAGCAGTACAACGCTTGCTGAGGCTTTTGCGACATCCGTGGCGTTGCTGACGGCGATACCCATCTCCGCCTGTTTGAGCGCGGGGGCGTCGTTAACCCCGTCTCCGGTCATCCCGACCATGTATCCGTTTTCCTGAAGGAGTTTTACGATGCGGTATTTATCCTCGGGGTAAATCTCGGCGAAGCCATCGCTGGATGCCACCTTTTTCGCCTGATCCTCATGGCTGAGCTTTTCTATATCCGCCAGACGGATGATGTTTTCTCCGATTCCGACGTTCTTCGCGATCTCCTGAGCGATCGCCATGTTGTCGCCGGTAAGCATGATAGGCTTCACGCCGAGACTCTTCATTTCAGCGATCATCTTCGCCGAATCGGCGCGTGGCGGGTCGGAGAGCGGGAGCAGTCCGACGAAATCAAGCGTGTCGAAATCATTATCCTTGGAGCGCGCCACGGCGATGGTGCGATACCCTTTGCGTGAAAAATCAGCGATTGTCTCGTCAACCTTCGCCTTGAGTTCTTCCGTGACCCCGGAGCACATCGGCAGGATAACCTGCGACGCGCCTTTGACGACCTTGAACTGCGAGCCGTTGTGTTGGATGATCGCCTCGGTTCGTCGGATGGCGGGGTTGAAAGGAGTGTAGGAGACCTGTTGGTGCGAATTGGTGTCCACCTTGGAGGCTTTTGCGTAATCGATGATCGCCACGTCGATCAAGTCCATCCCCTCGGCTCGGGATGCGAGTGCGGCGAGTTGGGTGGAGTCCTCCTTGGAGTAACCGGAGAAGGGGATGCTGTCCGTTACGGAAAGCTTGTTCTCGGTGATGGTTCCGGTCTTATCAAGACAGAGCACGCTGATGCTGGCTGCGTCCTCGATGGAATCCAGCCTAGTGACAAGGACGTTGGACTTCGCCAACTGCACGCCGGTCGCCGCCTGTACGATCGTCATAACCGCCGGCAGTGCCACAGGCACCGCCCCCATGAGGAAAACAACCACAAATGTCATAATAACGAGAAAGTGTTCGTTATGGATAAAGGCGTAGCCTCCCACGATGATGGATGCGGCGATGCCCAAATACATCATGTATTTCACGATAGCCATCATGATCTCTTCCTGATGAGATTTTGGTTTGGCTATCTTGACCAGTTCGGCTGTCTTTCCGAAGTAGGTGTTCTGTCCGGTGTTGATAACGATGCACCGCGCCTCCCCTCTTCGTACCACGGCGCCGGAGTAAACAATGTCCAGCGGTTGTTTGTCGATGGGAAGCGATTCCCCCGTCAAAGCCGATTCATCGATGGCGATGTCGCCGGAGATGATCTTCGCATCCGCAGGAACGATGTCGCCCATTTTGATGATCATCACATCGCCCGGAACGACCTGGCTGGAATCATCCGTCACCCACTCGCCGTTTCGAAGCACTTTTGCCTTGATGGCGAGCCGCTGTTTCAATAGCTCCACCGCTTTTTGCGAGCCTCTGGAGTGCATGAAGCCTATAATGGCGTTTACGGTGAGGAGCACGAAGATGATAATACCCTCAAGATCGTGCTTTAGAATGATGGAGAGCACCATCGCCAGTTCCAACAACCAAGGCATTGGGCCCCAGTAACGGCTGAAAAACTCGACGAACGGGTTTTTCTTTTTCTCTGTTATCGCGTTTGGACCGAAGAAGGTGATTCTTTGCTTTACGTCCTCATCCGTAAGTCCGTTTTCATTTGCGGATAGAAATTCGTAGGTTTGTTCGATGCTAATTTCTTTGAACTCAGAAGATGGATTGATTTTGAAATCCATGCATAGCCTCATATATTATAGATTTGGGTCGTTTGAACATGCACGGTTAAGGCGTGTTAACCATTCGATCCATCGGGGGATTTCAACTTGAGCATAACAAGCGCTTTCAAACTCCTCCCATATTTATACGGAAGAATTGAGCGTTTCCTCATAATATTATACTTTTTATCTTCGCGGAAATCGAAAAATCCACATCGATCCGCATTCAAGGTGTAAAACCATCGAAAGGAATGCAACGTAAAAGGATATGAAATGAGTAGGGGTTCTGTAAGAGAGGTGACATGCAACCGATAAATCCTTTGGCGAATAACGGGTTTCATGATATAAGGCTCTCGGCGCAGCGCAATTTATGGATTGCCGCCATAGCAGCAATAATCATATGGTTCGTGCCAGGATTGAATCTCCTGATATGGCCGGTGAAGATTTTCGTGGTGATTATTCACGAAGGCTGCCACGCCCTGCTGACCGTCCTCACGGGCGGTGGCGTGGAAGGCATCACCATCAATCCCGTCGGATCGGGGCAAACCGTCTCCCTTGGAGGCGACCCTTTATTCATCATCCCTGCCGGTTACCTCGGAGCTACCCTGTTCGGTGCGTTTACGCTTTTGCTTTCGAAAAGGGTTCAACTTGCCAAATCCCATATGATTTTGCTCGGGATCATCGTGCTGCTGATTGTGGGTTTTTGGATTCATCCTTTGAACAACCCGTTCGGGTTTTTCGCAGGGTTATCCATCGGCGTCGTTTTGGAGTTGTTCGCTCGTTTTCTCCCGCCGATTCCCGCCTCTTATCTGTTGAGTTTTCTCTCCATTGAGTTGTGCCTTAACGCACTGGAGGGGGTTTGGACGCTTGTCACGATCACGGAGAATACCAATATACCGAACGATGCGGTGTTCATGTCCCAGAACTACGGTCTCCATCCGGCGTTTTGGGCGATTTCGTGGGCGTTGATTTCAATTGTGATCCTTTGGCTTGCCGTGAGAAAATATCGCAGTTGAAGTAGCGGATTTGCCGTACCCTCCCGGCAAAAGCGTCTTGACAATCCTTTCTCAAAGTGTTATGATTTCGCAATGCATCGCATCAAACCAACATTGCTAATGCATCATTTCATAAAATACGCTCAGGAAGGCGGGAAATATGGAACAGTATTCCGTGATGATGAGGGAGCTTCCCACGGAGGAGCGCCCGAGAGAGAGATTGTGGTTGTACGGTCCGCAGTCGTTATCCGTCACTGAATTGCTTGCAATTATTTTGCGAGTGGGGGTGACGGGATGTTCCGCAGTGGGGCTTGCCCAGCAACTTTTAAGCAAATACGGGGGCGTGAGAGGGTTGGCGAACGCCTCCTCTCATGAAATGGCAAGCCATAAGGGGGTCGGGCAAACGAAGGCGATCCAAATCGCAGCATGCGTGGAGCTTGGGAAAAGAATGGCGGCATACGCTTTGGAAACCCGATGCGCAATCAACTCACCCGAGGATGCCATTCAGATATTGATGCCGGACATGCGTGATCTGCAAAAGGAGGTCGTCAAAAGCCTGCTTTTAGATACAAGGGTTAGAGTTATACGAATGGTGACAGTGTCCGTAGGGAGTTTGGATATGAGCGTGGTGCATCCTCGCGAAGTGTTCAAGGACGCTCTGCAATCCAGCGCCTCTTCCCTGATTGTAGCGCACAATCATCCAAGCGGGGATCCCACCCCGAGCGCGGAGGATATAAAAATAACCACTCGGCTGGGAGAAGCGGGTAAAGTGCTGGGAATTGATCTGATGGACCACCTCATTATCGGGGCGGATCGTTGGACAAGCATGAAGCGTCAGGGGTATTTGTAAACCTTATGATGCTTCATGACTCTCAATCGGGTAAAGACATCCAAAGGTGAAATGAGTAAGGGAGAGTATCGCCTCTCCCTTTTTTCACACAATTTGCATGGGCATCAGAATGCATATGTAATCATTCGGATCACCCTTTTCATCCTTAATCACCGGGCGGATGATGGCTGGCTTGAGTTGCTCCGTAATCTCGAGCAAAAACCCGTCCGAATCCAGCACTCCGAGCATATCGATAACGTATTTGGAGTTGAATGCTATCTTAACATCGTCCCCTTCACGTATAACCTCAACTTTTTCCAGAGCTTGTCCGAGGCTTGAGTTCGCTGACACCTCCAACTCGTCGTCCAACGTCTGAAGGATGATCCTGTTGGCGTCCTCTCTTGCCACGAACGATGCCCTTTTCACCGCTTGCTGCATCGGGACGGTTTGCAACGTGAGCTTTCGTGTATAGGATTCCGGAATAACTCGCTCGTAGTTTGGGAACTGCCCCTCGATCAATTTTGCGATTATTTTAATGCCGTTTGGAGTGGTGAATTGGATCTGTCCTTCGGCGATACACACCATCACCTCCCCCGGCTCGTCAAGGAGTATTCTTTGCAACTCGTTTAGAGCCCGCGCCGGGACGATGGCGTTGTGAAACTCCTCCCCACTCGTCTCGGATAGCTTCACCATAGAGGTTACCGGTTGTTCATCGCCTTCGTTCACACTGAGATTAACCTTGCGGATCGCCAGCCTATGGGTGTCAGTCGCGACGAAACGAGCGCAATCATAGGATAAGCTGATGAGAATCCCCTTCAATATGGGGCGCGTCTCCTCGATGGATACGGCGAAAATCGTTTTACGTATGACATCCTTCAGAATCTTCTGCTGGATGGTGAAATGCACCGAGTCGGGAACCTCCGGCAGGCGAGGATACTCCTCCGCCGGTAACCCGGGGATAACGTAGTCAGAGCGATCGCAGTGGATCGATACGCTGTGATTTGGCTCCATCTGAAGCGTGATATCATCCTCCGGAAAGGTCCCCAATAGTTCCGCGAGGAACTTTGCGGGGGCTGTGATGGCTCCTGGATCCTGCACCCGCGCAGGGATATCCAATGATATGCTGATCTCCATATCCGTGGCGATAAGCCGCAGGGAATTGACCATGGATTGAATATGGATATGGCTCAGTATTGGCAGCGTACTTCGGCCTGAAACGGCGTGAGAGACGGTTTGTACTCCCTCGAAAAGGTCTTTGCGCTGACATATCGCTTGAAGATTGGATTGGGAATCGATTAACGTTTGATCATCCATGGATTCTCTCCTTTTGGTGCTGCTGAATGGGATTCAATCGGATAAGGGGCGCCATATTATCCGGATACTTCTTAAATTTTACCCCCATTCCCGACAAACCAACGAATCCTTCCGTGATAATTCATGGGATATGCGCTCCCAATATTGGTTTTGGTTTGGAGAGACACATGTAAATAGTTCATACTTATAAGCGGCGTAATGTTGTTTCGGCAGGATTTGATTTCAGGTGGGGTAAGGGATCACATGAGAGCGATAGGCGTCATAGCGGGGCTCACAATAAAAGAGGCGTTGCGGAAAAAGGTGTATCTTCTTGCGATTCTGATTGGCGTTATATTCTGCCTCCTCTCCATATTGCCCATGTTCATGGGGTGGTCCTTTAAAAGCTTGGGGCCAAGGGAGAGGGAGGTTTACTTCCCCGTCGGCTTGGTGGTGTTCCTTGGCATTCCCATGATCCGTTTTTTTTCCACTCTTCTAACTGTCCTCCTGGCGACCGGCACCCTTGCAGGTGAGATAGAGAAGGGCTCGCTTTTGGTCATTATTCCCCGTCCTATCAGCAGACTTCAGGTGCTCTTCGGAAAATGGATTGGAGTGATGGCGGTGATGTGTCTCAGCATCCTATTGTGGTCGGGGTTGCTTTGGGCTTCGCTCTACGTTCAGTTGGGATACTCGTATCACACAATCATATTCGCGGCTTTCGTTCTGATGCTGTATCCTGTTTTTTATACCAGCCTGGGACTCTTCTTCTCCGCTTTCACAGGGCAGATACTTGCGGCGGCGTTAACCCTGCTTTGCGGAGGGATATCCTGGGCGGAGGGGATACTTGTTTTCATAGGAAAGCTTCCCTTTGTGCATCTTCCTTTGCTGGTGCGGCTAGGGAAGGCGTGCGCCTATGTGGTGCCGATGTCCAATGCGGACCGATGGGTGGACCATGCCCTTGGTGCGCTAAGCCCCTCCAATCTGATGATGATGCCAAACCGTTTGGCGACACGTCCCGCCGATGCGTTTGATCTTGTCTATATAGTGATATGGACGTGCACCGTGTTGGCGGCGTCCGTTCTGATTTTCCAGAAAAGAGACTTGTAGTATCCTCTTGGAAGTCATTGATTTTTTATTCTGAGGGCATATTCATAGTCCTGATAATGACGAACGCCGAAAGTATACGTTAGGGCGGACCATTGGACAATTCGCTTTTCCATGCCTTTCTCCATGAATGATTTCAGAAATGTCGCGCTTTTAATTCACCTGAGGGGATTTTATTGATTCGTTTTTTTTCGATAGGACAGAACATGCGGGAATGGGTGGGTTCAATACCTCCTCGCGCCTATCAGGCATGGAAGTGGGATTTCGCTTCCGGTACGCTGTTTGGCTTGTATTCCGGCTGTATCTGGACTTTCGTTCCCAAAATAGCGCGAGAGAACCTTCACGCCACCAGCATGGAGATGAGTTGGATCATGAGCGCTCCCGCCTTGGGCTTCGTGTTCGCGCTTCTTTGGGCTCAGCAGATGGACGGTAAAAGCAAATTGCCTTTTTGCTATGTCGCATGGCTTATTTCAAGAGGCATGTTTCTTCTCATTCCTTTTGTTGATTCTCACATATCCTACACAGTGTTTGTATGTCTTTCCCCCTTCATCGGCTCCATATCCGCTCCGGCGTATACTGCAGTGATGAAGGATGTGTATCCTGACGCCTTGAGAGGGAGAATGATGAGTTATGTGCGTGTGGCTGTTAGTATCTCCACGCTTTTATCGTCCTTCGTCGCAGGTCGATTAATGGATGCTTGGCTGGATTGGCATGTCATTTTCTTCATCGGCGGGATATTCGGGTCGTTGACAGCATACACATTCATGCACATGCCTGTGGTATCCTCGCTTGGCGATGAAGGCGGAAGCTCCTCTCCGAAGGAATTCCTTCTCGACACGGTGCGCATTTTAAGGCGAAACCCCGGATTCAGGTGGTTCACGGCGTCGGTGTTCATCTACGGTTTCGGCAACCTAATGGCGGGCACGCTGTATCCTCTTTTTCAGGTGGATCGTCTGCACGTTACAAACACCCAGGTGGCCAACCTGCAGAACATCACCTCCTTTATGACGATGATAGGATATGTGTTCTGGGGGTGGTACATGGATAACAAGGGTCCCCTCGCCGCAGTATTGTTGGCGATAAGCATTATCTGCCTGCAGCCGCTCTGTTATATCTTCGCGCAAAATATCAATTGGCTTTATTTGGGGGCGATGGCGGCGGGGATGGCGATGTCCGGGACGGATGTGGGCTATCTGAACACCATTCTTCTCTTTTCCGAACCTGGCAAGGAGGCGCAGTATCAATCGATACACTCCAGCGCTTTTGGAATTCGCGGCAGTTTAGCGCCGCATTTCGCCATTCCAGCCCTTCAATTCAGCGGTTACAGGAGGGCGTTCACCCTATTTCTCGGGGTGATGCTTGGGGGTGTGGGGCTGCAAATTGTTTCGATGCGTGACTATCTCAAATCAAAGTCCACTAAAAGCGACTAAGGGATGCTCCCGTGACTTGATCTTCGCTTGCGCAGTGTTAAACTTTGATTATCCCCTGTTGTTCCACTTGCAAAAAGGGTTGGGAATTGGTATCATGAGGATAAGGAAAATCGTACAATTCCTTATAGGTCATATGAAATGTTATCCGTCCCGTCATTATTGCAAAATAATGATGGAGTAGATGTCAAGTGTAGCGAAGGGATGAATAACACGTTGACCCATGGAGCATATCCTTTTATCACTTCCTCGGTTCGGCATTCGCGCCGAATGCCGAACTCGAATTCTACGGGTTCATGAGGTGTGAATAACCTATTGGATACAGACAAGGTCATCACTCCGCGCGAAAAGCGCACACTCACGGTAAAACAACAACGCATCACTGATAACCTGGAGCAACTTCTCGAAGCTTTGCCACCATTGATACGAGAAGAATTGGTGCGCCAAAACAGTCTGGACGAACTTCTTGAGATTGTTCTTGATTTGGGAAGACTGCCGGAGGCGAGATACACCAACAGAGTGGTTGAGCTTAGCAAAGACCCCATCACCATGGAGCATATCGAATATGTTGTGAGCCGGGTCGGATCATTCGGCAAAGACAACCGCGCAGGCATTGAACGCACTCTCCATCGAATCTCCGCTATTCGCAATCGCAATGGAAAAATCATCGGTCTCACATGTCGTATCGGACGCGCCGTGTACGGCACCATCGACATCATCGAGGATGTGGTGGAGCAAGGAAAAAGCATCCTCATGTTGGGAGGTCCGGGAAGGGGGAAAACCACCAAGCTGCGAGAAGTCGCCCGCGTACTTTCAGATGAGATGAAAAAACGCGTCGTAATCGTGGACACCTCGAACGAGATCGCAGGCGATGGGGATATCCCTCATCCAGCCATTGGCAAGGCTCGCCGGATGCAGGTCACGGAGCCATCCTTGCAGCATGCGGTTATGATTGAAGCGGTGGAGAACCATATGCCGGAGGTTATCGTGATTGACGAGATCGGCACCGAACAGGAGGCGTTCGCCTCGCGCACCATTGCGGAGAGGGGCGTGCAGCTTGTCGCGACTGCGCATGGCAACAGCCTGGAGAATCTGCTGATGAATCCCACGCTTTCCGATTTGGTGGGTGGAATTCAAGCGGTCACGCTCTCCGATGATGAAGCGAAACGACGCGGCACCCAGAAAACCGTCTTGGAGCGAAAGGCTCCTCCGAGCTTTGATGTGGTGATTGAGATTATGGATGTCGACAAACTCGCCATTCACCACGATGTCACCACAACTGTGGACCATCTCCTCAGAGGGCGTCAACCGCGTCCGGAGATCCGCGTTCGCAACCTGAGCGGAGAGATCGAGGTGCTTCAGAAAGCTGAAACCGATGAGGCGGAAGTTGCCATCAGAGAGATTCCGGACAAGACGGAGGACGAGGAGGAATGGGAGAAAACTCGTTCTTCGGCTTCAAGACGTCAAAATCTCAAGCTTACACCTCAACCGCCAGCCATCCGGAAGGAGGGGTCTCGCACCACTCGCGTATTTCCTTACGGGGTGAACCGCAACAGGCTGGATCGAGCCATACTTGACAGCCATGCACCAGCGGTGATCGCCCGAGATATCAGCGAGGCGGATGTGGTGATCGCATTGAAGGCGAGCTATCGCAGAGCTCCGGCGAAAATTCAGGAAGGCTCTAGACGCAGCCTGCCAACGTACATCGTCAAGAGCAATACTTACGCGCAGATCGCCTCCTCCTTGAAAGAGATATTCCAAGTCGGTCCGTTGGAGAAAGGATTCACCGACGACGCACTCAGAGAGACTGAAGACGCGGTACGGCTGGCTCTCGATTCCCAGGAGCCGGTGGAGTTGGCGCCTCAAAACAGCTATGTGCGCAGGTTGCAGCATCAGCTTGTGGAGAGATATGATCTGCTCTCTGAGAGCGTGGGTGTGGAGCCAAGGCGAAGGGTGAGGATTCTGCCAAATCCATGAAAGGGGTATTCATCACTTTTGAGGGATGCGACGGTTCCGGGAAAACCACTCAAATCTCCCTCTTGGAACGATATTTACGCGATATGGGGTGCAACGTCCTCGTTACGCGAGAGCCCGGGGGGGACACTGTGGCGGAGAACATCCGCAGTGTTTTATTGGCGTCAGAATCCCAGGTATCCCCTCGCACGGAGCTTCTTCTTTTTCTCGCGGCTCGCGCCCAGGTGGTGGATTTTGTCATTCGGCCGGCATTGGAGCGAGGGAATATTGTGCTGTGCGATCGTTTCGCCGATTCAACCGTCACCTACCAGGGATACGCAAGGGAACAGGATTTGGATTGGGTGCGCCGTCTCAACGCTTACGCCACGAACGGGCTTACCCCTGACAAAACTCTTCTTTTTGATATAGACCCTGTGGACGGACTATCCCGCCAGACCGACCGCAATCGAATGGAATCGGAGACTCTTGACTTTCATCAACGAGTGCGAAAAGGGTATCTTGCGGAGTCACGGTTGTTCCCGGAGAGGTTCCATGTGATTGATGCATCCGCGAATGTTCAATTAGTGCACCAAGCGGTGTTGGAAGCTTTGAAGGATGTTATCAAGCCTGAGAATTGGAAAACGGGCAATTGCGCGATACATCCTTAGGGCTTTGAATAAGCGGGTAAATCTGATATTCGCCTGCAATGAGGGATATCCCAATAGCTACGGACTAACCTGGAAGGGGACATCGGAGTGCATGTGGGAGGTGCGGTAGAATAATTAGCGGGAAGGAGAATCACCATGAAACTAGTTTTGACAGTCATCCATGACAGGGACAAAAACAAAATCACCGAGACGTTATTACGCAACGGATTTCAGTTTACCAAAATCGGGAGCACGGGCGGGTTTCTGCGCGAAGGCAACGTCACTCTTCTGATCGGAGTGGAGAGTAAGGATCTCGACCGCTTGTTGGAAATCATCGGAGACAGCTGCAAGACTCGGGAACAGTTTGTGAACGTGTTGCCCCCGGACGCCGCGCCCGTCGGAACATTCATGCCATCCCCCGTCAAGGTGCTAGTTGGCGGTGCGATCGTTTGGGTTCTGGATGTGGAGAGGTTTGAAAAGTTTTAATGAGGTTTCGCCTGAATAATGAAGATCGCCTGCGTTTTAAGCGGGGGTGGCGTGCTGGGAGCCGCCCATGTGGGACCTTTGGAGGAACTTGATCGACTCGGCATACGTCCGGATTTTATCGTTGGCACTTCCGCCGGCGCCCTTATCGGACTTCTCTATGCTGCGAACGGTGTGGATGCCGTCAACGAGTTTTTGGATCGTCTGATATCCCTCTTCACCATCCCCAAGGCTTACCTTTTGAACACCCCCCTAAAGATATTCAATCAATTGGGAAGTATATTGTCTGATTACGTCCCGCACGACCATCATCAATTGCCCATTCCTTTTTATCCTGTCGCCGCCAATCTGCGCACCGGCGCGTGGCATATTTTCACCGATGGGGATTTAATCGCAGAGGTGTTAGCCTCCTCCGCTTATCCGGGGGTTTTCCCTCTGCAAATCATAGACGAGGAACCCTATGCGGACGGAGGACTGATAGATAATCTACCCGCCGACGCCGCCCGTGAGATGGGGGCGGAAATCGTGATCGGTTCCAGCATCTACCTATTACCCGAACTTCCCACCGAGAAAATCAAGAAAATGAACCTAATCAAGATCGCCCAGCGCGCCATTGATATCCAGCAGGTCAAAATCGCCGAGGAGCAGGAGGGGTTATGCGATTTTTGCTTTCAGCCTCCCGTGATGAGAGAGCACCAATGGTATCGCCTATACGCCATCGCGGAGATAAGAGAAAAGGGGCGAAAGTACGCCAGATTGCAGGCGAATGAGAGTGATTTCCTAAAAAGGCTTGTCAAATAGAGTTACTTTTACGATAATGAATTTGTGCGCTCCATGGGGAGGGGGATACTGCTTTGACAGAGGAGATTCAGGAAAGTCAATGCAAAATTGAAATTGATCATCTACCCTTTGTAAATTATGCGTTGATGCATAATGACGTTCCATTGATACGTCGAATCCGATTAGCCTATGATGGCGCGGATCACCTATCGAATTTAAGAATATGCATATCATCCGCCCCTGAGTTTGCTCAGCCTTTCCAATTGAATATCCCGCTTATTCGACAGGGTGATCGATTGGAGTGGACCGCATTAGAGATGCAATTGGAGCCAAAGCTTTTATCACAGGTAGCGGAAACGGAAATCTGCGAGGTGAACGCGGTACTGAAAGATGAGGAGGATAAAGTTCTCTGCGAACATTCCTTCAGGGTGAACCTTCTTCCTTTCAATCACTGGCCTGGAGCGCGTATCCTGCCTGAAATCATCGCCGCCTTTGTGGAGCCAAATCACTTGATTGTGCGACAGTTGCAGATGGAAACTGTTGAAGTGTTGCAAAGTCTCGGACAACCTCCCAGTCTCTCCGGATATCAAATTGGCGGACATGAAAGAGTGATACAAAATGTCGCCGCCCTGTTTGAAGCCATCAAACGGCATTGCATCGCCTACGCCCCCCCGCCTCCAACCTATAACACGGAAGGCCAAAAAATACGCACACCCGACGAAATTATGAAATACAAGCTAAGCACCTGCATCGATCAAACCGTTTTGTTTGCCGCATGCATGGAGGCGATGGGCCTCAACCCCCTGATCATTTTTATTGAAGGTCATGCTTTCTGCGGTGTTTGGTTGACTGACACATACTTTCCGGATAAGTATCGCGACGACCCAACGGATATTACAAAGAGGTTGGCGCATGAGCAAGAGGATATCCTCATTTTTGAATCCACCTTGTCCACTGCGGGTCACGAGGGAGTGACTTTTGAGGACGCCCGTAAAGCCGCCGATGCTAACATCACCACTCGCGAGGTTTTTGAATATGTGGTGGATATTAAAGGATGCCGAATGGCGGGGATACGCCCTCTCCCATTACGTGAAGTGCAGGGGGATACGGTAGTTATTAAAATTGATAATACCTCTCCTCAAAAGAATGATTCGGAAAATAGAAGCTTAAGGGAATATCCCGGGGGCGAAGTGACATCGATCGAGAGAACGCGCCTTGATAGCTGGATGAGAAGACTATTGGATATCTCCGGGAGGAATAACTTGGTGAATATGCATTCGTCCCGATCCATTCTTCGTCTCAACATTCACAACTTATCCGAACTGGAGGATGCATTATCCAAAGGGGTGGAGTTTCGCATATACCCGCAGTCAGATGAGTGGTCCGAAAGCTCCTTGCGTGATCGCACGCTGTACCAGCATCGAACGGGCGATGATCCGTTGCAAAAGGCGTTGGTGGAGGATTTTCACATGAAAATCCTGCGCGCGACCACGGATAAGAAGGAGCTTGATCTTTCGATTACGCAGATTTATCGTTCTGCGAGAATTAGCGTTGAGGAGAGCGGAGCGAACACGTTATATCTTGCTTTGGGGATGCTTGCTTGGTGTGAAACTGGAAATGAAGACAATCCTCACCTTGCCCCGATCATCTTAATACCCATGGAACTCAAGCGCAAATCCGTTCAGGAAGGTTTCGTGATCAAACAAGGCGAAGAAGAGCCTATCATTAATTTCACTCTTCTGGAAATGATGCGGCAAAACTTCGGCGTAGACATTCCCTTGGACAATCTTCCATCCGATGATCAAGGGATTAACGTGCAACAGATACTCTCCATATTTCGTCGGGAGGTGATGAATTTTCCCCATTGGGATATTTTGGAAGATGCGGCGCTGGGAATATTCAGTTTCAACAAATTTATGCTCTGGTATGACCTTCATGTGCGTTCGCAGGAATTGGCGAAGAACAAGATCGTTAGCAGTTTGATTGCAAACGAAAAAAAATGGACTGATACGGATGGATTTCCTTCACCTGAAGAATTGGACGATAGATATCAGCCTGATCAGTTATTTTGCCCGGTGAGTGCGGATTCTTCCCAGCTTGCTGCAATTGCCGCAGCATCACAGGGCTGTAGTTTCTTGCTTCAGGGACCTCCAGGCACGGGTAAAAGTCAAACGATTACGAATATCATCGCAAATGCATTGATGCAAGGCAAGAGGATACTATTCGTCGCGGAAAAGATGGCGGCGCTGTCCGTCGTGAAGCGTCGTCTGGAGAGTGTTGGACTGGGGGATTTTTGCCTTGAACTTCATTCCAATAAAAGCGACAAGAAGGAGGTTCTGAAACAGTTCGCTCAATCGTTAAATATTACGTCTAGCCGTTCCCCGGAAAACTGGGAGCAAACCGCTAATCGCCTGTGTGAACTTCGCACGGAATTGAATCAATACGTCCGAAAGCTGCATGAACCTCAAAAAATCGGAAAATCGGTTTTTGAAGCGATTGGACGATTCGAAAGAGTTCGTAACTCGGCGGGTGGCGTTCGTTTTTCGCCTGCGGAATTGGAAAACGTCACCTCCGATACAATCCGAAACTGGACGGAACTCATCCATGATTTATGCATCGCGGGTTCCGCTGGCGAACATCCGAAAACGCATCCGTTACATGAATGCGGACTGGATTATTGTCCGCATGCGTTGAACTCTCAGGCGGAGGATGCGCTCGATTCCCTGATTGATAGCATAAAGGATTTGATATCCATTCAAGCAAAAATTGCTCCTTTGCTCGGTATGAGCCAAAACCCATCCTATGATGAACTGAAGATCGTCCGAGACGCTTGCGAGCATATCCTTAAAGCGCTGCCAATTCCAGCCAAGGATCTCGTCGTATCGGATTGGGAGACCGCGAAAGACTCTTTGGCGGCATGGATTGTCAAGGGCCGTGAAAGAGACCGGATGAGGTCGGATATTTTTTCCACCTATAAGCCCGTGGTTCTTCAACTGCCGACGGAGAAGTTGCGTGAAACACTTGAAAGCGCGGATGCGAGCTGGTTCATCCCGCGAATGTTGAAGAAAAGAGCGGTCATGAAATCCTTGCGACAAGCATCCAAGCAGAAGAGTTTTGCGGAGAGGAACCTTTTCGACGAGGTCGATAAAATTCATCAACTTCAAGTGGCGGAACATACGCTTGAAAGCGTTGGTGACAAAGCGAGAGAGCTGCTGGGGAGAATTTGGGCGGATGGCAATCCTGATTGGGATGCGGTTGAAACGGCGGTGTCGTGGAATACGGAGATGCGCGCCTTATCGGCGCGATTGGCGGGGATTAATGCGGTGGCGCTGGATAAAGTCCGAAATCGTTGGATGGAGACAGTGGATCAATATCGCGAAGAGGGCGGTGAGGAAGGGCCTGTTGGCACTGTGATATCCCAGTATCTTCGCCTTAAGGAGAATTTCGATAAGCTGCAGGCGGCAGCGAGTGCTTTGCTCGTGATTAACGAAAAAGGTTTCAATTCGGATACGAGCGCGACGGATTATCTTCAAAACGCACTCGGAAAAGCTGAAAGATGGCGAGCGAACCTAAATCAGCTTGCCAAATGGGCGGCGTATGTGCGAGCCAGAACAAAAGCCGCGAATAACGGGTTGTCACAGATTGTTACGTTCTATGAAAAAAGCGATAAGCATCTGAGTGAACGAGAATTACAGGATGCATTCGAGCGCGGTTTGTATCATTCGTGGCTCCAGTATTTCATTCCCCGCGAACCGACCTTATGCAATTTCACCCGTGAGATGTTCGAAGGGATGATTGAGAAATTCCGAACCCTGGATGAGCAATATGTCGATTTGACCAAAAAGGTCATTTACGCTCGGCTGGCGGCTAACATCCCTCATGGAGACGGGCAGAACGCCGCGCCGTCTTCGGAGAGAGGGGTGTTGCATAGAGAACTCCAAAAACAGAGACGGATTATGCCCTTAAGAACACTCTTCCAGAAAACACCCACGTTGTTTCCAAGGCTTAAGCCCTGTTTGCTGATGAGTCCGCTTTCCGTGGCGCAGTATCTTGATCCAAGTAATTCGCAATTTGACCTTGTGATTTTTGATGAAGCGTCTCAAGTGCCCACTTGCGAGGCTGTAGGGGCGATTGCAAGAGGCAAGGAGGCGATTATTGTCGGGGATCAGATGCAGCTACCGCCTACGACATTTTTCCAGACAAAGGAATCGGAGGATTACGAGGATGAGGACACACTACAGGATCTCGAAAGCATTCTAGACGACTGCTTGGCTTTTGATATGCAAAAGAAGAGGCTTGATTGGCATTACCGCAGCCGTCATGAAAGCCTAATAGCATTCAGCAACCATCAATTTTATGAGAATAGCCTGCTCACATTCCCGTCACCGGATGATTTAACTACAAGGGTGAGTTTTCATTTTGTAAATGGAGTATACGATCGGTCAAAATCGCGAACGAACCGCATCGAGGCGGATGCAATAGTGAATGAAATAATGCGGCGGTTGCATGATCACGAATTGCGACAATATACGATAGGCGTGGTTACTTTAAATAAACCCCAGCAGCAACTCATTGAGGATTTGCTGGATGAAAAGAGACGCACTCATCCCGAGATCGAGCATTTCTTCGAGGCGGCAAGCGAACCTCTGTTTGTAAAAAACCTTGAAAATGTTCAAGGCGATGAAAGGGATGTCATACTCTTTTCCATCTGTTACGGTCCAGATCAGACCGGGCGGATCAGTATGAATTTCGGTCCGATCAATCAGGTTGGCGGCGCCAGAAGGCTCAATGTGGCTGTGTCACGTTCTCGGCATGAGATGCAAGTGTACGCTTCTCTCAGACACGACCAGATTGATTCGGCTCGGACGCTAAACGGCTCCCTTGCTAAATTAAAGTCCTTTCTTGAATACGCTGAAAATGGTCGTGCATCTCTGTATCGAAACGTATCAGCCAATTCAAATGCCGCATGTGAATCCTATTTCGAGGAACAGGTGAAAGCAGCGTTGGAGCGAGAGGAGATGGTGGTGCATTCTCAAGTTGGATGTTCCGGATATCGTATCGATTTGGCGATAGTTCATCCGGAATTCCCCGGCCGATATGTGTTAGGAATTGAATGCGACGGGGCGTTCTACCACTCGGCCAAAACTGCGCGAGATCGCGACAAGCTAAGGCAGAGAATACTGGAGGGTTTGGGGTGGACGATACATCGAATATGGTCGAGAGATTGGTGGGATAATCCGACAGAAGCGATTATGAGAGTGAAGCAAGCCTATTCGGATGCCATGACGAGGCATGTTGATCCTCCGCTGTCGCATTCCGAGAACAAGATGTCTCAATACCAATCCGCGCCCAACGCTGAACCGCCGATTGTTCGTGATACGACCGATCGGAATTCCTTAACTCCTCCACGCATTCAAACCGCGGCTACTTCGTATCCAGCCTTGGATTATCGAATGAGTGGCAATTCGGATCAATTTTATAACTTATCCTCCACCAGGCAAATTGCTCAGCAAATCTTATCGGTGGTGGAAAAAGAGGGGCCAATCAGCCAGAGCCTTATGTGTAAACGGGTAGCCTCCATGTGGGGTATTGGAAGAGTGACGGACAGAGTGGTCAACCGTATTTTGAACGTTTGTCCGCCGCTGAAATTACGCGCCACGAAGGAAGCAAACGGCGTAATCTTCATATGGCCTCAATCGCTTCCCTCCATGCAATTATCGAAATACAGAGTTGTCACGAATGGCATGGATAAACTCGATTCAAGAGACATATGCCGGGAGGAGATAGCATTGGCGGTGAATGAATTATTACAGGAGCAGTTTTCGATGCTTGAAGAGGATTTGATTCGCGAAACAGCGCAACGCTTTGGCTATTCCCGCATCGGCGACAATGTTAGGGAATCGATGAAACGAGGTGTTGAGTGTTTAATCGGAAAAAAGTTGATTGAAATGGATGAGAGAGGGCGAGTTAGTCTTAAAAACCCCTAATCAATTATAAGGAGCGAATTATGGCGCGAATCACCCGTAAAGAGTTTCTGCGTTATGTGAATTTGACTTTCGCCTTGGGCGTGACGCCTTTTTCCACGCCGTCGAACTCTTCCGCGAGGAAAGGTGTAAGCCGGTCGGTCGGCAGTCGATTGAACGATGTCAAAGTTCGCATATCCCACTCCATCGCAATCATCGAAAACAGCATCCTGAGAGTGGAATACGATCTTTCCCTTGGGACGTATCGCGCCGTCAACAAACTGACGAAGATAACGGGAATCGCCAATGCGAAATCAAGCGTCAATGGGATCCTCTCCAATTCAGTTCATATGCGGCGAACGGCTCAGTCCGTAACTGTAAGAGATAGTTTGGGGGTTGGCAAGGCGTTGCATGTTCATTGCTTGGATCGGAACGGACTGGAATCCATTCTCGAAATCACCCTGTACCCCCGCCAACCCTTCATCGCCTTCGGCGCGGGGATGATCAATCGCACCACCGATCCTATCCGACTTACGGACATTCGTCCTGTCGCCAATGCGCAAGTGGTCCCGCATTTCCACACATGGAACGAAACGATGACGTTGAACGGCGGATCCGGGGGCGGAGAGAACAGCGTGGAGCAAGGCGGTGAAAGGGATTGTGTCAACAATCTACTGCTCACCTTCAAGGCAGGGGGGAAACGTCACACGATGGTCATGGGCGGACTGACTTACCATGATTTCGTGAAATACATCCGTTTAGGCAATCCCGAAAGCGAGAGAAAAGAGAGCATTCAGCAATCTCTCGGCTCTCATATGAACCTTGTGGCGTATTTGGATTGCGGCGCAGCCCCTGTCATTCCCCAAGTTTCGCAGCCAACCATAAAAGTTTTGCGCGGGAAATCCTATGCATTCCCGGTGGATTCGAAAGACAAACCATTCGGAACCGTGAAATTCGATCCCAAAGAAGTGATTTTGGAGATTTTCGGATTGCATGAGGGTAGGTCCTACCGCTTCGGATGGTCGTGGTGGGATTACGATAACGACGGACGCGTGGAATCCGTCATCGCGGAAAACCCCGACGGCTTGAGCAAGGTGACTCTGATGGATCACCGTCCCTTGCCCGCGTGGAGAGAGAAAAAGGAGCGTCCGGCGCAATTATCCGCGGATATCCCTGCGAATGTGATCTCTGACGGCAAGGTGCGGATTGTCGTGACCAATGACGCCCAAGTTCCCAACGCCGTCCTGAGCGAGGCGTGGTTGATCGAGGTGAACGGGGGCGCTGCGGATCATCAGGTTTTAAATGAGGATGTTCATCCGCTGGATTTGATCGCCTCTGATCCGGTGGGGAGGCTGGCGGAGCCGGGAGAGGAGTACTTTTCCAAGGATCGGTTTTACCTGGATTTCCACACCGAGAATCCTTTCGAAGCCTTGGAAAGATACGGGATGGCTGTTCGCGCCGCTCAGGGGGCGCATCCCAATCTTTACGATTTTCCTTCGGTTTGCGCCTGGTATGTCGAGGAGTACGACCACGGCCCGATGATTAACAACACCGCAGGGCAGGTGGAGGAGATGGATCGCGTCAAGAAGAGTGGTTTCCTGAAATACTCGCCGGTGGCGTTACGTTTGGTTCCGGATACCTACACTCCCGACAACGAGCAGGGATGGTGGGACGACGCTCATTGGCGAAAATACGGACATTACACCACCCCTTACGACACCTCTGTGAAATGGGGCGAAGCGATTACGTCCCGAGGCGGATTGCCGCTTACCTATGTGCAGACCTGCTTCGTTTCCGCGGATTTTCTCAAGGATCATCCGGAATGTTTGCTGTTCAAGTCCAACAAGGGCTGGGAGAAACGGTATCAGTTTGACGCATGGAGTTACGCCTATAATCATCCGGAGTTGCCGAATTACGATTACACCTCCAAGGAGTTTCGCGATCATCTGTTGCAATCATGGGGGAATCTTCGCAAAGGGGGCGTGCAGGGAGTGATGTTCGATTATCCTGAAACCGCTTGGCGAGCGGAGGGAGGGTTCGAGGATAAGCGCGCCACCTGCGCCTACGCCTATCGCTCCCCTTTCCGCATCTGTAGGGAGGGCTTAGGACCGCGCGCATGGATCCACGAGAGGAACTTAGGCGGCGGAGATCATGTGCCTCTTACCGATATGACTGCTGGGGTGGTCGATTCCCAGCGAATCTGGACGGATAACAGCGTTTTTCAACCCGAGATGGCTGCTAAATGCGCCCTTCGCTGGTACAAGTATCGCACCCTCTACTCCTATGACATGGACGCCAAAAGCCTCTTTGCGCATCCATGTCCTGATAGAACTCCACTGAGCCGAACGCGAATCAGAGCCATCCTGACCATGCTTTATGTGACCGCCGGGAGGGTTTTGCTCGCCAACTCGTTCCGCGACCTTACGTCCGAGATGCTTCACGATCTCTCGCGTCTCTATCCCGTTCAAAAGGGAACGCACTCAGCCCGTCCATTAGACGCATTCACCGGAGTTGCATGCCCGCGCATATATCTGGATCGATACGCAATGGATCGAGCGATGCTGGTTCTTTTCAATCCGGATTTTGAAAAACCCTGTGATCTCGTCGTTTCGCTCTCAGGGGATCAAACAGAGGGTGCATTGGGCTTGAATCCCCGCGCCGAATATTACTTTTATGATTTCTGGAATGACCGGATTGCCGGGAAGCTGTTTGGAAGAGAACAGCTGGTGCAGACATTGGAGGCGGGAGAGGCGAGGGTGTTCGCGGTGCGCCGGGCGAAATCTCATCCGCAGGTGATTTCGACCAATCGTCATATTACACAGGGAGAGGTGGATATGACGCGACAACCGGAGTGGGATCAAAACGCCCGCCAATTGAGAGGTACCGCGGCAGTCGTGGGCGGCGAGCCATATAAAATGGTGATCGCCAGGAACGGATTCGAGACGAGAAGCGTTCGTGCAGCGGGTGCAAACGCGCATATGGAAAAAGTGAAGGGAAATCCTGAATTGATACAAGTGGTTTTGGAGTCGGACGAGAACGCCGATATTTCATGGGTGGTGTCAGGATGAGAGGAATGGTTCCTCGTTGTTTTGTGTAGTCGGCCATGGATCGGGGTGTCATAGCTCCAAATCATTTATCCGAGGAAAGTCTGCAAAATCGAACAGTATTTAATCAGCAATTAAATAGATGATGAAATATGTGAAATCACTCTTGATAATGTCAATGGATTTGATGATATTTAATTGCCGATTTAATACATTTGATTCATTCCATCCGATATCAAATGGTTGAAAAATCAGAATCGTTTAGCATATCCAACCATATCTGGTTTAACTCTCTTCCCAGACCATCCAAATCGGGGAAAATGAAGGATTCAGTGACACCGCTGTCTCTGAGTTCATTTCGTAGATTAGGGCATTTAGAGGCGTCTATCTCAATTTTTTTAATAAACGAATCCGATTTTTTGAAATGTTCAGCAAGATATGATGGATCACTGCCAAAAAGAACGAATTGACTTCGTTGAGCGGCTATTCTAGGTGTATTTCTATCAACGTCCATAATATAAGGTGGGTTAGGCAGATTAATATCTTCTTGATTAGGAAGATAAATTTCCGCCCAATCGTCTTCATCGAGTCCGTATTTATACCGAAGATATCGATTACGTTTTTTATTCAAATGTTTCTTCCACTTCATTTTAAGAACATCGATATCAGCTGACTTCTCAATTTGTTCATAAAGTCGATATGATTCCAATACATAAACACAAGGATTATCCACATTATTATCCGTTATATTTGTATTCCTGGTGGCGAAATGCAGTGCGGTTAACGCGGATTCCGTACAATCCAATAATCGAGTTGGCGCTCCATGATGCTGCATTAAGATGTAAAAATCCCATTTTTCGTACCACGTATCACTTCGAGGCTTGTAATATTGTGAACCTTCTTTCCAAAATCGTTGAAATAGATCATTTTCTATATCAAGGATTTTACTAATCGGTTTTAATTCTTTGTTTTTCCCAGGGCGATATATTTTAGGACGAAGCCGCAAATCACCATAATCCTTATCCTCTCCTCTGAACAATAATTCCTTATTGAGGGACAAATCCCATTCTTCGCGAATTGTACGAACTTTATCCATGAATTCGCTTAAAGATTTGATAGGTTTCTGATCACACACTTTCTCCATCCTTCAATCAAAATATTTTGCATGACTACCACCCCTCACGCAGCAAACTTTGCAATCCGCTCATTTCTCTAACACATTCCGTTTTTCGCATCGATCCAGTCAACCAACTCCCTTAGCGTGAGCACGTTGCAATTGTCGAAATCGCTTTGATTAATTC
>JAJZOL010000016.1 GCA_021811565.1 bacterium | reverse complement strand
GGGCGAGCTTGAAAGGGAATTGGAGGTGATTATACAGGAGAGCAAGCAAAAGCGTGACAATCCTCACGCCATGCTCTTCGAGTCGATGTACGCTCGCGCATTCGACTCTCACAGAATTCGCCGCTGGCGCATCGGGGAGGAGGAGACACTTCGCTCTTTCCGTCGCGACGATCTACTCCAATTCATCCAAAACATGTACCGACCGGAAAACATTATTCTCTGCGTCGTAGGCGATGTGGATGTGATGAATGTTATTAGCTTGGTCGAACGCTACTGGGGGGAAATGCCTCGTGGCGTTCTCCGCAAGGATACCTCTCCCTTGGAGCCCGATAGGCGCGGATTTCGCTATCAACGGTTGGAAGCGGACATACGCCAAAAACTCTTCGTTATCGGTTATCATGCACCGCATATGCTTCATGAGGACACTCCCGCTCTTGTGATGGCGGGGAATATTCTGTGCGATGGCAGAAGTTCTCGATTATATCGTAAATTACGCGAGGAAAAACGACTGGTGAGTTCGGTAGCGGCTGGATACGAAGGTTTCTCCGAAATTGGGATTTTCACTTTGAATGGAGACAGTCTGGAACCTGATCCTTTGGAGGCTGAGCGCACCATATTCGAAGAGTTGCTGAGATTGATCGACTCTGACATTCAGGATGAGGAATTGGCGAGAGTGAAGACTCGGCTGCAATCAAGCAATCTTTTTGAAATGGAGGAGACTCTCGGCATGGCGAGTAAACTCGCCAATGCGGAGGCTTATGGGGATTATCATTTGGTGGATTCGCATTTTGAGAAATTACAGGCGATGACAAAAGATCGAATACGGGAAGCCACGTGGAAATACCTGAACCCGGAAAACGCCACATTAGTGGAATATCTTCCGCGCAATGGCGATCTTCCTAAAAGACTGGGAGGGCTGGAGGAGTTGGCGCCGCAGGTATGGCAATTCGGAGCCACAATTGAGGAATCAGATAATGGAGCGCCTGTCAAACATGAGTCCCCCTCCCGATCAGACAGTACGACCTTATGGGAATCCAATGGATCCTTCATGATCCTCCCCAGGCGAGATCTGCCTCTTGTCGCCATTCAGATTCTTTTTCGAGGGGGAAAACGCGAAGAGGATGCAGGGAATTCCGGTATCACCCAATTGATGTTAAATTGTTCCCGGAAGAGCGCTGGAGGGCTAGGCGCGTGCGAAATATCCGAGATTATCGAGGGGTTGGGCGCAAGCTTGGGAGTGACGCCGGGCATGGATCATTTCGGTTATTACATGAAACTTCCCATGGATCGTGCTTTGGAGGGGTTGGATATTCTCGCAAAGATAATCCGCGAACCGGATTTCCCTGAGGATGAGGTGGAGAAGGAGAAAAAAGCCCTTCTAGAGGCGATCAATCATCATTATGACAGCATGCTTCCGCATGCGATGGATCTTTTTCAACAGGCTTGTTACGGACAACAGCCTTACGGGCTTCCATCCGTCGGGAAAGAGGATGCTATCCGCGTGATCTCCTCAGATTCACTCAGAGAGTGGCGATCTCGGTGGCTAAATAAGGCAAACGCGGTTGTTTCGGTGGTGGGGGATGGCGATACGGAGACACTACGTCGATTCGCCTTGAGCATCTTACCGGTTTCGGAAGGCGTGGCACCCTCTCTTTCGAATAATCTTTACGGAGAGAATAACGAAAAGGTGTTTCAAGTGGAGCGTCAGCAAACGGCAGCGGTTCTCGGTTTCCCCGGTGTTTCCGTAACAGAGGAAGATCGGTATGCACTGGATCTCCTTGCGGAAATCGGTTCCGGGCTTGCAGGACGATTTTTCCAAGCCGTTCGCGGGGAACATGGGCTCGCCTATGCTGTCCATGCAGCGCATCGTTCTAGAAGAGATTGTGGGAATTTCATAATTTACACCGCCACTTCTCCGGAAAATGAATTGATGGCGCGGGATATCCTTTTGAAGGAGTGCGAGCGATTCAAGGAAGATCCGGTAACGGACAAAGAACTTAGAGACGCCAAGGAATCGATTAATGGAAAATGGATCATCGGAATGCAGACCTTCGCTGCGCAGTGCATGTTTTACGGTGAGACCCTTGCATACGGATTGCCGGAGGATCAAATGAAAAGATATCTACAGCGGATTAGCGAGGTCACTGCGGGAGATATCGTGGAAGTTGCGCGGAAGTATGTCAACACAGACCGAATGTGGCTTGGAATTGTTCGTGGTGGAATATCCGAGTGATTTGCCAATTTCAAATAGGACTCGAATATCCGGAGTTTTGAATGGTTAATTTGATTGTGGGATTGGGTAATCCGGGGCGGGAATACGAGGGCACTCGTCATAACGTCGGGTTTGAAGTCATAGATGAATTATCCGCTCGTCACAACATTGCGGTTAGAAAGCGTGATTTTAGATCGGTGATTGGCGAGGGATTGATCAACGGACAAAAGGTGATCCTTGCCAGACCGATGACCTACATGAACCTTTCCGGAGAGGCTGTGGGTGCGATTGCGAGGATGTTCAAGATCGAGCCAAAGGATATTTGGATCATTCTGGATGATGTTGCCTTGCCCTTGGGAAGGATACGTTTGAGGTTGAAAGGATCTCCCGGCGGACATAATGGACTGAAATCAATCCAAGCGCATCTGCACACCGACCAATACCCGCGGATTCGCATTGGTGTGGGTGCGCCTAACTCAACGGATTTGGTGGATCACGTGTTAAGCCGTTTCAATCTTGAAGAACGCGAGGTTATTTCGGAAGCAATTGATCGGGCGGCGGATGCGGTGGAAAAGGCTCTGGAATGTGGTTTTGAAAGAGCCATGAACCTGTTCAACAACTGATAGATATTGAGGTTATCAATTTACCATCGGCTTTGTAAAATTGAAGTTTTTTTCATTGGGAGCGGATATCGGGGAGTACAAAAATCGGGGAAGCCGGATTCGAACCGGCGGTCTCCTGTTCCCAAAACAGGCGCGATAGACCTGGCTTCGCTATTCCCCGAATACGCGATAATGATACCATATAATCCGTGTTATTTAGCTGAATAATCGTTCCGACGCACGAGTCGGAAACGAATGGGCTAGGGGACGGACGAGTTCATACGAGCTTTGAGGTTTCTATCCAACCACGCAGCGCGGTTCGACGCCATGCCATCCACTCTCAGGTCCGCCATTCTTTGAGCCAAATCCATGGAATCCACCGTCCAGACGAATAGCTTTAATCCCGCTTTTTTCACCCTATCCGCGAGCACGGCGTCTATCGGAGGTTGAGCGGCAAGATTTAAGCCGTCTGCTTTGATATCCTTCGCTTGAGCGATAAGTTCGTCAACGGTTGGGCTCCATTTCCCTCGCTCTTCGGAATAATGAAACGCTGACAATAGGTATGTTTTAATATCCGGTAAAGCTTTCTTGGATTCACGTACAACATCGGAATTGAAGCTGATGATCACCACCTGATTCGGATCCATGGAGGCGGATTGGATGTCTCTTCTCAAAGCCGGTAGGATTTCGGTTCCTACCTTCACCTCTATGATGCAGCCTCTTCGTTTAGGTGTTGTGAGCAACACCTCTTTCAGTACCGGTATTCTCTCCCCCGCCCATCTTTCGCCTTTCCATGCCCCGACATCTAGCTTTTTCAACTCCTCCATGGTGCAATCTCGAATATCGAGAGAGACTCCAGAAGTGCGCAGTGTGTTGGCATCATGACAGACGGCGAGTTGTTCGTCCTTGGTCAAGTGAATATCCAATTCGATGGCTCGATCCCGACGTTGCCACGCCAATTGGAATGCAGCCATGGTGTTTTCAGGTGCGTCGTACGATTCCCCTCGATGAGCTATGATCAGCATAGGTACATCTCCTTGGATGATAAGAAGGGTTCATTGAAAGGGGTATTGCCTGGCTAACTGTTTCAAGATGGGCGCAGCATGACTGAAAAAAGCGTAATATCCCGCACAGAGATAGGAGATTCGTTTTCCGCCACTCGCCCATCGGAAACGATGTTTGGGGCAATCCCCATAACAAAACTTCAACACACTGCAATCTTTGCACTCTCTTGGCAGGTCGTTTTTTTTGCTGCCAAACGACATTTGCGCCCGACCGTTAGCCATTTCCGCCATGTTTGTCTCGTTAATATTGCCAAGAAGGTATTTCGGATAGACAAAGTGATCGCAGGAGTAGAGATCACCGTTATGCTCCATTGCCATCGCTCTGCCGCAGGTGGGAGTGAAAACGCAGATAGAGGGATATCCGCCTAATACCACCCCCATGGCGGATTCGAATATCTGTACAAACACTTCTCCCACATCCTTTTCGATCCATTCATCGAACACAGCGCAGAGGAATTTTCCGAAAGGCTCCGGTCTTACCGACCAAGGAGTAACATCCCGGCTAGAAAACGAGGTGCGTTCCACCACCGGAATAAACTGAATATGCCTGAAGCCTATTTCTTTTAGATGGCGATACACCTCCAGCGAATACCCTGAATTGAAGCGGTTGACAGTCACAAGCGCATTGCATTCCACTTGGCTCTTGAAAAGTGTCTCAACGCCCCTAATCACTCGCTGATGCGTGGGATGACCTCCTTTGTCCAAACGAAAATGATCGTGCACTTCAGGCGGACCATCAAGGCTCACGCCGATAAGAAATTGGTTTTCCGCGAAAAACTCCGCCCATTGTTCATTCACTAACGTGGCATTGGTCTGCAATGCGTTTTGCACCGTTTGATCTGTGCGAGCGTAACGCTTTTGATACGCCAAAGCTTTACGGAAAAAATCAATGCCCATCAATAAGGGCTCCCCCCCCTGCCAACCAAAGATCACCTCCCTCGCTGGATTTGACTGCAAATAAGAGCGAACCATGTTTTCCAGGGTTTCGTCATTCATCCGAAAATGGCTTTGCGGATAGTATTCCGACTTCTCCAGATAGTAGCAGTATTTGCAGGAGAGGTTGCACTCCGCTCCGGAAGGCTTGATCATCAAATGATAGGGTTGAGGGAGCAAGTCAGACACGATAATATGACCTAACCTTTCAATTCCTGCGGATGGCGCCTCTTCAGTTCAGGAGATCGGA
>JAJZOL010000034.1 GCA_021811565.1 bacterium | reverse complement strand
GCGGCAATTGATGACTACATTCGCATGAACAACGAAAACCCGAAACCATTCGTATGGACTAAGAGTGTACAAACTATTCTCGAAAAGGTTAATGATTGTAAAGCTATAACTGAAACACTACACTAGTCATTTGCTATATGATGGGTATCGAAACCAAGCGAATTGAAAGAGAGGAATCATTTCTGGATATTTTCATGGAATCCTATTCCACAGAACGCATTATCCGCGCGAGACGTGCCTTCCGTGTATTAAGTCTTTAGAATGAGGTGAATTATGAACAAAAAGGCATTACAATCGAGTTCTCCGGTAAGCGGAGCACCGTATAGTCCGGGAATACAATGCGGAAATCTCTGCTTCGTCTCCGGGCAAGTTCCCTTGGACCCCGACACCAGACAGATTGTCGAAGGTGACTTTGACGCACGGGTGAGACAATGCATTCGCAATATTGAATCGGTTTTGAAACTGGCGAATATAGGCTTGGAACAGGTGGTGAAAACTACCGTCTTTCTAACGGACATGGAGGATTTCGGGCGATTAAACAAGGTGTACGGCGAATATTGGGGTGAAATCAAGCCCGCACGAAGTTGCGTTCAGGTGGCGCGATTACCATTGGAGGCGGATGTGGAAATTGAAGCAATCGCAGTAATCCCATAGCGATGAAGCGTTCAGGCGACGTCGCATCGCCCGAACGCTCTCTTTAGCTCGATGAAGGGTCCCTTTGAATTAAGACTCCGATTGAACGGTTTACGGCTGCCAATACTGCGGAAGCCGAAGCGCGATGACGAGATTCGGTCACCACAGCCGAACCTGCGATTGTCACATGGGTTTGCCCCATCACAAATTTCCCCACCACAGTAATCAGGCTCCCCTCTCCGCTTGATTGCGTGTAGATGACATCGCCAATCACCACGTCGTAACCATCCGGCAAGAAGCTTCTCAGCGCGGAGGCGGTTGTTTCCGCAACCAATCGCAGCGCCCCCTCCTCATCTGTTTCGGAGGAAGCGGTGGCGGAAAAGCGGTTGATCCCCTCCTTGAGATAATAAGGTGATGGGGATAACGCTCTTGCATCGGACTCATGAGCCAGTTCAAGCTCCACATGAACTTGAGCTTTGTACCCCTTCCAAACAAGATCGACATTAGCCAAGCGGATGCGCGGAACGGGGCGAACTGGAAGCGTCTTCACGATGGCTTTGTCCCCAAGGACATCGGTTTCAGACGGCTTTTTTTGTTCCGTACAGTCTCTGCTAGCCAAGTTAATTAGGCTATTCAATGTGGCGGCGTAGTGAACCTGCTCCCGTTCCTTGACGCGTTTCCCGCCAAACTGTCCGATTGTGCAGGATACCCTCTCCGCATCAAGCTTATCGATATTCATATCCTTGATGCGATTGCGGATACGCAGCGCCAAATCTCTCGCATCATCCGCCGGACGTATTGTTGTAATGCAGAATTCATCCCCGCCGTAACGACACAGGAAATCGCTTTGGTCGTCAACGAGACTGGATATGATTTCAGCCACGGATTTCAATACTTGGTCCCCTACGATATGCCCGTACTGCTTGTTGAATTGACCGAAATTATCCAAATCAATGAAGAGCACCGTAATTTCAATGCCGCGTTTCAGATTTTCGATCGCCCACTCGCGCATGCTGTCTGACCAAGGCAATTCGGTCAACGGATCAATGGACCGTCCGATCTCAGGTAACAGATCGCCTTGACTTACCACGCCCACCAAACGATCCTGTTCCACTACGGGCAGTCTTCCAAGCTTATGAACGGTCATAACCTGTGCCGCCTCTTTGATCGACATATTTACATCCAAAGAGGGAATATCTTTGCGCACAAGCTCTTCCACAACCAAATTCGGGTCTGTTCCAAGCAGTTGGTCGTAATAGATCATTCCCATCAGGTTATCGCCGTCCATGACCGCCAGCGAACCGATTTTATGACCTTTCATCAGGATTACAGCCGATTCCACCGTGTGTTTGGGGTTCACCCAAATCGGAGACCGCCGCTGAATCTCTCTCAAAGTTTTCATTTCTAATCAGCATTCATTCCTATACCCTTACCACAAAGTGACAAACAGCTTTACGTTGCATATGATGAACAACTATTTTTCCATAAAAACCGAGAAACGAAGCTCATTACCAATATTATCAAGGACCATGTTGGCGCATCAGTTTTATGAAATGAAGTGACGATAAAGTTAACACAGGACCATTCGTTGCGAATCCATCAATCAGAGTATATCAAAGTGTCTCGAAAAACAAGCTGGTATTATAGCCGGTTTATGAATATCCAATGCCTTACTCTCTGTTACCGAGGCTCAGATATTCATGCGGAGTTGAAAGGAGGTCTGATTGGGAGACCAGAGTAAACTCGGTCGGTCGCGTAATGCGACATCAAGATGAAATGAGACTTTAGTGGCTATGCTTATCGCATTCGATACCTGTTTTCTGGCAAGCGACGGTGAGTTGTTCACCGCTGACAGATGCGCTAGCCAGAAACAAGCCGGACCGTTCTCCTCCAACCGTCTTATTATTAAATCTGCTGTCTGTACATTGGAGAGATGCCCTTTGTCACTGGAAATTCGTTGCTTCATCTCTAATGGATAGGGCCCCCGCCAAAGCCAATCCGTATCGTGGTTGGATTCCAATATGCATAATTTCGCCTCATTACATGCCTCCCTTAACGCCTCCGAAACGAATCCGGTATCGGTCGCGTATGCGATGCATTGATCACGGACATGTATGAGGTATCCAACAGGATCCGCAGCGTCGTGAGATAGCGAGAAGGAGCGAACAAGGAAATCACCTATCCTCCGTTCGGAGCCAGTCGGCATCTCCACCGTATGCTGCAGATCCCACTTTTCTGATACTGCATGAAGCGTACCGCAATTTGCAATCACGGGTATGTTCCATTTTCTCAATATAGATGGTACGGAGCGAACATGATCCCAATGTTCGTGGGTGAGCAATATTCCCTGCAGGTTCTCCCCGTTTACACTTCGGTTTTTTAACGCCTCCGTAAGCTTCCTAATACCGACACCTGCGTCAATTAACAAGCAGGATGCTTGTGTTTTAAGCAGCATAGCGTTTCCGCTACTGCCGCTTCCTATGGAATGCACCTCCAAATCGAACATTGTTCCTCTTAGTCATTCACACGAAAAAAAGAGAGGAGGGATATTAAATCTCCCATTTATCGAAACCTTCGTTCCCCACCGAACCGGATTCCTCGGTTTTCGCATCTGTTTGAGAAGCCTCCTCATGAGGAGGAGTTTGCTCGGTATTCGTTGTGACAACATCCTTGCCCCAGATTCTCTCCCAAATATGCTGTACTTCCTGTTTCGCCTTGTTGAGAGTTGCGGAAGCGTCCAAATCCTTAATCTCTTTGCCAAGTTTCTCAGCTATGGGAGGAAGTTCAATTGTGATTGGTTTGTTCCAATCAAATGGAAATTTCACCTCATCCTTCGTCGCATGTTCCTCCGAGGTCGCCTGGGCTTTGGGCTCCTCCTCCTTGGGTTCGGAAGCCGGTTGCTCGGGCGCCTGCCGCTCGTCCGATTTCGATTCCGCATGGCTGATGGAATCAATCAACGACTGAGCCTCCGCCGCACTAATCTTCCCTTGCTCAAGTAACTTCAATATCTGACTGA
Organism: bacterium; assembly: GCA_021811565.1. GTDB lineage: Bacteria > Armatimonadota > Chthonomonadetes > Chthonomonadales > CAJBBX01 > DTKV01. The sequence continues at coordinate 19,858 of JAJZOL010000034.1, read as the reverse complement.
TGTATTCATTCATGGCGTTATCTCCGTGGAGCGACACCCGCCGCATTCGGATCGGTTCAGACTTGGGTGACAATGATAAATCTATCGCACCCGGATAGCGATGCAAGGCTTACAAATGCATCCCGCAAACTGCGGATGACTCTGATTCCTCATCATCCAACTGCCTAAGACCTAATAAGTGTAGAATGGCTTCCAGTCGTCGGGAAACTGTGGGATGGGCCAGTTTTAATTCCGCAGCGACACTACTTATATTACCGCGATTTTTCAAGAAGAGCTCGATGAATTGCATCTGCTCAGGGTTCAGCCTGCAGAAACGGCAGGTTTCAAACTTGCTATGGATTACGGTGTGGCATTCCTCGCAAGTGAGTTCGCTGATGTACATTTCTCCCGAACATACGGGACAGTTTTTAATGTATTTATGCATTTTTATTTTTCACTCTGGTTTGTTTTTTTATGGACAGTTCGTGATTTTGTGGCAATTAATGAAATTGCTCAGTTCATCCGCGTCCGATTTAAGCGGAATCGGACTAATGGTAAGCTCTGATGTGTCCATTGGCACCATCTGCGGACAGGTAAGAATTCGCCCTCCAAGCACAAAAACCAATCTCTCCTTGTTATGCTTGGAGGAAAACTGCCAGTATCTCGATCTCCCCTCATCAGAGAAAACGATATGAAGGGCGTAGTATTTTCGATCGAACAACGGCTCCTCATGCTCCGTCACCCAAGCGGATTTAAACTGAGCGCCGGTGAGCACAACGGGAAGTGTACTCATCAATTCTGAAACTGGCACGGCGTCACCCGATACCACACGGCTCGCCTCCGCAGGCACGGATCCTCTCTCCTGTTTCTCCTGAGGTGTGGTGTCATCGGGTGGCGGGGCGTCGTCCGGCCTGCGTATCTGCCACGCCTCATTGGATTCGATTGCCATGTACTTCCTCCTCCATCCCGGATGGTTTCTATCCAACAACCCTAGAACCGTAATACCGGAGGGGTCGGGTTTCAAGGCAGGCCATTTCACTTGGTCTATCTCGTAAATATGAATGTAATTGTATCCATACCAGAGAACCAACACGGCAACAACGAACAGAAAAGCTCTTTTTGTGCCACGCTCTCGAAATAATGTACCGTATAACGACCGCTTGGGGTAGGGGGTCTCATCGGTTTGATTGTCTTGAGACATCTAGTGTTCCATTCCTGAAGTATAAAATCTTCGCTTCAAGGGTTATCTCGCCTGTCAAAGCAGTTCAAAATCCACACTTATCACGCACGAGGAGTATCTGCAATTCTCTCTCCTCAAAATTCACCATCCGAACCCTTCATACCCAAGCCCGTGCGAAAACTCAATCGAAAACCTATTCGGCGAAATGAGCGACAACCTCTTCTCTTCATACGATTATTTTGCCAACTGCAGTTACAACCATTATGATCCAAGGCAATTGCAAAATACCATAAACGCAAGAGATGAATTGTCATTTACGAGCGATTGGTTGTCAAGGAACTGCATATTTAACAACCTTCATCCTAAAGATTATACTTCAGAGATCACCACTCTCACAAGTTCCCGCCGCGATAGCCTAACTGACTTACACGGCACATCGGAATAAATCTGAAACAACTTCGCGGGATTGGTGTCTAAGGGATTAATGGTTTATTCACCTTAATTCATTAATCTATTGGGGAACAAGATGGTCAATAGCAGCAAATCCTCCGTTACGCCGTCCAAAGCAAGGAATGACGAAGAGGCACCCTCACACTCCATCCCGGTGGAATGGGCTAATTACATCGGATATCTCACTCGGCACAGACTTCTTACCCACGACGAAGAGCGATCCCTGGCTTATCGATGCCAGAACGGAGACCGAGACGCCAGAAACCGACTGGTGGAGGCCAATATGCGCCTGGTGGTGAATATCGCGCGAAATTACCACTCTTTTTTGATTCCATTCGAGGATCTGGTGCAGGAAGGTTCCATCGGATTAATCACAGCTTGCGACCGTTTCGACCCCACCAAGGGGTATCGTTTCAGCACTTATGCCACGCATTGGATACGACAAGCGATCAGTCGCGCCATAGATAACAAGGCGCACTCCATTCGAATCCCCTCGCATGTGGCGGATACATTAAGAAAAGTCGAGAGAGAGAGAGCCTCGCATATTCGCCATACAGGCGAGGAGCCGGATATAGAAACGCTCGCACATCGTATGCAAATGAAGCCGGAAAGGTTGCAATCTTACATAAATCTGTCCACAGAACCGTTATCCCTGGATATCCTTGTTGGAAACGAAGAGAATTCCACATTGGGCTCCGTCCTTGAAGATCATGAAGCATACGATCCGGAAGAGGTGGTCTTAAACCGAGAAATGAAGCGGCTATTGAACAATATGCTCAACTCGTTAAACGCCAGAGAGAGGGATATCATTCGCCAACGGCTCGGTTTTGATCACGAAAACCCTCTCGTGCTTCAGGAGATTGGGGAAAATCTCAGCCTTTCAAGAGAGAGAGTGCGACAAATCGAAGCTCAAGCGATGGAACGTTTAAAAAGCCTCGCGCACTACCAGTTCTACGATGAGTAACAACCCTGACCCATGGTGAGGCCGTGTATCATATTTTTTGAGTAAACGTCATCTATGGAAAAACGGTTTTTCTGTGGTCTTTCATGCTTGGCGTGGCTCCTTTTTTCAAACGCCTCATATTCGACATGGTATGTCAGGCGAAGGATGATCGCTTAGTATTGGACCTGCTCCCGTTTTTTTTACCCGCTTTAGTGTATCACCCCCTTTTTTGATGTATGATTAATGTGATATCATGCCGTTCGTCAATCCAACCCTTTCTCAAACAGCTTGTTATCTCTTTCCAAAAATGGCGCCTTCGCATGAACAATCTTCTTCAATGGAATAGGCATCTCGCTAAAATCGCATTCATCACTCTTTTCATTTTCTCAGCCTTCCTTGAAGCATGGGCGGACAATTCAAAGGAATTGCGCCAAATCCCATTTATCGTCGGCGCGGATGTCACCATGCAAACCAAAGTGGAACAGGCTGGAGGAGCTTTCAAGATAAACGGAAATCAAGAAGACGCTTTTAAAATACTCAAACATTATGGATTTAATACGATCCGACTACGTATTTTCAACCATCCCTCCGGTCAAGGACCGATGTGCTGCGACTTGAATTATGATATCGCTCTCGCCAAAAGGGCGAAGTCGGAGGGATTTAACATCCTATTGGACTTTCATTATTCCGATACGTGGGCGGATCCCGATCATCAGCAAATACCGGCGACTTGGCAAAAGTTGAATTTCGAAGGTCTAAAAACCGCCTTGTATGACTATTCCAAGACTGTGATCACCGCTTTTCGGAAAAACGGCGTGCCGCCGGAGATTATACAATGCGGGAACGAAGTGAACACGGGCATGCTCTGGCCGGATGGCAAAACCGATTCCCCAGATGGTTGGCGACGTTTCGCACAACTGGTCCAAGTGGCGGAGGATGGATGCAGGGCGGCATTGCCCCTAGGATATCCTATTCTCTTTTTGCATCATATCGCCGGCGCTAGCTCCGTGATATGGCATATGAACAACTTTCTAAAATACGGAGGCGCCATGCCCGATATCATCGGTGTCTCCTATTACCCATGCTGGCACGGAAACTTGGATGATTTGAAAAAAAATCTCGATCAAATCGTTGACAAATACCATATTCCCGTCCTGATTGTAGAGACGGACTACCCATGGACGAATGAAACCTTTGATAACACCCCGGATATTTGGCATGGCAAGCCTTTGAACGGCATGCCTCCCTTCACTCCTTCCGGGCAAGCAAAGTTTTACACTGAGTTAATCGATACATTGAAAACGCTTCCGAACCGAATGGGCTTGGGCTTCGTCGCATGGGAGCCTACATGGTTGCCGTCGAAACGCTTCGGTTCGCCCCAAGACAATCTAACGCTATTTGATCAGCATGGAAACGCATTGCCTGCACTGAAAGCTATCAAGGGTGCCGTCGGAAGCGACACCTCGGTTTCCAAATAATGGCTATCCTTGCAGGATTTTTAAAGATATCGAATTTATCGTTTTCATCCCATCGTTCGAAAAATATGTAATCATTATCGATAAGCCACACATGCTAAACCGTTGTCGTTTCATTAAAACGGGACACGGAGATGAGTCAAGCTGATAGTTCAATGAAATTGACGGGAGAATATCTCAAACCAATGCCAATAAAAAATCCGAATATCAAAAGCATTACCATGTTGCCTCTCGTTTTAATTGGGGGATGCATCCTCTTAACTCGCGCCGCTTATTCGCTTTCGCCTAATGAAAAACCCATCATCTGCATTGACCCGGGTCATCCCTCCGAAACTTCAGCCGGGGCTTCCGATAACGGGCTTGTGGAGCGTCATATTAATTGGCTTGTGGCGCTTCAATTAAGAAGCCTTTTGACAAAGCAAGGAGTGAAATGCGTCATGACCAAATCCAATGAGATGGAGTTCGTCACCAATCGACGCAGAGCGGAGATCGCCAATAAGGCTCACGCACTCTTATTCATTCGATTGCACTGCGACGCCGCAGGGGGAAATGGTTTCACTCTCTACTATCCCAGCCATTCCGGGAGAAAATACGGGGTGACGGGACCACCGCCCGCCGTTTGTCACGAGAGCGAAAAGGCAGCGCATCTATTGGATGGCGTGTTGAAAGTGAAATTGCAGGGCTATTTGCATGCTAATCCGGTGCGGACGGATGATTCCACCTATGTGGGATCGCATCAGGGAGGCGTACTTACCGGATCGATTTTCGCCCGTGTACCCACCGTATTGGTGGAAATGTGCGATTTGACGTCGCATCACGATGATAAGTTTATCGCCACCAATGCGGGTAGGGAGAGAGTGGCGACTGCACTGGATCAGGCGATTGAGCGATATCTTGAATTCCAGATGCTACACGCGCGAAACGCTCGATCAAAAGGAATTTAAGACACTAAAGAGTTAATCTTCGGGTAAGGGAGTGGAAAACAAAGCGGTGATTTTCCTATAAACTCGTTAAAAAGGTTACATTTCCATTATTTTGCACGTATAAACAAACAATGAAAAAGTCACCCCTCATCATACTATTCATTACAGTCATGATTGACCTGTTGGGTTTCGGTATCATCCTCCCATTGCTTCCTCTATATGTGAAGCAATTCGGGGGAGGTCCGATGATGGCAGGCTGGCTGACGGCTGTATACTCCCTGATGGTGTTCACCTTCTCACCGATTTGGGGCAGGCTATCAGATCTTCATGGCAGACGACCGTTTATTCTCCTAGGTCTTATCGGTTCAAGCGTATCCTTTCTGATATACGGTTTGGCTGCGCAAATGTGGATGCTATTCTTTGCACGCATCATGGCGGGCATATTAACCGCTGCAAGCCTCCCCACAGCCCAAGCGTACATAGCCGATGTGATGCCGCCCGAAAAACGCTCCCGAGGCATGGCTATGATCGGAATGGCGTTCGGAATAGGTTTTTCCACCGGGCCTTGGATAGGAGGAGTTCTTGGTAAGCATGGACTCGCAGCGCCTGCGTTTTTTGTTTCAGGGCTGGCTTTGATTAATTTCATATGGTCCTTTTTCGCTCTTCCGGAATCTCATATTCAAGATCGTGACACGCAGCATGCTCGCAAGATCGTGTTATTTAATATATCCGGCATGAAAAAGGCGTTCAAGCACGCCACCTTGGGAGAGTTATTAACAGTCTTCACGACATCCTCCTTTGCCTTTTCAATGATGGAGGCGACTTTTACCTGGTTCATATTGCTTCGATTCGTGGAGCCCGGGCAAGCTGGGTGGATCGCTGAGAGTGTTTTGGAAAAACACGCCGCAGCCATGGTGGGTCCGATTTTTGGCGTTGTGGGGGTGGTTGCGGTTCTCTCGCAGGGAGCGGTGATGGGGGGATTGGCTCAAAGAGTAGGAGAAGTCAGGTTAGTATGGATCGGATCGTTGATACTCACCGTTTCTCTCTTCTTTATTGGAGCGAATCACTCCTTAACCATTTTAACCATCCTTGCCGCAATGCTTTCCATGGGCAACGGATTCCTCACCCCCTCTCTTTCCAGCCTGGTTTCCAAGGCGGCGGATGCCGAGGAACGGGGATCGATCATGGGGGTGCAGCAATCCATGGGAAGCATGGCGAGAGTGTTTGCGCCATTGCTAGGCACTTGGATGCTCCAAAAAATGGGTGAGGGGGTGCCCTATTACGCTTCAGCGGTGTTGATGGGAATCGCCTTCCTGATGAGTTTGAGAATCAACCGCAGACTTGAAAAAGAGAGTGTTGTCGAGGCAACCTTAGTGCATTAATCCGCGCAATACGAAAACAAACTCAAATAAGAAAGCCATGGAAAATCCCATGGCTTTCTTATTTGGGTTAACGAAATGTGTTTACATGGATGGATATGGTTTCCCGCGAATTCTTAGGGTAAAGTGTGACAGAATTGTGACAAATCCTGATCCTTAGTAAATTCGCACATTCACCCGAGTAAAATGTTAATGTAACATGGAATGCTCGGCATAGGGCGTCATCAATCGATTATGATGATTAAAATCAAACTATTCGGCTCTCTTGAACTCACCGTGGATGGAGCTCAGTTGAATAAGATGGAGACGCGTGGAGTGGATAGGCTCCTCGTTTTCCTTGTATTCAAACAAGGAAAACAGGTGTCCAACACCTATCTGCTTGAATCCCTCTGGTCGGAGGAAACGAAATCCGATTCGCTAAGGCAATGCATATCCAACCTTAGAGGATATCTAGGGGAGGAATCCAAACGCATCATCCGGGACAGAGGATCCATAGGATTTAAAACCGAGGGGATTGAGGCGGACATATTCGATTTCTCCAAATCGATTGAGGAAAACACAGTCTCCTCCTTGCAGAAAGCGGTTAAGATTTACACCGCTCCTCTATTGGAGGAATGGGGAGATCCTTGGATAGTGGATTATCGAGAGAAATACAGGATGGACTATTTGAACGCCTTGCACACACTCTCTAAAATTGCAGTGGAGCGAAGGGATTATGCGAACGCCATTAAATTCCAATCGCTATATGTAAAGAATAATCCTTTAGAGGAAAACGGATGGAATGAATTGATGGGGATGATGATTGCAGGCGGGGAGCGCATAAAAGCGATCAACCTTTTCAATCGATACATCGATTATCTGAAGCCAATCCGGCTTGAGCCTTCCAAATCAATGGTGCGAAAGTACATCGAACTAGTGGAAAATCAAAACGAATATTCAAATGGGGACGGTTCTATCGACTCTCAGAACGAATCGGTAGGAGGGGCGGAACCCCTCAACTCCCGTTATTATATCAAACGAGATGTGGATACGATCACGAAAAACGCCATTATTGAAATGGATAGCCTGCTCGTGATCAAAGGACCACGCCAAAGCGGTAAATCCTCCCTTCTGGCTCGTGCCATGCAGACGGCACGTGAGTGCGGAGCTGAAACGCTCATCACCAATTTCGAGATACTTGACAAGTCAAGTTTCAACTCCATGGAATGCCTATGTCGCTCACTGATGGAGATGACTGCGGCGCAACTGAACATCCAAACACCGGACAACCTATGGTGGAACCCCTTGCATAGTCCAATTTTCAATCTTGAGCAATTTGTCATCAAGGTGACCATACCAAGCCTAAAGGCTCCTTTGGTGTGGGGAATGGATGGCGTCGACAGGTTATTCAAGTACCCTTTCAGCGAGGAAATTTTCTCCATGTTACGCGCCTGGCACGAGAAACGCAGCTTGGAACCGCAAAAACCTTGGCGACGTCTCTCCATAGCCCTTGCATTGGCTACAGAGGCGCATCTATACATTCGTGATCTTAACAAATCGCCTTTCAATGTGGGAACAAGGGTCACATTGGAGGATTTCACTTACGCGGATATCTCCAAACTCAATGAACTGCACGGTTCAATCCTCGACAACGATCGAAAAATGGAAAAATTTTATCAGTGGACGGGAGGACACCCATATCTTGCAAGACGCGGTCTTTATGAGTTATCTCTTAAAAAGGGGGACTTCCACTCCTTCATTCGCCAATCCGAGGAGGATAGCGGTCCGTTTGGTGATCACCTTCGGCATATGACATCTCTCATTCGAGAGGATTCCGAACTCCTCAGCGCGATGCAGGCGACGCTCGCCGGAAAGAGTTGTCCGGAGGAGGCATTCTTCAGGCTGCGCAGCGCAGGTGTTTTAAGCGGAGAATCCCCCCTGAAGTCGCAGCCGCGTTGCGAATTGTATGCGGTATATCTGAAAAAGAAAATATAAGGCAATCATCGCGCGAGCATGAAGACCAACGATCATTTTTCATTACAAACGTCTTCATATTTTATCACTGGTGGTTCGCTTCCGCCGGACGCTCCATCTTACGTAGCGAGAAAAGCGGACGATGATTTATATCAATCTCTCTCCTCGGGACAGTTCTGCTTTGTGCTAGATTCGCGACAGGTTGGCAAATCATCCCTCATGGTGCGGGTGGCGACTCGTCTTCGCAACGATGGCGTACGAGTAACTGTGCTGGACCTCTCCTCCTTAGGACAAAACGTATCCATCGAGCAGTGGTACTTCGGATTGCTTTACTCCATTGCGGAGATGTTCCACTTGGATGCTCGAATCGAGGATTTCTGGGTCTCAAACGCCAATTTAAGCCCGGTTCAACGTTGGATGTCTGCGCTGCGCGATATCATCCTCGATAGCGATCCCTCTCCTTTGGTCATTTTCGTGGATGAGATTGATGCCGTAAGAAGCCTCCCCTTCTCAGCGGATGAATTTTTTGCAGCCATACGCGAATGCTCCAACCGACGGAGCGAACAAATGGAAATGGAGCGGTTGACTTTTTGCCTTCTTGGTGTCGCCATTCCATCAAATCTCATCCGCAATCCCTACACCACACCGTTCAATATCGGGCGCCGCATCGACTTGTCGGACTTTTCCGAAGAGGAGGTGACTCCTTTAATGAAGGGATTGGAGGCGACCGGGCGCAGTGGTCAGACGCTGATCAAACGCATCCTTTATTGGACCGGCGGGCATCCGTATCTTACGCAACGATTATGCCGCGCCGTCGTGGAAGAGCCTGAATCCCGCACTCCGCACGATGTGGATCGGATTTGTTCGGCAACATTCCTCACCCCCCAAGCGGAGCGCATGGATGACAACCTTGCTTTCGCAAGAAATCGCATCCTCCTCCAGGAGGATGGAGTCGATCAAGTGAATCTCTTGCTCCTCTACGCGAAAATCCTAAAAGGGAGGACCCCGATTCGTTTTGAGCCCACGGATATGATGGCGAGTATATTGCGCTTGGCGGGCGTGGTAAAGGAGGAGGACGGAATTCTCCGTTCCCGTAATCGAATATACAAGCGAGTGTTCTCCAAAAAATGGATATACGCAAATATGCCCGGAGAGGAGGTGCGACGCCAAAGGAAGGCGGAAACCGTAGGATTTATACGAGCCACCGTTTTTTGGTCGCTAATCCTTATTCTCATTTGGTTTGCATTTCATCAAACGTTATACGCCAAAAAAACGGAGATGGACGCCAAGCGCGTCATGCTTCAAAACAGACAACTCACTCATAGCACCGATATTCTCCAAACGGGTATTAATAAACTGAAATCCGCCATCAGAGGAGAGATGACTTTCCTGACCGACGCCCAACGCAAAAAAATCGTTGCCGAAAAACAATTGAGTTTCGTTTATCACACCACGCATCGTCTTGAAGCGCAATTCCAATTGCAGAAAAACGAGGTGAAGCTGGAACGAGAACGGAGTCGAAAGGACGCTCTTTATATCAATTCAATGTCCGGACGCATAGCCTCAGCGTTCGCCACTAACGTCTCCACGGGAGTTGAGGCGTTGGAATACGGTTTGAGAGCTGTGCAACCTGAATTAAGACAACATCGACTCCCTTCGCTAACGGCTGTGGAGGGTTTGGCGAATGCGGTTAACCGAGGAATTTTCCTTCGTCTGACATTGAAACATCCCGTCCCCGTTTTCTGCGCTTCCTTTTCGCATAATGCTCATCGCATCCTAACAGCCGGAAAGGGTAAATACGCCTATATTTGGAATGCCAAGAACGGCAAACTATTACAAACGCTTCTCGTTCAAAAGGAACCGAATGCAGTCCAAAACATCAACGCAGCAGTTTTCAGCAGAGACGGTAAATATATTTTAACCGCAAGCGATGAATCCGGCGTGCAATTATGGAATGCAAAAGGAGGTGCGTCAGATCGTCGAACGCCAGTATGGGTTGCTCCTCCCGATTCACGAATTCCGGTCATGACTGCCGCCATATCGGATGATAGCCGGTACGTGGTAACCGTCGCAATGCATCATTGGATGTTTACAGCGCGAGTCTATGATTTGCATAACCATACTTCCTGGCTTCTCTGCAAGAATCCCTCCGAAATGGACCAGACATTCCTTTGGTCTGTGGCGATTTCACATGATGACCAGGAGGTAGTCACGGGAGGGAATGACGGTATCATCAAAGTATGGAATTTGAAAACAGGCGTGTTACTGCAAAGTTTTACGAATAGCACTCAATATGCTGGGCCCAACAGCCCCGCGCCAATTCTTTGCGTCAACTTCGCATGTTACAACTGGCTAATCCTTTTTTCCGATAAGTCAGGCATGGTGAGAGCGTGGGAATGGCATGAGAATCGGATATATAAAAACTATCTCGGACAAAGGGACTGGGTTTGGGATGTGGAGGGATCGACAAGGCACACTTATTTGGCATCGGGGGGCAGGGACAATCTTGCATTTGTTTGGGCCACTGATGGAAATCAATCGCCGATATACACGATTGACGCTCACTCAGGGCCGGTGATGGCGACGAGCTTTTCCCCCGATTCCCGGGAGTTAGTCACGGCGAGTCAGGACCATACCGCCAAAGTGTGGCTCTTCACAAATCAGATTCAATTTAGCACCGGAGCCGTTATTAGCGATGTCTCATTTAACAAGAAAGGCGATGAATTTTATTATTCCTCTCATGGCGGTGATCTCTACATCATCAACCGAAAGAAAAATTATCCCATAATGAATGTGTGGTCTCCATCCGCGATCACACATTGCGACCTTTCCCCTGATGGAAAGGAGATCGCAACGGCTTGCGTGGACGGCATGATAAGAATTTGGCCGGTCACCTATTACTCGGGCAGGCCCGATGTTTCTAGGCAGTTTCAAACGAACGATGGCGCGGCGGAATCGGTTCAGTATTCTCCCGACGGCAAGATCATGCTCACCGCCGGATATGATGGCTCGATTAGCCTGTGGAATGTTCATACCGGCGCGCGCATCATTAAAATGACCGGGCATTTAGGCAACATCTACACCGCAATGTTCTCGCCGAATGCAAAGCGTATTATCTCCTCTAGCAGGGATGGAAGTTCGATTATCTGGGATGCCAAAACCGGTCGAATCCTATTTCGGTTGCTTCCCTCGGGAAGAGTGGCGGGTTATTTCACGCAAATATCAAACCATCCCTATATGGCGTGTTTTTCGCCAAATGGAAAAATCGCCATTGCGGCGGATAGCGATCATCACGTTTATTTTTGGGATTCGCACACCGGCGTCCTCATTGGGAAGATACAAGGCGGGCTGGGCGAAGCCCTTTGCGCGGTTTTCAATCGCAAGGGGGATAAAATCGCGATCGGTGGAATGGATGGGACGATCCGAATTTGGAACGTGAGCGATGTGCTCGCCTCCTGGAAAAAACATCGAATGGCTAATCCTATCATGCTCATTCATAATCAAGCGTGCACTATTAACTGGTTGGATTACTCCCCTAACGGCAACTATCTGCTTGTCGGAAACAACAACCATAGTGTGACGATCATTCCCGCCACACCGGAATCGTATGTCAACGCGGCGAAGAAAATCCTCTCCTATTTGAATGGAACGGTATCTTTTAGAAACCACATGCCATGGAATTGATGGGAATACACCCAGAATTCGACTTTCTCCCCCATGCGCCTATCATCGTCCTCTCTGTTACACTTTAGATCGATAACGATCCCGTGAAAATCGATTCGAGGGATTCTATCGAGCTAATTCATCATGGCTGACTTCATGTCTGAAGTATAATACCTTTGAAAGGTGCGTATGCAGCTAATTCGCGGAGGTAACGGCATGTCAAGAAGATATAAGATGTGGATCGGGGGGAAATGGATTGATAGCGATGAGGAGTTAACGGTACAAAACCCATATGACGGCGAAACGGTCGCCTTAGCTCCTTATGCCGGTGAGGCGGATTTGGAGAATGCGATATCCGCCGCTTGCGAGGCGTTCCCGAAAATACGCGCCATGGCCAGTTATCAGAGGGCGGAAATTCTTATGCGTCTCCGCGATGGTGTGCGGCGGCGGCATGAGGATTTCGCTCAAACCATTTCCCTTGAAGCGGGCAAGCCGATTCTGGACGCTCGCGTGGAAGTGGATCGCGCTATCAATGTCCTTACTCTTGCAGAGGAAGAGGCAAAGCGAATCGGCGGAGAGGTGATGCCTCTGGACATGAACTCATTGTCCATTTCCAGGCTAGGAATCGTTCGGAGATTCCCCGTTGGTCCGATCATTGGGATAACCCCCTACAACTTCCCGCTGAACCTAGGCATGCACAAGGTGGCTCCCGCTCTCGCCATGGGCTGTTCCGTTGTCTGGAAACCCTCCCCTCTCGCCCCTGGCGCCGCTCTCCTCTTCGCTGAGTTGGCGGAGAATGCCGGCATTCCCAAAGGGGCGTTGAACATTCTCGTTCCGACAAACGATATTGCGGAACAACTCGTCACCGACCCGCGCCCTCGGATGCTCTCCTTCACGGGAAGCGCACAGGTGGGTTGGCGTCTACGCTCACTTGCCGGAAACAAAAAGGTGATGTTGGAGCTTGGAGGCAATGCAGCGGTGGTAATCGATTCGGATGCGGACTTGGATTTCGCCATTCAGCGTTGCGTCTCAGGAGGGTTTGTGTACGCAGGGCAAACATGCATCTCCGTTCAACGCATTTTCGTGGCGGAGACGATTTACGATAGGTTCCTTTCCGGATTCATCCCCTTGGTACGGAACTTGCGCATGGGAAACCCCTTGGATGAAGCCACTCAAGTGGGTCCTATAATCAGCGACAGAGAAGCCGAACGTTTGGAAAGATGGATCAACGAGGCGGTCGATAACGGCGCCGAAATATTAACCGGCGGAGATCGAAAAGGACGAATGGTGGAGCCGTCCGTGCTCACCAATGTTCCGCCATCCATGAAGGTCTCCTGCGAGGAGGTTTTCGGACCGGTAGTCACCGTCTCTCCCTATAAAACTTGGGATGAGGCATTGGCGAAGGTCAACGACTCGCACTACGGATTGCAAGCGGGCGTGTTTACCAACGACATACGCAAGGCGTTCCTAGCGTTCGAGGGACTGGAAACGGGAGGAGTGATCCTTAACGACGCTCCAACCTATCGGATGGACGGCATGCCATACGGAGGTGTTAAGAGCTCGGGATTAGGCAGAGAGGGTGTGCGGTATGCAATGGAGGAGATGAGCGACTTGCGCATTTTCGCGATGAATTTGGCGTGAAAGAGGACAAGGGAGAAAAATGATGAGAGGGGCTTTTTAGCCGTTAACGCCAATGGGATGGTTGGGAGATCATGGCATTACACAAGCCCTATTTCTCGTATAGCGGTTTTCCAAAACGGCGATTCCTCTCACAGACCCTTCTTCAGTCGAAATCTCTTGAACCTATGAAAAGTCATGAAGTTCGCGTCGTGCTGAGTGTGCGCACCTCCAAAACCGTCATCATATGCAGTGCGTGAGACAGCGATGATATCCTCCCTGGAAATGAGCCAATCCACATATTGAAAGCCGTGATATCGCATATCCGGATGGCTCAGCAAAATGGACCTCATCTCCCAATGGCGTAGATCGGAAGAAAATGATAACGCCAGGTTATTGCGCACATTTCCCGGAGACAGATCGGGATGTTCGCCGATGACGGGATTCACGAGCGCCCAATACCCCTTTGAGAGCGTGTCGTATCGAATTGTGAATTTTTTGCATCCCCCCGGAAACGAGATGAAATCATTTTTGGGGTCAAACTCGGAGTTTATTCCATCCGGGGATATATGCACCAACGCAGCTTTTTCATCGTCCCCAGGATGATCCACTCGCAGGATGTTTACGATTTCACCCATAGGCGAAACCACCGCATTTCCTTCCAACCAGCCCTGAAACGCCCCGTCTAGCCAGTCGATATTCCTCTCAATGCGATTAGTGCCTATCCAACTATCCGCCCGAAGCGGATCCGAATCGTCTGGAGCGGACATCATGAAACTGCGAAAGTGATTCGGCCACCCACCTTGCCCCATGGCATCCTCCATCGCCCTCCAAATCCGTCCTTTGTGTGTAACAACTGGCACCGGTGCACAATGATATTTGGCGTCCTTCATCAAAAGTCCGTTGGGTTCGGAGGTGGGGGTGGTCCAGGTTCCGCCGCCATCCTCCGATCTCCTTATAATCACATTCCCATACTCTTCGGAGGTCCCCATTAAATAAAGATATCCCTTATGTATAAAGAGGGATGACCAGAATTGTCCTTCAATCTTCGATCGCGGAATCCATGTTCGCCCTTGATCATACGAGTTAAAGATTTTGGTTTGGTTGAATCCGCTCCCAGGACCAAAAATATCGTGAGACGCAACATAGGTACCATCCGGCATAACAGCGAGTGAAGGAGATCCGATGTAGCATTCGGATGAAGCGGGAATATGGTCGATGACGATACCGGGGACGGATGCGACGGGTATGACATCGGACATCGATTTGTAGCCTTTCAAATGATGTAAGGTGAAATGAATAAGAAAAAAAGAAAAGAGGGGGATGATCCCCCTCATCATAAATTCCAACACCTCACTATATCACAAATTCACACAACATGCCATTATTGTTGGCCGGGACGAGCGCCCGGAGTGACAGGTTGTGGTTTGTGCGCTTTCATCGCCACCAGAATCTCAGCGGACTGCACGCTGCCATGGCATATTTGATTGACTACATAATCCTTATCCGCCTGGGACACCTTGTTCCAATCCCCACCCGATTTCTGCGCGATCTCCGTAAGTCGATCCGCCATCTGCTGCTCGGACTTATCCAATCCGTTATTCTGTTGCTGGCATCCGGACACGAATCCGATTGCTGTGGTGGCAAGTACGAAAGAGGCGCACAAAAGCGCTATTTTCCTCATTTGTCGCTCCTTTTACAGTTCATGTCAGTTGATGTTAATAATCCAATGGTCGGGCTTGATAAACTCCCCGGATCGTACGGCTTTAACATGCCCGTCGGCGAACAACACATTGCTGCCTCCCGAATGTTTCTGCCAGGCAGGATAGGATGGGTCACCCGAGGAGGCGAAGGCGTACACGTACACCTCCCAATCCATAGTGATAGCATTGGTGGGTCCGTTCCACCATTGATAGCACCAGTCGCACTCGCTGTTGAGCCATTGTCCACATCCCCAGTAATGACCGTATATTTGCGGCATTCCTTCCACAATCGCGAAAAGATTCGAAGGATTCTGAATGCTGGCCTCCGTCACATTCATTCCCGCACCACCAGCATATCCTTGATACGAAAACAGCCCTTGGGGATTGCTGACCCCAAACATGCCGCCCCATTTGGGACCGATAGCATTTGGCATATAGCTGATTGGCGACGGGGTTTGGGTAGGTCTCAATCCGAATTGTTGCGGTGTCATGTTCGTGGTTTGAAAACTATCCGAGGGGCATGTGTAAATCCCTGTGCTTTTAAGATACGGCTGTATGCACCAGGCGCTGGACCAAGTGTACCAGGGCCAACTGGACATATAGTTCTCATGAGGATAGGTTTCGTCATAGTCCTGGGTGTACATCATCAAGCCAAGTCCAATCTGTTTCAAATTGGATTCGCATACCGCTTGTCGCGCCTTTTCCCTGGCTTGGGCGAAGACAGGAAACAGGATTGCCGCAAGTATAGCTATAATAGCAATAACTACGAGCAGTTCAATAAGCGTAAATGCTGTTTTTTTCATCCTTATGCTCCTTCCAAATAAATCGACGCAATACGAAAGTGTGGGTCTGTCATGAAAAATGGCAATTAATCACAAATATCAAAAAACATAGTTATTGAGCTCACTTAAATGATAATAATGCAAAATCCTTCCAACCATAAACAAAAAACGGCAATTGATAATTATGAATACGAGGCTCATATCGATTTGCAATGATTCGCTGATAAACCTTGGCATCAAATATTGCAATGACCTTAACTCATGGAGGATTCCCTAATTTCCAATTTCGCAGGCAGCCAAGTCTGTTGGATTGGGGTGGAAGGGTCCTTCATTCGACGGCTGAGGTATTCCCAGGCAAGCTCGCACATCCTCTCCATAGGTTGCACGATCGTGGTGATTGGCGTTTCCAAATACTCCGTATCCTCTATGCCGTCGCAACCCACCAACGCCACATCGTCCGGGCATCGAATGCCCAAGTCGCACAAGGCGCGATAGGCGGCAATAGCCATATCATCGTTATGGCAGAATATGGCTTCCGGAGGTTGGTGACTTTCCAGATATTCGCGCATTTTTGTGCGCACAACCGCTCTCAGAGGGTTCTCCAAAGGAATGAACTCCGTCGGAAAACCGGCTTCTTCCATTTTAACAGTGTAAGCGACATATCGGGCGTCCGTGACGCGATGAGGCAGATCGTCTGTAAGGTAGGCAATCCGTTTTCTTCCGCCTAAAATGAGATGATCCATCGCCGCATCCGATCCCGGCCGAATATCCACCCCCACCAAGTCCTGCGTGTACATTAACTGGTACGCCCCCATACTCACGATGGGGATGGGAAATATTGCGCTGTCGCCGTTTAATTTACTGAGTACCGGATCCGCTTCATGAGCGATAATCCCATCCACAGCCCAAGGGGACATCAGCTTTTCCTTGCCGAAGCCAAGGCTTTTGTAACTCATCAAATCGATAATGAGCTGATACGGCTCCGGTTCCAGTTGCGCTTGCATGAATTGAGAGACTCTGGCGTGATAGCTTCCTTGTCTCCCTTCGGACCAAAGCCACATGGTGATGATGCCGGTTTTTCCCGTCACCAACGCACGCGCGGCATGATTCGGTTGATAATTCATCTCCTCGGCGGTTTTGCGAACGCGTTCACGCGTTGCAACGGAGATGAAAGGATCATCAGACCGATTTAGCGCTCGCGACACCGTGGCGTGGGATAAATTCAACTGACGAGCAATGTCCTTGATTGTCACTCTGGTTTTCATGATTTCAGAATACCATTTTAATACTCAAAAAGTGAAGTACACGTATCACCGCACACGTTTATTATATCACGTTTGAAATACTCTGTCAAACAACTTTTTTTATTTTTTATTTTCACGCTCGATCCACAGGGTGCCTTTGCATTGGATGGAAAGAATGGAACATGATTGGTTCCCGGCGGGCTTGTGGTTGACCATTCGGCATGGTTTACGATATACTAACTAAGGAGTATCAAAAAGCGACCGAATCTCATATTTCCTGATTGGGATTGCACCTTGATGATGACGGATGCAATTATTCGAGCAAATATGAGTTTTTTACGATCCACCTATTCATCCAGCGCCTTAAGGGCGATCAAACCGAGATTTCCAGAGGACCCCAGTGATTAATCCTGACATATATCGTGAGATGGGATTGAGCGATGCCGAGTATCAGCAAATCGTAAGGATATTGGGACGCGAGCCCACCGAAACCGAATTGGGAATGTACGCCGTGATGTGGTCAGAGCATTGCGGTTACAAATATTCCCGTCCAATTCTGGCGCTGTTTAAAAATTACCGCGAGGCGCAGGAGAAAGGTACGCTGGAAAATGCGGGCGTCATCCCGTTGAATGACCGTTTGGGTATCGTTTTCAAGATGGAATCGCACAATCACCCCTCCGCCGTTGAGCCTTTCCAAGGAGCCGCGACAGGCGTTGGCGGCATCCTGAGAGATATCTTCACGATGGGCGCCCGCCCCATAGCCAATCTCAACAGCCTTCGGTTCGGTGAAATCGAAGGCGGCGATGAGTGTGCACGTAACCGCTTTCTATTCGAGCATGTGGTTGACGGCATCCAGCACTACGGGAACTGCGTCGGCGTGCCAACCGTCGCGGGCGAGGTTATGTTCCACAAATCGTATGCTGGAAACCCGTTGGTGAACGCAATGGCGGTTGGCGTGGTGGATTTGAATGGAATCGCAAGCGCCGCCGCGCATGGGCTCGGGAATCCCGTATTATATGTGGGCTCCAGCACGGGCAAAGATGGCATTCACGGCGCCACGTTCGCCTCGGTGGAGCTGGGGCCGGATTCGGAAAACCGACGTCCCAACGTCCAGATGGGCGATCCATTCATGGAGAAACTGCTTATCGAAGCTACTCTTGAGGCATTGGCGACGGGCGATGTCGTGGGAATTCAGGACATGGGGGCGGCGGGATTGACGTGCTCCACCTGTGAAACCGCAACAAAGGGCGGAACGGGGATGCGCATCGATGTATCCAAAGTTCCCCAACGCGAAACTGGCATGACGCCCTACGAGGTGATGCTTTCCGAATCTCAGGAAAGAATGCTCGCGATTTGCCGCAAGGGAACCGAGGAAAAGATAGCGTCGATTTTTCGAAAATGGGAACTGAATGCCGTGGTCATTGGTGAAGTGACCGATGACGGCATTGTGCATGTGTGGAACGGTGACAAACTGGCTGCGGAGATACCCGCAAAATCCCTTACCGATGAATGTCCCACATATCAACTGGAAACCGCCGAGCCTGAATATATCCGGACCGTGCAAGCGTTTGATCCCTTATCCGTTCCGGAGCCTGCCGACTATAACGCCGTATTGGAGATGTTGCTCGCCTCACCAACCATAGCCTGCAAGGAGTGGGTTACCCATCAATATGATTCAATGGTGCAGACTCAAACCGCGCTCGGACCTGGAGACGGGGACGCCGCAGTATTAAGAATACGTGAAACACAGATGGGCATCGCCTTGAAGACGGATGGCAACGGCAGGTACTGTTATCTCGATCCCTTTGTCGGTGGACAGATTGCGGTGGCGGAAGCGGCTCGAAATGTGGTGTGCGTCGGCGCGAGGCCTGCTGCGGTGACGGACTGTCTGAATTTCGCTAATCCGGAGAAGCCATCGAATTTCTGGCAATTTAAACGAGCGGTGGAGGGTATCGCCAATGCGACGGAGATATTTGGAACTCCGGTGGTATCCGGCAATGTCTCTTTTTACAATGAAACCCCGGATGGTCCGATCCACCCGACTCCGGTTATCGGCATGTTGGGGATTTTGGACGATGTGAACAGGCGTTGCGGCGCTGGATTCGAGGAGGAGGGCGACGTACTTGTGTTGCTTCGGGCAGGAAACGACCCTTGCGGTGGTTTGGGAGGCAGCGAGTATCTCTCTCGAATCCATGGTATCGAAGCCGGAAAGCCGCCAATGATAGACTTGGAAGCGGAAAAAAGGCTTCACTCCTGCCTGCTGGAGGCGATTGCTGATCGGCTCATAGTGTCGGCACATGATTGCTCCGATGGCGGGTTGTCGGTTTGTCTGGCTGAGAGTTGTTTTTACAACAATTTAGGCGTGGCTGCATTGATTCGATCCGATAAACTCGGAGGTTTGCAGGCATCCGCCATACTCTTTGGTGAAGAGCAGTCACGCATCCTTGTCTCATTACGGAGCGAAAGACACCTCAAGAGAATAGAATCCATCGCGGATAAATACGGTGTGCAAGCCCTATGGGTTGGAAGCGTGGGTGGAGATCACATGAGAATAACACTGGAGGACG